>DATKNV010000141.1:0-21447 GCA_035541215.1 Allostellaceae bacterium | reverse complement strand
GCAGCAGGGCCTCAGGACTTCAGGTCGAAATCCTTGGCGATGCTGTCGTAGATGGAGCAGGCCTTGTCGAAGTCCTGCTTGCCCATGGCGTCGCCGCCCTCGTTGAGCCGGACGTAGCCGGTTTGGATCTTCTGGGTCTCGTCGGGCGTCTTCGCCTGCGCGAGCTTCTGGCCGAGGCCGTTTGCGACCGCGCCCATCTTCTGGATCGCCTCCTCGCGGGAGCAGGCATGGGCCGCGGGAACGGCGGCGCAAAGCGCAACGGCGGCGGCAAGCGCGAGTGACAGCGTACGAACCCTCATTGAGATGTCCTCCGGAGGTGCTTTGGATCGCTCGGCTATGAGACGAGCGTGCCGCCGCCGGGGTTCATCCGAATTGGGCGCAGGCGGCCTCGCCCGCATTCACGATTTTGTGTCGCGCGGCGACCCGCTAAGGTGAGCGCCCCGTCACTCGCGCTTCGAGAGGAACCGCATGCGCCTTGAGGGAAAGATCGCGATGGTCGTCGGCGCCGGGCAGAGCCCCGGCGAAGGCATGGGTAACGGGCGCGCGACCGCGCTCACTTTCGCGCGCGAGGGCGCCAAGGTGCTGGCGGTCGACCGCGACATCGCCTCGGCCGAGGAGACCGTGGCGATAATCCGCAAAGAGGGCGGCGAGGCCGCTGCCTTCGAGGCGGACGTGACGCGCGAGGCGAGCCTCGCCGCCGCCGTCGCCGAGACGCTCAATCGCTGGAGCCGCCTCGACATCCTCCACAACAACGTCGGCGTCAGCATCGCCGGCGGCGACGCGCCGCTCCTCGAGCTCACCGAGGCGGCCTTCGACCGCATTGCGGCGATCAACCTCCGCGGCACCATCATGGCCTGCAAGCACGCGATCCCGGTGATGCGGCGCCAGCGCGGGGGCGCCATCGTCAACATCTCCTCGGTCGCGGCCTTCGAGAACTATCCCTTCGTCGCCTACAAGGCGACCAAGGCCGCGATGGTCGCCTTCACGCAGCAGGTGGCGATCCAGAACGCGGAATGGGGCGTGCGCGCCAACGTGATCCTGCCGGGCTTGATGGACACGCCGATGGCGGTCGACACGAGGGCCCGCGTCAGCGGCAAGAGCCGCGCCCAAGTGGCCGCCGAGCGCGACGCGCGCGTGCCGCTGAGGAAACGCATGGGCACCGCCTGGGACGTCGCCAACGCCGCGCTCTTCCTCGCCTCCGACGAGGCGAAATTCATCACCGGCGTGGCGCTCCCCGTCGATGGCGGGGCGCTCGTGAACATCGGCTGAGCAATGGTGCGACAGGTCCACGCCTCGCGGCTAGCCCGCGGCCTCCTTGCGGTCGCGCTCGCCGCGCTCGCCGCCGGTTGCTCGCCGCCTCCGCCCGAAAGCGTCTATCTCAACGAATATCAGTCGCTCTATGGCGGGCGGCAGCCGACGCCCGCGGATTTCTTTACCTGCTACCACTGGGAATGCAAATCGATCGCGCGGGTGTCGCTGAGCCCCGAGGAATGGGCGGAAGCGATAGCGCCGGTCGCCGCGAGCGCGCCCGATGCGCGCAGCGAGCGGCGGCAGATCGCGCACGGCGTCGTCGTGATGGAGCGCCTCACGGGCCAGCGCATGGCCGCCACCGAGGAGGAGCGGCGCGAGTTCTTCGGCGGCGATTCCGATCAGCTCGACTGCATCGACGACTCCATCAACACCTGGGTCTACATGACCATGCTGGAGCGCGAAGGCCTGCTGGTCCATCATACCGTCGGCGGCATCGCCCATGGCGGGAGCGTGCTCACCATGGACGTCCGCAACAGCGCGGTGCTCGTGGTGAAGGCGACGGGCGAGAGCTTTGCGATCGATCCGACCCAGGCGAAGGACGGCGGCCCTCCGCCGACCTTTCCGCTCGGACTTTGGGAGGGCGATTGGCCCCCGGATATGACCTTGGCCGAGCACAACTGACGCAATCATCGTCCGGAGCAAGCGAGATGCCCGATACCAGGAGTACACCCCCCGCCCATGGCGGCGCCGTCCAGGTCTTCTATCAGAAGCGGGGCGCGCCGCGGCGGCCGATGGTCGCGCGGGCCGAGGGCATCTATCTCTGGGACGCGGAGGGTCGGCGCTACATCGATGCCTCCTCGGGACCGGTCGTCAGCAACATCGGGCACGGCAATCCGCGCGTCCTCGAGGCGATGATCGCGCAGGCGAAGAAGGTCGCCTTCGCAAGCCGCGCCGTCTTCGAGAACGAGCCGAACATCCTCCTCGCCGATCTCGTGACGGGCCTCGCGGGCAAGGGCTTCGAGCGCGCCTTCTTCGTCTCCGGCGGCTCCGAGGCGACGGAGGCCGCGATCAAGCTCGCGCGGCAATACGCCGTCACCAGGGGCGAGACTGGACGCTGGAAGGTGATCGGGCGCGAGCCCGGCTATCACGGCTCCTCGCTGGGTGCCGCTGCCGTGACGGGCGATCCGCAATCGGCGGCGGTCTTCGGCGCGCTCATGAAGACCATGCCGAAGGTGCCGGCGCCCTGGACTTATCGCCTGCCGCCCAACCACGACGCCGAGAGCCACGCCCGGGCTTGCGCGCAAGCGCTCGACGAGACCATCCGCCGCGAGGGCCCCGAGAGCGTGCTCGCCTTCATCATGGAGCCCGTGGGCGGGCTCGCGACCGGCGCGCTCGTGGCGCCCGATGCCTATTACACGGCGGTGCGCGAGATCTGCCGCCGCCACGGCGTGCTGCTGATCTACGACGAGGTCATGAGCGGTGCCGGCCGCACCGGCAGGTTCCTCGCCGCCGACCATTGGCCCGCGGGCCGGCCCGACATGGTGACGCTCGCCAAGGGGATCGCCGCGGGGTACACGCCCTTGGGCGCAGTCCTCGCGCCGGCGGCGATGGTCGAGACGGTCGCGGAGGCCGGAGGGTTTCTCCACGGGCATACCTATGCCTCGAACCCGCTCTCCTGCGCGATCGGGCTCGCCGTGGTGCAGGAGATGCTCGACCGGAACCTGATGGCGAATGCCGAGGCGATGGGGGCGCTGCTGTGCGAGCGCCTCGTCGCCCTGCAAGGACAGAGCCGCATCCTCGGCGACGTCAGGGGCAAGGGCCTGCTGATGGCGATCGAGATCGTCCAGGACAAGGAGACGAAGGCGATCCTCCCCGCGCGCTCCCAGGCGGTCTATCGCATCATCGAGCTCGGGCTCGAGCGGGGACTCGCGCTCTACTCACGCCGCACCGCGGACGGCAAATACGGGGAGTGGCTCATGATCTCGCCGCCGCTCATCGTGACGGCGGCGGAGATCGAGGAGATCGTAAGTTTGATCGGCGAGACGCTTGCGGCCTACGAGAAAGAGCTCCGGCGCGACGGCCTCCTCTGAGCGCAACGCCCATTGCGCCGCCCCCACCGATCCGCGAGAATGCGCGGCAACGGCGCAAGAAAGTCGATGAGGGGGAATCGTCATGAGGACTGGGAATTGGCTCGGCCGCGCGCTTGCGGCCGCGATCGTTCTGCTGCCGGGGGCGGCGCTTGCTCAGGCGCAGAAGCCGCTCGAGGTCATCGTCTTCCCCGGCGGGAGCAATTGGCCGATCTGGGTCGCGCAGGAGAAAGGCTTCTTCGCGTCGAACGACGTCGAGGTGCACCTCACGCCGACGCCGGGCTCGGCCTATCAGCTCAGCAACACCATCGACGGCAAGTTCGACATCGCCATGACCGCGATCGACAACCTGATCGCTTATGACGAGGGCCAGGGCGAGGCGACGACGGCCAAGAAGGCCGAGCTCGTGGCAGTGATGGGGAGCGACAACGGCTTCCTCCACGTGATCTCGGTGCCGGAGGTCAAGAGCTACAAGGAGCTCAAGGGCAAGGCGCTCTCGGTGGACGCGCTCACCACGGGCTATGCCTTCGTGCTGCAGAAGATGCTGCAGAAGGGCGGGCTCAAGCCCGGGGACTACACGCTCGTCCGCGCGGGCGGCGGCCTGCAGCGCTTCGAGGCGCTCATGAAGAAGGAGCACGCGGCGACGCTGCTCTTCACGCCCTTCGAGCTCATCGCGCAGGAGAAGGGCTTCCACGACCTCGGCGGCGCCATCGACGTTCTCGGCCACTACCAGGGCCTGGTCGCGGCGGTACAGCGCTCCTGGGCCAAGGATCATCGCAAGGAGCTCGCGGGCTACATCCGCGGCTACGTCCAGGGGATCGACTGGCTCTACGACCCCCGGAACAAGGCCGAGGCAATCGCGCTCCTGCGCAAGAACATCGCGACGATGACGCCGGAGATCGCGGAGAATACCTACCGAGTGATGCTCGACCCCAAGCACGGCCTGCTGAAGAAGGGGCGCATCGACACGGCCGGGGTCAAGACCGTGCTCGCGCTCAGGAGCGAATACGGCGAGCCCAAGAAGAAGCTCACCGACCCCAGCCGCTACATCGACCTCAGCTATTACAAGCAGGCGATGGCGAGGTAAGCGGCGAGCGCGCTACTTCACGAGCTCGTTCGTATCGGCGAAGTAGAGCTTGCGGTTCTTCACCACGATGGGGCGGGCGTAATCCTTGTCGCCGGGCTTCAGCACGCGCAGCAGCTTGATGTTGCGGTTCTTCCAGTCCGTGAAGGCCGCGAGCGTGCAGAGCTCGGGCGAATACCACAGGAACTGCACGAAGGTGTGGCCGTCCTCGTAGCGGTCGAGGCGGCGGATCTTCCAGCTCTTGTACTCGGTGTGCTCGACCTTGATCGGCTCGAGGCCGAGCACGGTGAAGGTGACCCGCGCCTTCATGCCGGTCGTGCGCTCGGTGCGGTCGAGCTCGAAGCGCTTGTCCGGGCGCAACGGCCAGAGCTGCTCGAGCGTGCTCAGATGCGAGTCGAAATCCCAGCGGTCGTCGCCGTCGTCGAACATGAGCTGGCCGCGCCGCTCCACCTTCTTGCCGGTCCCGAGGATGAGATAGCTGTAGTAGAAGGACGGCGCGTCCTTCGGCTTCGGCAGGATGAGGTAGCCGCGGTTGGTGTAGAGTAGCTTGGTGTCCGCCAGGGGCTCGCAATAGCCGGCGGCATAGGGATCCGAGCTCTGGGCGCGCGCGACGAGCGGGCTCGCCAACACGGCCGCCGCCGCCAAGAGCGCTCCCCAAATAAGAGTGGCTCTCATCCTCGACCTCGGCCTCTCAGGGCTTCACGGCTCCATTGAATCTCCGGATCGCAGAGCGCGGTCAATACCCTCAGGCGAGTGCCCCCTCACCGCGCAATGCGTTCCTCGCCCATCGGGCCGAAGGGGAAGGAGTAGTAGACGAGGGCTGAGTTGGCGCCGGGGTTCTGCTTGGTGATCCCGGCATTGGAGATGTGATCGACCGCGACGCCCAACCGCGAATGGTCGTCGAAGCGGTAGTCGATCTCGAGTCCGGTCTTGAACTCCAGCGTCGCGCCCAGATTGATGCCGTCGCCGCGATAATAGCCGCCGAGCGCCGCATTCGGCGTCACTACGAATCGATGCCCCAAGTAGAGATCGAGGCGCAGGCCGCCATAGCCGTAAACCGCCCTGTCGGTCGTCACCAGCAATCCCAGCATGGGCTTCAGGTAGAGGAAGCTGTCGGCGAAGCGCAGCTCGAGCCGCCCTTGGCCCACTTGCGTGCGGTTGAAGTCGTAAATGCCGCCGCCGACGGAAATGTAATAGGGATCCTGCGCAAGCGCGCCGGAGGGCGCGCACAATAGGCCCGCCGCAATCGCGACTGCCCCCACCGCCGCTAGCGCGGCCGGCCTCGATCTCAATCGCAATGTTCCCCCCTCCCCGCCCGCTTCGAGCATATGCATATTAGAACTAGGGGCGGCTAGAGCAAGCGCTTCAATCGCTCCATCGCATCGACGAGGCGCGCGCGGATGCCCGGCTCCATGGCGGAATGGCCGGCGTCCGGCACGACCGCATAGTCGGCCTCGGGCCAGGCGCGGGCGAGCTCGTCGGCGCTCACGATCGGGCAGACCATGTCGTAGCGGCCCTGGACGATGGTCGCGGGGATCTGGCGGATGCGGGCGACATTCGCGACGAGATCGTTCCCGCTTCTGCGCAGGTGATGCGTGAAATAATGCGCCTCGATGCGCGAGAGACCGAGCGCCATGCGGTCCTCGCCGAAGGCGGCGACCGTGTCCGGGCTCGGCATCAGGGTCGAGCAGGCGCCTTCATAGACGCTCCAGGCGCGCGCCGCCGGCATGTGCACGGTGGGATCGGGGCTCGTGAGGCGCCGGTAGTAGCTGCGGAGAAGGTCGCCCCGCTCTTCCTCCGGCAGAAATCCCGCGAAGGTCCGCCAGACCTCCGGAAAGACCGTGCGGATGCCGTAGAGGAACCAGTCGATCTCGGATTTCCGGCAGAGGAAGATGCCGCGCAGAACCAGCGCGCGGACGCGCCTGGGATGCGTCTGCGCATAGGCGAGCGCCAGCGTCGAGCCCCAGGAGCCGCCGAAGACGATCCAGGACTCGATCCCGAGATGCTCGCGCAGGCGCTCGATGTCCTCGACGAGATGCTCGGTCGAATTGTCGACGAGCGCGCCCAAGGGCGTCGAGCGGCCGGCGCCGCGCTGGTCGAAGATAACGATGCGGTAGTGGTCGGGATCGAAGAAGCGCCGGTGCGTGGGCGTGGCGCCCGCTCCGGGCCCGCCGTGCAGGAACACGACCGCCGGCCCCGCGGGGTTGCCGGACTGCTCCCAATACATGACGTGGAGGGGATCGAGCGCCAGCATGCCCGAGGCAAATGGCTCGATCGGCGGGAAAAGCTCGTGCCGGCTCATCGACTCCGTCCGCTGGACCTGACCGCCGCAGTCTAGTTGCTGAAGCCGCGATGGCAACCCCGGGCGCTGGCGTTGAAAAGGCCGCATGGGCGCCTCAGATTAACGTGCGAAAGCTGCCGCGCCGGAGGCGTGCCATGCGTCGCATTGCTCGATACATCGCGGTCTTGGGATCGCTGCTTCTTCTCGGTGCCTGCGCCGTGGGACCGCCCTTGGGGCCGAGCGTCGCGGCCATGCCCGGTAAAGGCAAGAGCATCGAGGTCTTTCAGCAGGACGACGGCCTTTGCCGGCAATACGCGCTGCAGGCGAACGGCTACGCCTCGCCGACGGAGGCGGCCAATCAGAGCATGGCCTTTAGCGCGGCGCTCGGCACGGTGCTCGGCGCTGCCGCCGGTGCCGCGATCGGCGCCGCGGCTGGCAATCCGGCTGCGGGCGCCGCGATCGGCGCGGGAAGCGGGCTTTTCCTCGGCGGCGCCTGGGGCGCGGGCGCCGCGGCCTACTCCGCTGGCTCCGTCCAATACGCCTACGACGTGAGCTATCTCCAGTGCATGGCCTCGCACGGCAACGGCGTTCCCCACCTGCCGCCGCAATCCGCCTATGCCTACGGTTACGGCTATCCCTACGCCTATGGCTATCCCCCGCCCTATTACTATTACGGCTACCCCTATTACCCCGCCTACATCAGCGGCGCCTATGTCTGGGGCGGGCCCTATTACCGATGGTGAGACGGCCCGCCTAGCGGCGGCGCGTTGGTGTCAGCGGCGATAGGCGAGCTCGTGGCGCACGATCGCGGCTCCCTGCGCGAGCGCCGCGAGCTTGCCGGCGGCGATGCGCATGTCCATCGGCGCCATGCCGCAATTCGTGCAGGGATGGATGCGTTCGGGCGCCACGAGCCTCATGGCGCCGCGGATCACCGAGGCCACCTCTTCCGAGCTCTCGATCTGGTCGCTCGCGACGTCGATCGCCCCCAGGAGCACGTCCTTGCCCTCGAGGAGCTTCAATAGCTCGATCGGCACCTTCGAGTGGATGCATTCGAGCGAGACCTGGTCGATGCGGCTCTTGGCGAGCGCGGGGAAGACCTCCTCGTACTGCCGCCACTCGCCGCCGAGGCTCTGCTTCCAGTCGATGTTGGCCTTGATGCCGTAGCCGTAGCAGATGTGGACCGCCGTCTTGGCGCCGACGCCGTCGATCGCGCGATGGAGCGCCGCGATGCCCCAGTCCTTCACGTCGCGCATGTAGACGTTGAAGGCGGGCTCGTCGAACTGGATCACGTCGACGCCGATCGCCGCGAGCTCCCGCGCCTCCTCGTTGAGGAGCTCCGCGAACGCCATCGCCATGGTGACGCGGTCGCCGTAGAAGGCGTCTGCGATGGTATCGACGATGGTCATGGGGCCCGGCAGCGTGAACTTGAGCCGGCGCTTCGTGTGCGCGCGCGCGAGCTCGGCCTCGGTGCGGTGGACGCTCCGGCGGCGCCGGAGCCTCGCGGTCACGGTCGGCACCTGCGCCTCGTAGCGGTTGTTGCGGATGCCCATGGTGACTTTCTTCTCGAAGTCGATGCCCTCGATCTCCGCGAGGAAGCCGTGCACGAAATGGACGCGCGACTGCTCGCCGTCGCTGACGACGTCGATCCCCGCGTCCTCCTGGAGCTTGAGCGCGAGGAGCGTCGCGTCGCGCTTCGCCTCGGCGAGCGCCTCGCCCTCCTGCGCCCAGGGCGCCCAGAGCATCTTCGGCTTCGCAAGCCAGGACGGCTTCGGCAGGCTCCCGGCGATGGTGGTCTCGAGCATGACATAACCCTCCCCTCATGTTCTTTGCAGGGGATCATAGTGCAAGGCGGACTCGAATGCCCGTTCTCCCTCTCCCCGCGGGAAGCGGGATTTAATCGCGGCGATGCGCTAAGGTCGGCGGCGGAGGAAACCTTGACGGCGCCGAATTCTCTCTTCGCCGAGCCCCGGATCGAGGCGCGCTCGCTGCCGGATGGCGGCATGGTGCTGCGCTCCGAGGTCGAGCTGGGCCCGCTGCCGCGCGCCACTTGCGACTATCTGCGGCATTGGGCGGAGCGGGCGCCCAATCGCACCTTCCTGGCGGAGCGCCGCGCCGATGGGAGCTGGCGCAGGATCGGCTACGCCGAGGCCCGCGCCGCTGCGCGCGCGATCGGCCAGGCGCTCCTGGAGCGCGAGCTGGGGCCGGCGCGGCCGCTGATGATCCTCTCCGAGAACGGGATCGACCACGCGCTCCTCACCCTGGGCGCGCTCGAGGCGGGCGTTCCGGCGGTGCCGGTCTCGACGGCCTATTCCCTGCTCTCCAAGGATTTCCAAAAGCTGCGCTACATCGCCGATCTCGTCGAGCCCGGCATGGTCTATGCGGCCGACGGCGCGCGCTACGTCGAGGCGCTCAAGGCGATCAATCTCAAATTCGCGGAAATCGTCGTGAGCCAGAACCCGCCCGCGGGCTTTCGCACGACCCCGATCTCGGCGCTGCTGCGCACGGGGCCGGGCGCCGCGCTCGAGGCCGCCTCGCGCGCCGTCGGCCCCGACACCGTCGCCAAGATCCTCTTCACCTCGGGCTCGACCGGCGATCCCAAGGGCGTCATCAACACCCAGCGCATGCTCTGCGCGAACCAGGAGAGCATCGCGCTCGTCTGGCCCTTCGTCGCGCGGCGCCCGCCGGTGCTGGTGGATTGGCTGCCGTGGAACCACACTTTCGGCGGCAACCACGACATCAATCTCGTGCTCCGCAACGGCGGCGCCTTCTACATCGACGAGGGAAAGCCCATGCCGGGGCTGATCGAGCGCACGGCCGCGAACCTCAAGGAGGTGTCGCCGACGCTCTACCTCAACGTGCCGCGCGGCTACGCCATGCTGCTCGACCATCTCGAGCGCGACAGCGGGCTCGCCGAGAATTTCTTCCGCGAGCTCGACGCCGTCTTCTATGCGGCGGCGGCCTTGCCGCAGAGCCTTTGGGAGCGGATCGAGCGGCTCTCGGAAAAGGTGCTGGGGCGCCGCGTGCCGATGATCTCCGCCTGGGGCGCCACCGAGACCGCGCCGATGGCGACCTCCGTGCATTATCCGATCGCGCGCGCGGGCAACGTCGGCGTCCCCGCGCCGGGCTGGGAGCTGAAGCTGGTGCCGAATGGCGGCCGCCTCGAGGTGCGCGTGCGCGGCGCCAACGTGACGCCCGGCTATTTCAGGCGGCCCGACCTCACCGAGCAGGCTTTCGACGCGGAGGGCTTCTACTGCCCCGGCGACGCGATGCGTCTTGAGGACCCCCGCGATCCCACGCGCGGCCTCGTCTTCGACGGCCGCATCGCCGAGAACTTCAAGCTCTCCACGGGAAGCTGGGTGAGCGTCGGCGCGCTCCGCGTCGCCGCGATCGCGGCCTGCGCGCCCCTGATGGAGGACGGCGTTCTCACGGGACACGACCGCGACGAGGCGGGCCTCCTGATGTTCCCGAGCCTCGCGGGCTGCCGCTCCCTCTGCCCGCATCTCCCGAAGGACGCGCCCCTTGCGACGCTCGTGCGCGAGCCCGCGGTGCGCGCGGCGCTGGCCGAGGGTCTCCGCCGCCTCAACGCCGCCGCTACCGGCAGCAGCCAACGCATCGGCCGCGCGCTCCTGATGACCGAGCCGCCTTCGATCGACCGCGGCGAGATCACGGACAAGGGCTACCTGAACCAGCGCGCGTGTCTTACTCACCGCGCGGAACTCGTCGAGCGTCTGCACAGCGATCCGCCGCCGGAAGAGGTGGTGCTGGCGGATCGAAGCCGACTTTAGAATCGCGCAGAGGACGCGGAGGATGCGCAGGGGACGCACTGGATTCCTATTGATCCTATCCCCCGCGTCCTCTGCGCATCCCCCGCGTCCACTGCGCGAAAACCTTCCTCTCTAAACCCGCGCGATGAACGCCGCCATTGCCGCGAGCGTCGCCGCTTCCTGGTCGCGGTGCGGAGAGTGCTTGCAACGCGGCAGCTCGAGACGCTCGAACGGCCCGCCGACGCCCCGCTCGATGGCGTCGAGCTGCGCCAAGCTGCCGTACTCGTCATCCGCACCCTGAATCGCCAGCACCGGACAGCGCACGCCCGGCAGCACGTCCTCGATGTTCCAGCGCCGGAAGTCCGGATGGAGCCAGATGTCGTTCCAGCCCCAAAACGCATTGTCGGGATCGGCGTGATAGCGACAGAGGCGGGCACGAAGGTCGGTGGAGCGATAGGTCTCCTTCGCGGCCTCGATGCTGGCGATGGTCACGTCCTCCACGAAGACGTGAGGCGCCTCGAGGATGAGCGCGCGCACCGGCCAGCGCGCGGCTCCGGCATGGATGAGAGCGATCGAGGCGCCGTCGCTGTGCCCGATCAAGATCGGATTCTCGATGCCGAGCTTCTCGCGGAGCTCCGGCAGGGCTTCGAGCGCCTCCTTGTGCATGTAGTCCGGCGCGTACGGCTTTGCGATCGGATCGGATTTGCCGTAACCGTAGCGGGAATAGACGACCGCCGCGGCGCCGGTCGCCGCCGCGAGCTTCGCGGGGAAATCGCGCCAAAGCGCGACCGAGCCCAGCCCCTCGTGCAGGAAAATCAGGCTCGGCGCGCCGGGGCGCGTCGCCCCGATACCCTCGACCTCGATGCGGTGACCCCGCAGGGTGACGAAGGACATGGGCGGGTCACACTCCGAGATGGCGCTGCAGCACATCGGGCCGTGCCCGGAGCGCAGCGGCAGTGTCCGTGAAGACCACGCGGCCCTTGACGAGGATCACCGCGCGGTCGGCGACCGCCGTCACGGCGGCGTGGTTCTTGTCGACGATGACGGCCGCCATCCCCGTCGCGCGGATCGCGCGCAGCACCGCCCAGATCTCCCGCGAGATCAGCGGCGCCAGACCCTCCGTCGCCTCGTCGAGGATCAGGAGATCGGGATTGGTCGTGAGGGCCCGGCCGATGGTGAGCATCTGCTGCTCGCCGCCGGAGAGCTGCGCGCCGCCGTGGTCGAGCCGCTCCGCGAGGCGCGGAAAGGTCGCGAGCACGCGCTCGAGCGTCCAGTTACTGCGGCCGCCGCGGCCGGGGCGTGCGGCCATCACGAGATGCTCGCGCACGCTCAGATTCGGGAAGATGCCGCGGCCCTCCGGCACGAGCGCGATGCCCGCGCGAGCTACCTCGTGCGGGCGCGCGCCGGTCATGTCGCGGCCGTCGACCGCGACCCTTCCGCGTGCCGGCGGCGTGAGCCCCAGGAGGCTCCGCAGCAACGTGGTCTTGCCCATGCCGTTCCGGCCCATGAGCGCCACGGTCTCGCCGCGCGCCACGCGGAAGTCGACGCCGTGCAGCACGTGGCTGTCGCCGTAATAGGTGTGGAGGCCCGTCGCCTCTACGAGGGCGGCGCCGCTCAAGGCCGCGCCTCCGCGCCGCCGAGATAGGCCTCCTGCACCGCCGGGCTCTCGCGGATCGCCGCGGGCGTGCCGCTCTCGAGGACGCGCCCGTTCACCATCACCGTGAGGCGCCGCGCGATCGAGAAGACCGCGTCCATGTCGTGCTCGACGAGGAGGATCGCGTGCCGCTCCGCGAGCGCCGCGATGAGCGCGACCATGCGCCGGGATTCCTCCGCGCCCATCCCCGCGAGCGGCTCGTCCAGCAGCAGCACCTTCGGCGCGGTTGCGAGGGTCATCGCGATCTCGAGCTGCCGCTGCTCGCCGTGGCTCAAGGTGGAAGCCCTGCGCTCCGCGGCAGCCTCGAGGCCCACCAGCGAGAGCGCGCGGAGCGCGGTGTCGCGGAGCCCGCGGTTGGAGAGCGCCGGGCGGACGAAGCGCATCGAGCTCGGAAGCCGCGCCTGCGCCGCGAGGCGGCAATTCTCGAAGGCCGTGAAGTCCCGGAAGACGGTGGTGCGCTGGTAGCTGCGGGCGATGCCGATCCGGGCGATCCGGTCGGCGGCGAGCCCCGCGATCTCCCTCCCCTCGAAGAGGATGCTGCCGGAGCTCGGTGCGAGGTCGCCGGAGAGAAGATTGATGAGGGTGGTCTTGCCGGCGCCGTTGGGGCCGATCACCGCATGCACCTCGCCGTGCCGGAGGTCGAGCGCCACGTCGCTCACGGCGGCGAGGCCGCCGAAGCGCTTGGAGAGCGCTTCCGTCCGCAGCACCGGCTCAGTCATCGACAGGCTCCGGCTGCGGTTTCCGCCAGGCAAGCGCGAGACCGCCGATCCCCTGCGGGAGCAGCAGCACCGCGAGAATGATGAAGACGCCCATGGGCAGGAGCCAATGCTTGGTCAGCTCGCCGAAGAGCTCCTGCACCAGCGTGAGAGCGAAGGCCCCGAGGATCGGCCCGTAGAGCGTCCCAATTCCGCCGAGGATGAGCATCATTAGGACGGTACCGGACATCTGCCAGCCGAAGAACTCGGGATTGACAGAGCCGTACTGCGCGGCACTGAGATAGCCCGCGAGCCCCGCGAGCGCACCGGCGATCGCGAAGGCCGCGAGCTTGTAGCGGAAGACGGGATAGCCCAGCGCGCGCATGCGCTGCTCGCTCGCGCGGATGCCTTGGATCGCATGACCGAAGAGCGAGCGCAGCACCATCCGCAGCAGTAAATAGGTCGCGAGCATCGCCGCGAGCGCGGCGTAGTAGAACTGCATGCGATTGCCGAGGTCGAAGGGCGTCCAGCCGAGGACCGTGGGATCGGGCCGGACGTTGATGGAGACGCCGTCGGAGCCGCCGAGCAGCTTCGAGCCGGTCGCGAAGTAGAAGAACATCTGCGCGAAGGCGAGCGTCGCCATGATGAAGTAGACGCCGGAGGTGCGCAGCACGAGGACGCCGATCGCGAGCGCCGCCAGCGCCGCGGCACCGACCGCGATCGGGGCCGAGACCCAGAAATCGGCGGCATCGTATTCCGGCGAGAGCAGGTAGAGCGCGTAGGCGCCGATGCCGAAGAAGGCGGCATGGCCGAGGCTCACCAGGCCCGTGAAGCCCACGAGAAGGTCGAGGCTCATGGCGAAGATCGCCATCAGCATGATCTTGCCGAGGAGCTGGAGATAGAAGGCGCCGCCAACCAGCGGGAAAAGCGCGAGGGCGGCGGCGCCGAGGAGGAGAAAAGACCTGCGCATCTCAGGCCCGGCCGAAAAGGCCCGCTGGCCGCCAGAGCAGAACGGCCGCCATGAGCATGTAGACGGTCATCCCCGAGATTTGCGGCGCATAGACCTGGCCGAAGGTGTCGGCGAGCCCGATCAGCAGCGAGCCCAGGAAGGCGCCCTTGATCGAGCCGATGCCGCCGATCACGACCACCACGAAGGAGATGATGAGGATCTGGTTGCCCATGCCCGGATAGACCGAGGCCACGGGCGCCGCGATCATGCCCGCGAAGGCCGCGAGCGCCACGCCGAGCGCGAAGACCACGCGGTAGACGAGACCGATGTCGATCCCGAGCACGGACACCATCTCGCGATTGGCCGCACCCGCGCGGATGGTCATGCCGAGCCGCGTGCGCCGGATCACCAGCGCCATCGCGAGCGCCACGACGAGGCAGACCCCCGACATCATCAGCCGGTAGGCGGGGTAGGAGAGCGTGTCGGTGAGGGGGATCGAGAAATCCAGGAACTTCGGCTTAGCAACGCCGTGCACGTCGTCGCCGACGAGAAGGCTGCGCAGCTCCTCCATGATCAGGATGAGACCGTAGGTCAGCAGCACCTGATAGAGGTGGTCGCGGCGATAAAGGCGCGCGAAGAGCAGCAGCTCCAGCACGAGCCCGACGGCGACGCTCGCGGGAATGCCCAGGAGGATCGCGAGCCAGAGATTCCCCGTGAGCTCCGTCAGCGAGAAGGCGAGATAGGCCCCCATCATGTAGAAGCTGCCATGGGCGAGGTTGATGATGCCCATGATGCCGAAGATGAGCGTGAGGCCGCTCGCGAGCAGAAACAGCAACAGGCCCTGCTGCACGCCGTTCAGGACCTGGATGAGGAAGAAGAGAACGCTGTCGGACATCGGGTATTAGCTATCGGCTTTCAGCTGTCGGCTGTCAGCTAAAAACCGGCGGCCCGATCGAGCGGCGAGGCGTCATGGCGGGGACAAGCTTGACGAGGGCGCCGCCATTCTCCGGCGGCGCTCGGCCGAAAGCTGACAGCTGATAGCTGACGGCTGACAGCTTTCTCACGCCATCTTGCAGCCCTTGGCGGGATCGCTGAGGGCTTTCACGGCGACGCTCACGTACTTGTTCTGGGTGCCCTCCACCTTGCGCAGGTAGAAATCCTGCACGGGGTTGTGGGCCTTGGAGAGCGTGAACTTGCCGCGGGGGCTGTCGATGGTGGCCTTCTCCATCGCGGCCACGAGGTCCTTGCGCGCGCCCACGTCGCCCTTGACCGCCGCGAGACCGGCGACGAGGAGCTGGCCCGTGTCGTAGCCTTGGACGGCGTAAACGTCGGCGTCCCGATTGGTCGCCTTCTTGAAGGCGGCGCGGAATTCCTTGTCCTTGGGATTGGGAAGGTCGTCCGCGTAGTGGAGCGCGGTTTCGAGGCCTTGCGCGGACTCGCCCTGCGCCTCGAGCGTGCCGTCCGTGAGGAAGCCCGGCCCCACCAGCGGAATGGTCTTGCGCAAGCCCGCCGCGAAGTAGTCCTTGACGAAGCTCACCGCGCCGCCGCCCGCGTAGAAGGCATAGACCACGTCGGGCTTGATCGAGGCGATCTCCGTGAGGAGCGGCTGGAACGCCACTTGCGGGAAGGGCAGGAACAGCTCCTTCTCGATCGTGCCGCCGCCCGCGGTGAAGCCGTCCTTGAAGCCGCCGGTCGATTCCTTGCCCGCGGCGTAATCCCAGGAGATCACCACCGCGCGCTTCCATTTGCGATCGGCGGCGAACTTGCCCGTGGCGAAGCCCGGCTGCCAGTTCGAGAAGGAGGTGCGGAAGATGTTGGGTCCGCAGAGCGCGCCCGTCGCGGCGTCGACGCCGGCATTGGGGATGATCAGCATGGTGTCGTTGTCCTTGGCGACCTTGACCATCGCCGCGGCGACGCCGGAATGCACGGTCCCGATGAGGAAATCGACCTTGTCGCGGGTGACGAGCTTGTTCGCGTTCTCGGTGCCCTTGGCGGGCTCGGACTCGTCGTCCACCACCGCGTACTCGATCTCGCGGCCGCCGAGCTTGCCGCCGGCCTCGGCGATGGCGAGACGCATCGCGTCGTCGATGTTCTTGCCGAGCGCCGCGTAGGTCCCGGTATAGGGCAGCATCAGGCCGAGCTTGATCTTCGCGGCCTGGCCGATCGCGAAGCGCGCGGGAACGAATGCGCTCGCGGCGGCGATACCGGCCGTCGCCGCGATTCCCCCGAGGACGCGGCGGCGGCTCGCCCCGGTCTTGCCTTGCTTGCTCATGATCCTCTCCCTTCCTTCTGGTTTCAGTGCGCGGCCCTGCCGGCGCGGAGCTTGAAGCGCTGGATCTTTCCGGTCGCGGTCTTCGGCAGCTCCTCGATGAATTCGATCCAGCGCGGGTATTTGTAGGGCGCGAGCCGCGATTTCACGTGCGCTTGCAGCGCCTCCGCGAGCGCATCGTCGGGCCTGACGCCCGGCTTCACCACGACGAAGGCGCGGGGCTTCACGAGCCTCTGCTCGTCGGGATCGCCAATGACGGCGGCCTCGAGCACGGCCTCGTGCGTCATCAGCGCCGCCTCGACCTCGAAGGGCGAGACGTAGATGCCGCCGACCTTGAGCATGTCGTCGGTGCGGCCGCCATAGGTGAAATAGCCGTCCTTGTCCTGGACGTATTTGTCGCCGCTCCGCGTCCAGGGTCCGAGGAAGGTCTGCCGCGAGCGCTCGCGCTGGTTCCAATAGCATATGGCGCTCGTGGGACCGGAGACCTGCAGCTCGCCGAGCTCGCCCACCGCCACGGGCTTGCCGTCATCGCCCACGAGCCGCAGCTCGTAGCCCGGCACGGGCTTCCCCGTGGTGCCGTAGCGAACCTCGCCGGGACGGTTCGAGAGGAAGATGTGCAGCATCTCCGTCGAGCCGATGCCGTCGAGGATCTCGACGCCCGTGCGCTCGGTCCAGCGCTTCCCGATCTCCTCCGGCAGCGCCTCGCCCGCGGAGACGCAGCGCCGGAGCGCCAGCTCCTCGCGCCTCGGCAGATCGTTGCTCGCAAGGAGCGCCGCATAAAGCGTGGGCACGCCATAGAAGATCGTGGGCTTCTGCTCGCGGAGCACGCGGGAGACCGCCTGCGGCGTCGGCCGTTCGGGGAGCAGGACCGCGCTCGCCCCCACCGCCATCGGGAAGGTGAGCGCGTTCCCTAGCCCATAGGCGAAGAAGAGCTTGGCCGCGGAATAGACGATGTCGCTCTCTTGAATGCCGAGGATCGGCTTCGCATAGAGCTCGGCCGTGAGCGTGAGGTGCGAGTGCAGATGCACCGCGCCCTTGGGCGTGCCGGTCGAGCCCGAGGAATAGAGCCAGAAGCAGATGTCGTCGGAGGTGGTCGCGGCAGCCGCGGCTTTCGCGGGCGCCGCCGCCAGGAGATCGGCGAAGCGTTTCTGTCCGCGCCCGTCCTCGCCGGAGACGACGACGTGCTCGAGCGCTGGCTGCCGGCCGACGATCCCCGCGACCTTGTCGTAGAGCGCCGCCGAGACCACCAGCACTTTGGCCCGGCTGTCGCGGAGCATGAAGTCGTAGTCCTCGGTGGTGAGGAGCGTATTGACGGGCACGGGGACCACGCCCGCCTTGATCGCGCCGAGGAACGCCACCGGGAAGTCGACGGTGTCCAGGAGGATCAGCAGCACGCGCTGCTCCGGCTCGACTCCGAGCGCGCGGAGTGCATTCGCCCAGCGGTCGGCGCGCTCCGCGAGCTCGCCGTAGGTGAGGCTCGTGCGCTCGTCGCGGAAGGCGAGCTTGCCCGCGCGCCCCGCCTTGAGATTGCGCTCGATCAGATCGACCGCGGCGTTGAAGTCCCGCGGCACCGCGACGGCCGGAGCCGTGGTCATCAGCCTTGCCTCCCCTTATTCCCGAAGCACCGGTTGGCCCGGAGTTTTGCAGCAGTTTTGCCCAGATGTACCGCCCGTTAAAGGAGATCGTCAAGCAGTATGATGCATGTCCTGAGAGAAATAGGCTTTATAGTGCCTGCACCTGGAGAGCCGACTCCGGTGCACGCCTCGGCTTGAGCCGCAACGCCCGCTTCTCCAGGAGATGCCAGGAAAGGAGCGCTAGCGCCGCCGCGATCGGAAAGGCGATCAGGAACAACATCAGCGGACCGGTCTCCGGCCGCAGATAGAGAACGGTCTGCTCGACCGGCCAGCCGTAGATGTAGAGGCCGTAGGAGAGATCGCCGAGACGCGCGGCGGGGATCGCGGGAAGGCGCGGGTGGAGCGCGAGATAGATCGTGAGATACCCGCCACAGACCGCGAACACCGGGATGAAGACTCCGAGCGGCACGCTCGCGACGAGCCCCGCGACCGCGAGCAAGGCCAGGCGGCCGTCGATGATGGCGCCGTCGCGAAGCCTGTAAAGCGCCATGCCCATGACGAAGAAGCCGAGCATCCAGCCGACGCTGCCGATGAAGTCGAAATAGCGCGTGGTGTCGAACCAGATGCAGACGAGGCCGAGTGCGAGGAGCGCCGCGAGGACCGGAAGCCGGATGAGGCGCAGGAGGCCGAGTCCCGCCACCATCGCGTACATCGCGACCTCGACCGGCAAGCTCCAGAGCGGCCCATCGACGATGGTGCCGATCCCGAGATCGGTGAAGCGCACGCCCGGGAGAGAATTGTGGTCGGTGTGCAGGAGCAGGTTCCAACCCAGGAAATCCCAGGTGCCGCCGTCCCGGAGATAGTCGCCCGCCGAGAGGCTGCAGACCGAGGGACCGAGCCCGAAGGTGAGAACAAGAAGGCAGGCTGCGAGGGCTGGATAGAGTCTGAGCGCGCGCTTCGCGGCAAAGCGCGGGAGCGAGCCCGTCTGCTCCCAGCTCTGCGTGACGAGATAGCCGCTGATCACGAAGAACACGAAGACGCCGACGACGCCGAGGATCGCCTGCCCGCCCGTCAGCCGCATCAGCGGCTCCCCCGTCTCCTCGCCCGTCGCGAGCAGGAACGCATGCGAGAAGATGACCGCGCTCGCCGCGAGAAGACGCAAGGCGTCGAAATTGTTGTGGCGGTCGTGCGGCAAGCGCGATGCCGCTGCCGGTCGGGTCAAGCGGCCTTCACCGCACGCGCTTTCATTTCGACCCGCAGCTTCTTGCGCAGCGCTTCAAAAATGGCGGCCAAATTGTCCATGGTGGGATTGCCGCTCTTGGAGAGCATACGGTGAAGACTCTTGCTCGGCCTTGCCGTCATCGCCGCGAGCCCTTCAAAGCCGATGGTCGCGTTCACGAGATCGCGCAGGATCATCCGCGCGGTCTCTGGCTCACCGTTGAGGAACAGTGTTGCCGCCTCGTCCAGAAGTGCTTTGGCAAAGGCAGGGTCGTGTTGTATGCGCTCCACAACCGTTTCCCTGAAATCGCGTGTCAACGGCATAGTCTACCTTTCAGTCGATCCGCCGCGGCGAAGCGCAGCCCTTCTCGCTCGATACTCGGCCGCAAGCATCAATGCCCGCTCGATGTCGGCTTGCTGCCGCTTCTTCGTGCCCCCGCCAAGCAGCACGATTACGACGCGCCCATCGCGCGCGAGGTAAATTCGATAGCCAGGCCCCCAGTCAATTCGATATTCGCCGATCGGGCCAAGCCATTTCACACGCGACGTATTGCCCATTTCCAAGCGAAGCACCGCTGCCTGGATCTTGGCCGCGGCTTGAGCGTCCAAGCGGGAGAACCACGCTCGGAACGGGTTGCTGCCGTCGGCACAAATGTACTCGAGAATCGTAAATCCCACGCCGAATTAGGTAACATTTATGTTTCCATCGTACAAGTGATGCGCGATGGGCCGAAGATCCTGGAACGGGGATTCCTTAGCCCCGCGTGAACTCGATCGCGCCCGCCGGCAGTAGGTAGAGCACGAGGGCGCGGCCCTTCGCGACCGTCGGACGATGGGCGGTGCCGGGGCCGTAGACGAGCCAACCGGCCCCGCGGCCGTCGAACTCCGCGCCGGGCGTCAGCGGCATGATCATGTCGATCTCACCGTTGGGATGGCGATGATGCGGACCCGCGAAGTCCGCCATCTCCACGACATCGACGCTGAAGCCGTGCGTCTCGGCGCCGGGCTTCACCACGCGACCGTACTTGATGCCTTGGGCCTCGCGGCTGCACATCCAGCCCGCGGCGATGGCGCTCTCGCAGGCCGCTCTGATCGCGCGGAACGTCTCGCCTTCCGGCGGGAATCGGCGGTTGAGCTCGGCGTCGAGGCCCGCGTCGAGAGGCTTGCCGGCGATATCCGCTGTGACCTCGGCGATGAGCGCGGCGAAAGCCTCCGGCGTCATGCGGCCTCCTGCCTCAGGCGAAAATGCGCGATCCATTCGCGGATCCATTCCACCGCCACTTCCTCGGGAATGGTTCCGGCGCTCGCATCGTGCAGCATCGGTTCGCCGACGCGCTCGGCGCCGAGGCTCGCGAGGAGCTTGTCGAAGCGCTTGCCGCCGAAGCAGAAGGTCTGCGCATAGGTGCGGTCGCCGAGCGCGATCACGCCGTAGCGCACCGCGCTCAGATCGGGCTTTTGCGCCTCGATCGCGGCGAAGAAATCCCGGGCGTTGTCGGGAACGTCGCCTTGGCCGTAGGTCGAGGTGCAGATGAGGAAGGGCCCCTCGCGCTCGAAGACCGCTGACGTGAGCTTGTCCATCGCGAGCACCTCGGCCTCGAGGCCCTCGGACGCCGCGGCATCCTTGACCTCGTCGGCCACCAGCTCTGCGGTGCCGGTCATTGTGCCCACCAGGATCGTCAATGTTCCCGCCAACCCCGCCTCCTCCGCTCGCCGGCACTAGACGCCCACCCTAAAGTCACTATAATGCATGTCAGACGCCAAGCAAGCATCATAATACATATGGCCGCAAACCCAGCACCCGGCTCCTCCGCAATCGCGCAGCGCGTTTCGCAGAACGGCGAGGCGGAGTTTCTGCGCCAGCTCGGGGAGCGTGTGCGCGAGGCGCGCGCGCGGCGCGGCATGACGCGCAAGATTCTCGCACGGGATTCCGACGTCTCCGAGCGCTATCTGGCGCAGCTCGAGAGCGGCCACGGTAACATCTCGATCATCCTCTTGCGTCAGGTGGCGCAGGCGATGGGATTGCCGCTCGCCGATCTCGTGCGCGAGGGGCCGGAGCATCCCGTGGAGTTCACGCTCCTGGTGCAGTCGCTGGCCCGGCTCGATCCCCGCGAGCTCGCGGAGGCGCGAAAGCTGCTCGCCTCATCCTTCGGCGCAGCGGTCGAGCGCGAGCGCCGGCATCGCATCGCCCTCATCGGGCTCCGCGGCGCCGGCAAATCCACCTTGGGCGCGCGGCTTGCCAAGAAGCTCGGCGTCCCCTTCATCGAGCTTGACCGCGAGATCGAGCGCATCTCCGGCATGACGCTCGCGACGCTCTTCGATCTCTACGGCCAGAGCGCCTATCGCCGCCAGGAGCGCCGCGCGCTCGAGAGCGTGATCGAATCGCAGGAGCGCGCGGTGATCGCGACCGGCGGAAGCCTGGTCTCCGAGCCCGGCACCTTCGATCTGCTGCTCTCGGCGTGCTTCACGGTGTGGCTCACTGCGAAGCCCGCGGAGCACATGAGCCGGGTCGTCGCGCAGGGCGATTTCCGCCCGATGGCCGACAACGAGGCCGCGATGGAGGATCTGCGCAAGATCCTCGAGGGGCGCCAAGCGCTCTACAGCAAGGCCGATGCGACCGTGGA
>DATKNV010000140.1:0-54668 GCA_035541215.1 Allostellaceae bacterium | reverse complement strand
AAGCCTAGAGACTGAATCGGTCGCCGAGGTAGACGCGGCGGACGTTCTCGTCGGCGACGATTTCCGTGGGCTTGCCCTCCATGAGGACGCGGCCTTCGTGGAGGATGTAGGCGCGGTCGACGATTTCCAGCGTCTCGCGGACGTTGTGGTCGGTGATGAGCACGCCGATGCCGCGGTCCTTGAGATGGGCGACGAGGGCGCGGATCTCGCCGAGCGCGATCGGATCGATGCCCGCGAGCGGCTCGTCCAGCAGGATGAAATGCGGTTGCGTCGCGAGCGCACGGGCGATCTCGACGCGCCGGCGCTCGCCGCCGGAGAGGCCCATCGCCGGCGCGCGGCGGAGATGGCTAATGCGAAACTCCGCCAGGAGCTCGTCGAGCATCGCCTCGCGCACCTCGCGCGCGGGCTCCACCACCTCGAGCACCGCGCGCACGTTGTTCTCGACCGTGAGGCCGCGGAAGATCGAGGCCTCCTGCGGCAGATAGCCGATGCCGAGCCGCGCGCGGCGGTACATCGGGAGATCCGTGATGTCCTGTCCGTCGAGGGCGATCGTGCCGACGTCCGGCGAGATGAGGCCGGTGATGATGTAGAAGCAGGTCGTCTTTCCCGCGCCGTTGGGCCCGAGCAGGCCCACGGCCTCGCCGCGCTGCACGCGGATGTTGACGTCGCGCAGCACCGGGCGGCGCTTGAAGGTCTTGCCGAGATTGCTCGCGACGAGGCCGGAATTGTCCGTGACGAGCCGGATCTCGGGCCGGTTCTCGGTCTCGCTCTCACTCATCGAAGATGCTCCATTGCGGTCGGGCTACTTCTTAGGTGCGCCCGGGGCCGTTCCCTGGCGCGGTACGATCAGGCCCTCGACGCGCTGCGGCCTGCCACCCGTGAGCGTGTCGCTCGGCGGCGAGCCCAGCAAGCGGCCCAGGTTGTTGTTGAGGTCGACCACGGCATAGTTGCCGCGGAGCTCGTTCTCTCCGCGCGTCAGCCTGACGTGGCCGACGAGCGTCGCGATCCCGGTCTCGACGTTGTAGACGCCGGAATCCCCGCGTCCCACCTGGTCCTTGCCGACGAGCACCACGTTCCCCTGCGCGTCGATGCGCGAGATGTGCTGCCCGCCCTTCTCGTCGCGCTCAACCTCCGCCATCAGGACGTCGGCGGTCACGCGCTTGCCCTCGCGCACGGCCGTCGCGTTCCCGCGTGCGACGGCGAGCTGCTTCTGGTCCCACCATTCGAGGCTGTCCTGTGCAGTGACGGTATCCTTGGGCGTCACGAGCTTCAGGTCCTTGCCGGTGACGACGACCGTCGCCTGGTCGAGATCATAGACCGCGCGGTCGCCCGTCACGGTCTGGGTCTCGGTCTCGAAGCGCACGTGGCCGTCGGCCTCGACGTAGTAGATCTCGGTGCCCGCCGCGGGATCGTCGCTCGTATCGGCGGGCTTCCCGGCGGCGGCTTTCGCCGGCCGGTAATGCGCGGTGAGCGTGTCGGCATGGACCGTGGCATTGCCGCGCGTCACCTTGGCGTTGCCGCGGGCGATGTAGACGCGGTCGCTCTGCCGCCACTCGATCCCCTGGTCGGCCTCGACGTGGACGGCCTTGCCGCCCTCGCCTTTGCCGAAGTCGAAGCCGAGGCCCGCGCCGGGCTTCTGTCCCTGCGGCGCCGCCGCCTCGGCGGAGGCCAGGCCCGGGAGAAGCAGCAAGGACAACAGGAGCAAAGGGAGCCTCACGGCTTCTCCTTGGCCTCGCGCGGGTTGACGTCGACCGAGGACCTCCCGAGAAAGCGGATCACGTCCCCGCGCTCCTCGATGCGGAAGCCCTCCGCGCGCATGTCGCCGAAGGGGCCGTTGCCCTCGATGGCGTCATTGCCCTCGGCGGTACCCTTCGCGATGTCGACGTGGGCGCTGTCGGTGCGGAAGGAATTGCCCTTGTCCTGGAAGAGCTCGACGTTGCCGAAGAGGTCGAGCTGCTGCTCGGTCGGCTGATACATGCCGGTCTCGGCCGTGACCGCGATCCAGGTGCCGTTCTGCGTGGTGAGGTCCGCCTTGGGTGCCTGCAGCTCGACGAGGTCGTCCTTGCCGCTGGGGCGCTGGCGCGCGGACTCCGCGGTGATGGTCACGGGCTGGCCGTGCTTGTCGTAGCCGGTGTAGCGCAGGTTCACCATGCGGAGATCGCCGGCCTGACTCACGTCGAGGCGCGGCAGACGCGCCTTGAGCCGGTCCATCGCCGTCTGAAGCCGAGGCCAGGCCGCGACGAGCAGGAGGAGCCCGACCGCGACCGCCGGCAGCATCCGCCGCATCCACGTGACGAAGCGGCTGTAGCGGTGGATCGACTGCGCGGCGCGGCGGCGGCGGCCGAGCGTGGTCTTGGCGCCGAAGCTGCGCGCGGCCGTGGGCGTTGCTTGCGCGAGTTCCGGCTCGGCGCTCACGCGACCCCAGCGCGCAGGCAATCGTGGATGTGGAGGATGCCCAAGGGGCGCGAGGCCTCGTCGACCGCGAAGAGGCTGGTAATCGCCTGCGAGTTCATCTGCCCCAGCGCCTCCGCGGCGAGCGCCTGCGGCCGGATCGTCTTGGGCGTCGGCGTCATCACGGCCTCGACGCGGGTCGCGAGCAACGCCTCGCCCATGTGGCGGCGGAGGTCGCCGTCGGTGACGATGCCGATGAGCCGGCCCGCGGCGTCGACGACGCCGGCGCAGCCGAAGCTCTTCTCCGTGATGACCAGGATCGCCTCGGCCATGACGCTGCCCGCGGGCACGAGCGGCATGGCCGCGCCCGCGTGCATGATGTCGGCAACGCGCAGCAGCCGGCGTCCGAGCTGGCCGCCGGGATGCAGCAGCTGGAAGTCGTCCGCGGAGAATCCCTTGCGGTCGAGGAGCGCCACCGCGATCGCATCGCCCAAGGCGAGCATCATCGTCGTGGAGGTCGTGGGCGCCAGCCCCATGGGGCAGGCCTCGGCGCTCTGCGGCAGCACGAGCGCGACGTCCGCGGCCTCGCTGAGCGTGCTCTCGGAGCGGCGGGTCATCGCGATCAAGGGGATGCCGAAGCGTCTCGTATAGGCGACGATGTCCGCGAGCTCGGCAGTGTCGCCGGAATTGGAGAGAGCGAGCACCGCATCGCCCTGCGCGATCATGCCGAGATCGCCATGGCTCGCCTCGCCGGGATGGACGAAGAAGGCGGGCGTCCCCGTCGAGGCGAAGGTGGAGGCGATCTTGCGCGCGACGTGGCCGCTCTTCCCCATGCCCGTGACGATGACGCGGCCCGGGATCGCCGCGAGGGTCTCGATCGCCTCGGCGAAGGCGCCGTCGAGTCCGTCGGCGAGCTCGCGCAGCCCCTCGATCTCAGCGCGGAGGACGCGGCGCGCTGCCTCGACGTGCTCTGCGGATGCGGCGGTCTTGGTTAAGGTTGCCATCTTGTTCGTGCGGACCGGCACGCCCAGCGAAGGCGAGCTCCCCGGTTCGGTCTCTCCCCTGCAGCGGCGCAAGAGCGCGCCCTCGGGCGGGTTTTACGGCCGCACTATGGCCGGGCATCCCCGAAAGGTCAATGAATCCGCCGCCGCGACCCCCGCCATAGTATCGGCCTTCGCTGCGAGTTCAATGAATTAGTGCGCGAAGATGTCCTCGTTCGGCCAGCCCCGGAGGTCGAGCTCGACCCGGGTCGCGAGGAATTGGAAGCAGGCCTCCGCGAGCGCCGTCCGCCCCTCGCGCGCGAGCATCTCGTCGAGCCGGGCCTTGAGGCGGTGGAGGTAGAGGACATCCGCCGCCGCGTATTTGAGCTGCTCTGGTGTGAGCTCGTCGGCGCCCCAATCCGAGGATTGCTGCTGTTTCGAGAGCTCGACGTTGAGGAGGTCCTTCGCGAGATCCTTGAGCCCGTGGCGGTCGGTGAAGGTGCGCACGAGGCGGGACGCGATCTTGGTGCAATAGACGGGCGCGGTCATGATGCCGAACCTGTGCTTCAGGATCGCGAGATCGAAGCGCGCGAAGTGAAAGAGCTTGAGGACCTTGGAGTCGGCGAGGAGCGCCGTCAGGTTGGGTGCGGCGCTTTGCCCCGGCGCGATCTGCACGAGATGGCAGACGCCGTCGCCCGCGGAGAGCTGCACCAGGCAGAGCCGGTCGCGCGCGGGATTGAGACCCATGGTCTCGGTGTCGACCGCGACCGCCTCGCCCCAGGAAAGGCCCGCGGGAAGATCGCCGCGATGAAGATGGATGCTCAGACGGGGCCTCGCCTCTGAGAGAGAGCCGGTGGTGCCCAGAAGAGGACTCGAACCTCCACGACCTCGCGGCCACAGGTACCTGAAACCTGCGCGTCTACCAATTCCGCCATCTGGGCAGGCCGGGGCCTTGGATTAGGGGCGCCATCGGCCGATGTCAATGCCGGCGTCGTCTACCGCCGGGGGCCGCTCCTGGTGTATAGAGGCCGTCGTCATCGAGCGGAGGCAGGGAACTCCATGCGAAATCGGCGCATCGTGGTGGTCGGCGGCTCCGGATTCATCGGCCGCTACGTGGTGAAGCGCCTCGCCGAGCGCGGCGCCGTCGTCGTCGCGGTGAGCCGTCATGCAAGCGAGGCGCTGTTCCTGAAACCCTTCGGCGACGTGGGGCAGGTGGCGCTCGTCGACGCCGATCTCAACGACGAGGCGGCGCTCGCGCGGGCGCTCGCGGGCGCGGAGGCCGTCGTCTCTTCCGTCGGCATCCTCTACGAGCGTGGCCGGCAGCGCTTCGATGCCGTGCATCACCGCGGCCCGGCGCTCCTCGCGCGGCTCGCGGCGGCGGCGGGCGCCAGGCATTTCGTCCATCTCTCCGCGATCGGCGCCGAGGCCGCGGCACCCGCGGCTTACGCGCGCTCCAAAGCCGCGGGCGAGGCGGCGGTGAAATCCGCATTCCCGGCTGCCACCATCCTCCGCCCCTCGCTCGTCTTCGGGCCGGAGGACGCCTTCTTCAACCGCTTCGGCGCCATGGCCTGCCTGCTGCCGGCGCTGCCGCTGATCGGCGGCGGCACCACGCGCTTCCAGCCCGTCTATGTCGGCGACGTCGCGGACGCGGCGGTGGCCGCGCTCGAGCGCAGCGATGCGCAGGGCAAGACCTACGAGCTCGGCGGACCCAAGGCCTATTCCTTCCGCGAGCTCATGGAGCTGCTGCTGCGGGAGATCGGCCGCAAGCGCGCGCTCGTCAATCTCCCTTACGGCCTCGCGAGCTTCGAGGCGCGCTTCCTCGAATGCCTGCCCAAGGCGCCGCTGACGCGCGATCAGGTGAAGCTCCTGCAGCGCGACACCGTCGTCTCCGCGGGCGCTCCCGGCCTCGCCGAGCTCGGGATCGTGCCCACCGCGCTCGAGCTGGTGCTGCCGACCTATCTCGACCGCTTCCGCCGCGGCAGCCGCGCGGGGCGCCGGCCGGCGGCATGACGCAATCGTGATACCGCGGGCATGGCGGCCAAGGTTGGGCGTACCCTATCGTAAAATGGATGCTCAAATCCGCTGAGGGGTACCCGTCATGGACCAGCGCCTCATCGATCTCTTCGACCGCTATACGCACGGCTTCGTGAGCCGCCGCACCTTCCTCGACCGCCTCGCGGTGCTCGCGGGTGGTGCCGCTGCGGCGAATGCCATCCTCTCCCTGCTCCAGAACGACTATGCGCGCGCCGAGACCGTGGCGGAGGCCGATCCACGCATCTCGACCGAGACGGTCGCAATCCCCGGCATCGCCGGCCTCAGAGGCTATCTCGTCACGCCCAAGGCTGCTGGCAAGCACGGTGCCGTCGTCGTGATCCACGAGAACCGCGGCCTCAATCCGCACATCAAGGACGTGGCCCGCCGCCTTGGTGCCGAGGGCTTTGTGGCACTCGCGGTCGATTATCTGGGCCCGATCGGTGGCACGCCCGAGGACGAGGACAAGGCCGCGGCGATGTTCGCCACGCTGAAGGTCGAGGACGTTTTGGCGGACAGCCGAGCGGCGGTTGCATTCTTGAAGGGGCGGCCCAATGGCAACGGCAAGGTCGGCGCGGTCGGCTTCTGTTGGGGCGGCGGGCAGGTGAACGCGCTCGCGGTGGCCGAACCGGACTTGATCGCCGGCGTCGCCTATTACGGCCCTCAGCCCCCTGCCGAAAAGGTGCCCGCGATCAAGGCGGCGCTGCTGCTGCACTATGGCGCCCTCGACGAGCGCATCGACGCCGGCATACCCGCCTACGAGGCCGCGCTTAAGGCCGCGGGAAAGACTTACGAGATCTTCGTCTATCCCGGCGCCAACCACGCCTTCAACAACGACACCAACGCCGCCCGCTACAACAAGGAGGCCGCGGATCTCGCCTGGAGCCGCACGCTCGCCTTCCTGCGGAAATACCTGGCGTAGCAAGGCCGTGGCGAGTGCTTCCGCCGCTGGCGGCGAGATACTATCCTCGGGCGCCGATTCAGGGGAAAGCGGCCTCGAGCCGGAAGCGATGATCCAGCGCAGGTCACGATTGGCGGCGGCCCTCGTCGCAGCGGCAGCACTGATCCAGGGCGCCGCGCTTGCGGCGCCGTCGCTCTCGGAGATTCGCGACGCTGCGGCCGCAACCGCGCGGCGGCTCGATCTGCAGACGGAGCTGCCGAGGCAGGCCGAGGAGCCCAGGCGTCCGAGCGGCGGCGGATTCTCGCTTCCGCCGGAGACGCTGTGGGTGCTGCTGATCGTCGGCGCGGGGCTCGTGCTCTACGCCTTTCGCGATGAGCTCTTGGCGTGGCGGCCGGGCGGCCGCAAGCGCTGGTCCGAGGCCGAAGCCTCCGCCTCGAGCGAGGTCGCACGGGCGGCGGTGCTGGAATCCGCCGACGAGCTCGCCGCGGCGGGACGGTTCGACGAGGCGATGCACGCGCTGCTGCTTCGCGGCCTCGCGGAGATCCGCGGTCGGCTCGACGAGGAATTAGCGGACTCCCTCACCAGCCGCGAGATCCTCCGGCACACCAAGCTCTCCGAGCGCGGCCGCGCGCCGCTGCGCGAGCTCGTCGAGCGCGTCGAGCGCGCCTGGTTCGGCGAATACGGCGCCGAGCGCGAGGACTATCTCGCCTGCCGCGAGCGGTTCGGCGAGCTCATGAGCTCGCTCGAGGGCGAGGTGCCGGCGTGAGCGGCGGCTCCCTCTTCTCGCCGCGGATGCTGCTCGGCTGGGTCGCCGCGGCCGTCGTGACCTTCGTGCTGTCTCTCTTTCTCATGAATCGCGGCGACGGCACGCGGGCGGCCGATACGGTCGGGCCCAACTCCTATTCGACCTCGGCCATCGGCCAGGCGGGATTTGCGGAGATGCTGCGCACGCTCGGGATCGACGTCGTGAAGAGCCAATATGCCTCGCGCGAGAAGCTAGGGCACGGCGGACTCATCGTCGTGGCGGAGCCTGCGGCCAACTCCGATGCCTTTGACGCGATCGCGAAGCTCCTGGAGCGCGGAACCGTGCTCCTGGTGCTGCCGAAGCGGCAGGGCTGGAACGGCGGCGAGCGGCCCGGCTGGATCGCGGCGGCGGAGCTCCTGCCGGACTTCCTACCCAAGACTGTGCTCGATCTCGCGGCGCCCGGCGGCGCGATCGTCCGCCGTGCGCCGCCCGCGGCCTGGTCCCGAAACGAGCTCGGGATCGCGCCCTCGGTCGCGGAGCCGATCCAGCTCGTGCACGGCTCGAAGCTGCGCCCGCTCGTCGCCGACGGCGACGACATCCTCTTGGGCGAGTTGGCGGCTCCATTGCGCCGGGTCTGGGTGCTCTCCGATCCCGACGTCATCGAGAATCACGGCATCCTGCAGGGCGAGAACGCGCGCTTCGCGCTCGAGATCGTCGATCGCCTGCGCAGGGAGGGCGGCCGCGTGGTCTTCGACGAGACCGTGCACGGCTTCGTCGCCCATCCCGCAAATCCGCTGCGCCTCCTGTTCGAGTTTCCGTACCTGATCGCGACGCTCCAGGCGGCGCTCGCGTTGGCGCTGCTGCTCTGGGCGACCATGCGGCGCTTCGGCGCGCCGGAGACGGCGCCGCCGGCGCTCGCGCCGGGAAAGCTCGGCCTCATCCGCAACGCGGCGCAGCTCCTCGCCTTCGGCGGCCATCAGCCGCGCATGGTCCGGCGCTACGTCCAGGCGACGATCCGTGACGCGGCCCGCCGCCTGCACGCGCCTCGGGGCCTCTCGGAGGCGGGACTCAGGGATTGGCTGCGCCGCGTGGGCACGGCGCGCTCGGTCGAGCTCGACTGTGCGGAAATCGAGCGCCGCGCCGAGGCGGGCGAGGGCCGCCGCGATTTGCGTCCGCTCGTCGCCGTGGTACGGGACATTCACCGTTGGAAGGGGGAGATCCTTGATGGAGCTGCAGGCAATACGCGCGATCACCGACGGCGTCAGGGCGCAGGTGCGCAAGGCGGTGGTGGGGCAGGATGAGGTCATCGACCTCCTGCTGACGAGCCTCCTGATCGGCGGTCACGTCCTGCTGGAGGGCGTGCCGGGGACAGCGAAGACCCTGATGACGCAGGCTTTCGCCGCGAGCCTCTCGCTCCAGTTCGGGCGCATCCAGTTCACGCCCGACCTGATGCCCGGCGACGTCCTCGGCACCAACCTCTTCAACTTTCAGACCAACGCCTTCGCGCTGACGAAGGGGCCGATCTTCACGCAGCTCCTGCTCGCGGACGAGATCAACCGCACGCCGCCCAAGACGCAGGCGGCGCTGCTGCAGGCGATGAACGAGCGCTCCGTCACCATCGACGGCCGCGACTACGCGCTGGGCGAGGAGTTCATGGTGGTGGCGACGCAGAACCCGATCGAGCAGCAGGGAACCTATCCGCTGCCGGAGGCGCAGCTCGACCGGTTCCTCTTCAAGGTCGTCGTCGACTATCCGAGCCGCGACGAGGAGCGCGAGATCGTGCGCCGGCACGGACACCGCTCGGCGATGCCGCGGCTCGCCGATTTCGGCCTCGAGCGCGTAGCGGAACTGGGAGCGCTCGCCGAGGCGCGCGAGGCGGTCTCTCGCATCACGCTCACGGACGCGCTCACGGACTACATCGTCGACGTCGTGCGGGCGACCCGCGAGCACGCCTCGCTCGAGTTCGGCGCCTCGACGCGTGCCGCCAACATGCTCGCCGCGGCCTCCCGCGCCTACGCGACGCTCCAGGGCCGCGACTTCGTCATACCCGACGACGTGAAGACGCTGACGCTCCCGGTGCTGCGCCATCGCATGGTGCTGTCGCCGGGCGCGGAGATCGAGGGGCTCAGCACCGACCGCGTGCTGCGGCAGATCCTCGATCAGACGCCGGCGCCGCGATGACGCGGCCGACGCGCCGGACGGTGCTGGTCTTTGCGCTGGGGCTCCCGGCGTCTCTGTTCCTGGTGATCTACGACGCAGCGCTCTGGCCCTTCACCTTCGACTACGGGTTGCTCGTGCTCTTCGCGATGGCGGTCGACCGGTTGCTGGCGCTGCCTCGCCGCCAGCTCACGGTCGAGGTCGAGGTGCCAGAGCGCCTCTACATCGGCGAACGCGACGCAGTCCGGGCGCATCTCGCCTGCGGGGCCGAGCGCCGAGGCGCGAGCCTCGACCTCCTCGCGGAGCGGCAGGGGGAGGCCGAGCCGCCGGAGATCGCGACCGCCGCGCTCGCTGCGGGCGGCACGGCCGAGGTCGCGCTCGCGGTGGTGCCCCGCCGCCGCGGCCGGATCGCGGTCGAGCGGCTTTGGCTGCGCTGGCAGGGGCCGTTGGGACTTGCGGAAATCGTGCAGACGGTGCCGGTCGGACGAGCGATCGACGTCGTGCCCAACGTTCGCGGCGTGCAGAACGCCGCGCTCCAATTCTACGCCCACGAGGCAATCTTCGGCGTCAAGGTACAGCGGCAGAAGGGCGAGGGCGCGGAGTTCGACGCGCTCCGCGACTTCGCCCCCGGCCTCGACAGCCGCTTCATCGACTGGAAGCAATCCGCGAAGCACCGCTCGCTCCTCTGCAAGGAGTTCAAGACCGAGCGCAATCACCAGGTGATCCTCGCCTTCGACACCGGCTATCTCATGAGCGAGCCGATCGACGGCATTCCCCGCCTCGACCACGCGATCAACGCCGGGCTGCTGCTCGCTTGGATCTCGCTCCAGGGCGGGGACCTCGTGGGCACCTACGGTTTCGATGCCGAGGTCCGCCACTTCCAGCACCCTGCGCGCGGGACCGCGAGCTTCACGCGCGTCCAGCGCGCAACCGCAGAGCTCGCCTATCAGCACAACGAGACCAATTACACCCTTGGACTAGCGGAGCTCGGCGCCAGGCTGAAGCGCCGCGCGCTGGTGGTGCTGTTCACGGAGTTCGTCGACACCATTACCGCGGAGCTCCTCATCGAGAGCATGCAGCGGATGTCGAGCCGCCACGTCGTGATCTTCGTGACGCTCCGCGACACGCTGCTGCAGCAGGCGGTGGATGCGGCGCCCAGCCGCTTCGAGGACGTGGCGGAGGCGGTGGTCGCCGACGATTTCCTGCGCGATCGTAGCGTCGTGCTCGAGCGGCTCGAGCGCATGGGCGTTCATTGCCTAGACGTCTCGACCAACGGCCTCTCAGTCGCATTGCTCAACCGCTATCTCCTGGTGAAGGAGCGAGGCCTCATATGACCGAAGCCGCCGCATCCCCGGCGCCCGCGATCGCGCTCAAGAGCACGGAGTTCCGGCGCGGGCGCGAGGAGGGCTGGCGCGAGCTCGAGACCCTGGTGGAGCGCGTGCGAACGCGCGGCATCCGCTCGCTCTCGGCGGAGGAGCTGCAGCGCCTTCCCTCGCTCTACCGCGCCGCCATTTCCTCGCTCTCGGTCGCGCGCAGCATCGCGCTCGACCGCAATTTGCTGCTCTATCTCGAGAACCTCACGCTGCGCGCCTTTCTCGCCGTCTATGGGCCGCGGGTCGCGATCCTCCGGGGCACCCTCGACTTCTTTCGAGAGGGGTTTCCGGCCGCGGTGCGCACCGTGCGCTGGCACTTCCTCATCGCCTTTGCCGCCGTTCTCGTGGGCGTGCTCGCGGGTTTCTGGCTCACGCTCTCCGACGAATTCTGGTTTACGGCGATGGTGCCCTCGGGTCTCGCCGACGATCGCGGTCCCGCGAGCACGCGCGAGTCCCTGCTGCAGGAAGAGATCTTCGCGCCCTGGCCCGGCGCCGCCCGAGCCTTCGGCACGATGGCGAGCTTCCTCTTTTCCCACAACACCGTCGTGGGCATCCTCGTCTTCAGCCTCGGGATCGCCGCCGGAGTGCCGACGCTGCTCCTGCTGGTCTATCAGGGCGTGATCTACGGCGCTTTCATCGCCCTCCACTATAACCGCGGCATCGCCGTCGACTTCCTCGGCTGGACCGCAATTCACGGCGTGACGGAGTTCGCGGCGATCATGCTCTGCGGCGCCGCGGGGCTCGCGATCGCCGAGCAGGCGCTCTTCCCTGGCCGCTATGGGCGGATGGAGAACGTGGCCCTGGGCGGCCGGAGCGCGGCGCAAATCGCGATCGGGGCGATGCTGCTCTTCTTCGTCGCGGCCGTTCTCGAGGGAGGTTTCCGCCAGCTCGTCGCGAGCACCGAGGCGCGCTTCGCGATCGGGGCGGTGACGGGCGTCCTCTGGCTCCTCTATTTCGGCCGCGCGGGCCGCGAGAGTGCCGCGTGACCTCCGCGCTCGAGCGGGTCACGGAGCTCCTGGAGGGGCGCGGGCGGCGCCGGCGCGAGCTCGTGAGCCCCGAGGGTGTGCCGCTCGCGGTCGACGTCGCCGATCTCGGCGAGCGCGCCATCGCCTTCGTCATCGACGCCCTCATCTGCGTCGTAGGCACGGCCGTGCTCTATCTCCTGCTGTTTTTCCTGCCCTTCGGCAGCGGCGCGAGCGCCATCGTCGGGCGCGCGATCATGCTGTTCCTCGCCTTTTTGGTCCGGAATTTCTATTTCCTTTATTTCGAGCTCACCTGGCAGGGGGCGACGCCGGGAAAGCGCGGCGTGGGTCTGCGCGTGGTCGACCGCCGCGGCGGGCCGTTGCTCCCCGCCGCGGTGATCGCGCGCAATCTCACGCGCGAGATCGAGGCGTTCATACCGCTGGGTCTCCTGCTCTCGCTCTCCGCGCAGAGCAGGTCCGGATGGGAGACAGTCGCGCTTGCGGCTTGGATGCTGCTCTTCACCGCGCTGCCCCTCCTCAACCGCGACCGCCTGCGCGCGGGCGACATGATCGCGGGCACCATGGTGATCGCGCTCCCGAAGCGCCTGCTGCTCGCTGACCTCGTGGAGGCGAAGGCGGATTACGTCTTCACGGAGAAGCAGCTCGGCCTCTACGGCGCCTACGAGCTGCAGGTGCTGGAGGAGCTGCTTCGCCGCCCGGATCCGGCGCTCTTGCGCGAGGTCGCCGACAAAATCTGCCGCAAGATCGAGTGGCCGGCCACGCTCTCGAGCTCCGAGATCGTGCCGTTCCTGCGCGCCTTCTATACGGCCCAGCGCGCCCAGCTCGAGCGGAGCCAGCTCTTCGGCAAGGCCCGCGCCGACAAATTCAGCCGCCCCGGCGCCGCCGCCCGCTGAGGGGCGACGCGGCGCCGGTCCGGGATCAGTCGAAGACCGACGCGATACGCTGCGTGTCGATGCCTTCTTTGGCCACGCGCAGGTCGCGGTAGGTGACGACGGTCGCCACGGATTGAATCGCGCGGCACAGCGTCTCCCAGACGAAAAGCCCGATGACGAGGGCCCAGACGTTTCCGACCGCCACGAGCAGGAAGCCGAGCACGCCGGAGCTGATCGCAATGAGGAGCACGAGCAGGAGCCAGAGCCCGAATATCTTCCAGCGATATCCCTTGGTCAGCTCCGAGCTTCGGCTCAGACAGGCGATGGGGCCGAGCCGCTCCACGACGCAGACCGGTAGCCCCACGTAGAACATCGTGGCGACGATGAGGCCGGGGATTACGAGCAGCAGCGACGCGAGGCCGATCGCAATTCCCATACAGAGCGAGGCACCCACCACCGGCAGGAAGCGCGAGAAGCCGACCGCGAGCGAACCGCCGATGCTCGGTTTCCGGTCGAGCATGTCCTGGAAGGCCGCAAACAGCACCACCGCCGTGGCGAGCGAGTTCAAGACGATCTGTACGGCGTAAATCAGGATCGTGCCGAAGGATCCGAGGCTCTCAACGAAATGGAGAGAGCCAAACGGCCATCCGAACCGGTCCGCCTGGAGCAGCAATCCCGGGATGCTCGCCAGCGCGGAAAGGAAAACGAAGGTGAAGAAATTGCCGAACAGGACCGAGAAGCTGGTCGAAAGCACTTGTCCAACGCGAAATTCGCCGGGCGCGCCCGGCGCTGGATTGACTGTCATGATCCCCCTCGCAACGGATTCGCCGGCGTTGGCGGTCCCGAGCTGCGCCGACATCGTATGCGGGATATCGCCCCGCACGACGCTAGGAACCATAGTATGATGGTTGGGCCCGCGTCGACATTTTTTCGTCGCCCCCTGCCCGATCCGCGCGCGCCGCCGCCGCCTGGGATAGACTGAAACCGATGCGCCTCCTCTACCATCTCTGGCTGTCGCCCTTCTCGCGCAAGATCCGCGTCGTGCTGAAGGAGAAGAACCTCGATTTCACCATGCGGGTCGAGAAGACCTGGGAGCGGCGGCCGGAGTTCCTGGCGCTCAACCCCGCGGGCGACGTGCCCGTGTTGATCGAGCCCGACGGCACCGTGCTCGCGGATGCGACTGCGATCGCGGAGTTCCTGGACGAGGTCTATCGCGAGAAGCTGCTGCTCGGCGTCAATCCCGCCGACCGCGCGGAGGTGCGTCGCCTCACGGCCTGGTTCGACGGCAAGATGAACCGCGAGGTGACCGAGCTTCTCGTCGGCGAGAAGATGATGAAGCGCTTCCTCGGATTGGGCGAGCCCAATTCGAGCGCGATCCGCGCGGGCAAGGCCAATCTCGGATATCACCTCGACTACGTGGGCTTCCTGGTGGAGCGCCGGCGCTGGCTCGCGGGCGACCATTTCTCGCTCGCGGACATCACGGCCGCCGCGCACCTCTCCGCCCTCGACTACCTCGGCGACGTCCCCTGGGACGATCACGAGCCCGCCAAGGAGTGGTACGCGCGGATCAAGTCACGGCCGAGCTTCCGTCCGCTCCTCGCCGACCACATCCCCGGCGCCCCGCCGCCGAAGCACTACGCCGATCTCGATTTCTGATCCGGACGAACTTACTTCGACTTCGTCGGCGGCTTCTTGGGAGTGCTCGGGGCCGCGGGGGCGGCGGGAGGCTGGTTCTTGAGCTTCTCGAGCTCCTGGAGATTGCGCTTGGCCTGCTCAGCGAGGAAGGTGTCGGGCGCCATCTCGATCACCTTTTTCCAATCGCGCTTGGCGCCCTCGTAGTCGCCCTTGATCGCCATGAGAATGCCGCGCTCGACATAGGCGTCGGGAAACTCCGGATCGAGCGCGATCGCGCGGTTGACGTCGTCCATCGCAAGATCCTCGGCCTTGACCCGGCGATATGATGCCGCGCGCAGCACCAGCGCGTCCGCGCGCTTGGGATCGATGTCGAGCGCCACGTTGAGATCGTCGAGCGCCGCCCAATAATCGCCCGCGAGGCCCGAAGCCTGGCCGCGCCCGATCAGCAGGTCGACGTTCTTGGGATCGAGCTTGAGCGCGGCGTCGAACTCGGCCTTGGCATTCTTGGGCTGGTTCGCGAGCATCCAAGCCTGCGCGGCGTTGTCGTAGGCCTGAACGCGCAGCTCCACCGAGGCCGCCGTAGAGCCTTCCGCCACGTCGTGGAAGCGCTTGGCGGCCTCTTCGAATTGGCGAAGATTGAGGAGCGCGAGCCCCTCGCAGTGCTCCGCCGGAAGGCCGCCGCCGCGAGTGCGCCATTGCACGGCCTGGCTGAACGCGGCGTGCGGGTTCGCGCGCGCGAGCGCCATGCACTGCTCGTAGATCTGAGCTTGATCGGGCCCGAGCGTGGGGGCGGGCCCGGGTGCAGGGGCCGAGCCGGAGCGCTGCGCGAGGGCGGGTGCGGCGAGCGCCGCGAGGAGAAGGATCGCCGAGGCGAGCGCCGCTGCCCGCGCGCCCCTATTCGCCGGGCGCGGCGGGGACATGGGTCTCGAGCGGCGCCTCCTCGCGCTGCGCGGCCGGCTGCTGGGCGAAGGTGCGGCTCAGCCGCTCGAGGTAGACGTAGATGACGGGCGTGATGTAGAGCGTGAGCGTCTGCGAGACGATGAGGCCGCCGACGACGGCGAGGCCGAGCGGACGGCGTAGCTCCGAGCCCGCGCCCGTGCCGAGCGCGATCGGCAGCGAGCCCATGATCGCCGCCATCGTTGTCATCATGATCGGCCGGAAGCGCAGGAGGCAGGCCTCGTGGATCGCGTGCTCGGGCGTGGCGTCGCCCCCGCGCTGCCGCTCGATCGCGAAGTCGATCATCATGATCGCGTTCTTCTTGACGATGCCGATCAGCATGACGATGCCGATGATCGCGATGACGCTGAGGTCCTGCCCGAAGAGCATGAGCGTCAATAGCGCGCCGAGGCCCGCTGCGGGCAATCCCGAGAGGATCGTCACGGGATGGATGAAGCTCTCGTAGAGGATGCCCAGCACCATGTAGATCACGAGCACCGCCGCCAGCAGCAGCAGGCCCTGGCCCTTCAGCGAATCCTGGAACACCTGGGCGTTGCCCTGGAAGCCCGTGGCGACGGTGACGGGAAGGTTGATCTGGCGCTCCACGCGGTCGATCGCGGTCACGCCCTCGCCCAGCGAGACGCCGGGCGCCAGGTTGAAGGAGATCGTGACCGAGGGCAGCTGGCCCTGGTGATTGATCGTGACGGGCCCCACGCCCTGGCGGAAGGTTGAGAACGCCTCGAGCGGCACCATCTGGTTCGTCGAGGAGCGGACGTAGAGCTTCGCCAGCGCCGCCGGATCCTCCTGGTATGTCGGGTCGATCTCGAGGATCACCTGATAGTCGTTCGAGGGCGTGTAGATCGTCGAAATCTGGCGCGTGCCGAAGGCGCTGAAGAGCGTGCTGCGCACCTGGTCGGCAGTCACGTTGAACTGGGCCATCTTGTCTCGGTCCAGGTCGACGAACACGACGCGATTGCGCAATTGCAGGTCGGAGGTCACGTCCTGGAAGCCCGGCAGATCCCGGATCCTCCCCTCCATCTCCGGCGCCAGCCGATAGAGCTCCTCGATGTCGGCGTCCTGCAGCGTGTACTGGTATAGGCTCTTCGCCAGACGGCCGCCGAGCTGGATGTTCTGGATGGGTTGAAAAAACACGTTCATCCCCGGGACGGTCGCAACCTCGCGCCGGAGGTCTTGGATGATCTGAAGCACCGTCTTCGTGCGCTCGTCGCGCGGTTTGAGCGCAATGAACATCCGGCCTTGGTTGAGCGCTGGACTGAAGCCGGTCGCGCCCACGAAGGAATTGACGTCCGCGACGTTGGGATCGGCCTTGACGATCGCCGCGATCTGCTTCTGGTGATCCGCCATGGCCTGGAAGGAGCTGTCCTGCGAGGCCTCGGTGTTCGCGAAGATGAAGCCCGTATCCTCGATCGGGAAGAATCCCTTAGGGACGTAGTAATAAAGGGCCCCGCTCGCGAGAATGGTCACGAGCGTCACGAAGAGCATCAGGAGCTTCCAACGCAGCACCCAGCTCAGCGTTGCATCGTAGCCGCGGATCATTCCCTGGAACACGGCTTCCGATGCACGATAGAAGACGTTGTGCTTCTCGCCGTGATGGCTCTTCAGGAGCCGGGAGCACAGCATCGGCGTCAAGGTCAGCGACACCAGACCCGAGATCAGAATCGTCATCGTGATCGTCACCGCGAACTCGCGGAAGACGCGACCCACGACGCCGCCCATGAAGAGCACGGGAATGAACACGGCGACCAACGAGAGCGTGATCGATATGATGGTGAAGCCGATCTCGCGCGAGCCCTTGAGCGCCGCCTCGAACGGTCGCTCGCCGTTCTCGATGTGGCGCACGATGTTCTCGAGCATGACGATGGCATCGTCGACCACGAATCCGACCGAGAGGGTGAGCGCCAGCAGCGAGAGATTGTCAATCGAGTAGCCGAAGACGTACATGCCCGCGAAGGTGCCGATCACGGAGACCGGCAGCGCGAGCGCGGGAATGATGGTGGCCGTGACGTTCCGCAAAAAGACGAAGATGACCATCACCACGAGGACGGCCGTGAGCATCAGCGTGAAGCGGACGTCCGCGACCGACTGGCGGATCGAGACCGAGCGGTCGTTCAGCACCTGCAGATCGACCGACGGAGGGATCTCCTGCCGGAAGACGGGGATGAGCGCGCGCACGGAGTCGACGACCTCGACGGTGTTCGCGTCCGGCTGACGCAGCACCGCCAGGATGATCGAGCGCTTGCCGTTGAGCCAGCCCGCGACCTTGTCGTTCTCGACGCTGTCGATGACCTTGGCGACTTCTGCGAGCCGAACCGGCGCCCCATTTACGTATTTGACGATGAGATTGCGGAAGGGCGCCGCCTCGCTGAGCCCCAGCGGCGCGTCGAGCGTGAAGTTTTGTGCGGGGCCGGAGAGCGCGCCCACCGGCGTGTTCGAGTTCGCGGCGGCCACTGCGTTCATGATGTCGTCAAGGCCGATCCCCTCCGCGGCGAGCGCCTCGGGGTTCGCCTGGATGCGCACGGCGTATTTCTGCGCGCCGAACACCTGGACCTGCGCGACGCCCGAAAGCTGCGAGACGCGCTGCGCGATCAAGGTCTCCGCGTATTCATCGACTTTGTAAGGCGGCTGCGTCTCCGATGAGAGCACCATGAAGAGGACGGGGAAGTCCGCCGGGTTCACCTTCTGGAAGGACGGCGGGATCGTCATCTCCTTCGGCAGCTTGCGCGCGACGGTCGTGAGCGCGGACTGCACGTCGAGCGCCGCACCGTCGATGTTGCGGCCGAGGTCGAATTGCAGGGTGATGGTGCTGACGCCAAGGCCGCTCGTCGAGGTAATGGAGTTCAAGCCCGCGATGGTCGAGAACTGACGCTCGATCGGTGCGGCGACCGAGGAGGCCATGGTATCCGCGCTGGCTCCCGGGAGATTCGCGGTCACCACGATGGTGGGGAAGTCGACGCGCGGAAGCGCCGCGACTGGAAGGAGGCGATAGCTGAAAAGACCGAAGACGACGAAGGCCATCATCAGCAGCGTCGTCATCACGGGACGACGAATGCACGTCTCCGGGAGGCTCATGAATTGCGCTCCGTCTTCGCGGGCGCTTGGGCGCTGGTGCGGATCTCCACGCGGGTGCCGTTGTTGAGGCGAAGCTGCCCGTCGGTGACGACCCGCTCGCCCTCAGAGAGGCCTTTTGCGACGATGGCGGAGCCCTCGACCGTGCGGCTTACCGTCACTTGCCGAATCTCCGCGGTGTTGTCGGATTTGATCACGAAGACGTAGCTGCCATTCTGGCCGACCTGGACCGCAGCCGCGGGCACGACGATCGCGTCCTCCTGCACGCCCAGCGTCATCTGCACGTTGACGAAGTTGCCGGGCCAGAGCCGCTCGTCGCGGTTGCCGAAGATCGCCTTGAGCTGGATGGTGCCGGTGGCGACGTCGACCTGATTGTCGATGAAGTCGAGCCTTCCCGGGATCTCTCCGGCGGGGTCGTTCGGAACGCGCACGCTCACGGGCACGGTGCCCTTGGCGACCGCGGCGCGGACCGCCGGGAGCTCGCGCTGCGGCACCGCGAAGCTCACGTAGATCGGTCGCATCTGGTTGATCGTCACCATCGTGATGACGTCCTGCGCCTTGACGTCGTTCCCGGCCTTGAGCGTGACGAAGCCGAGGCGGCCGTCGATCGGCGCGCGGATCGTGTAGTAGGTGATCTGCACCTGCAGGTTCTGGATCGCGGCCTCGTCCGCCTTCACCGTGGCGTCGAGCGAGGCCGCGGTGGCGGTGGCGAGGTCGAAGGCCTGCTGGGAGACGTCGCGCTTCTGGATGAGGGGCCTGAGGCGGTCGACGTCGCGCTGCGCGTTTGCGAGGAGGGCGCGGTCGTGGGCGAGATTGGCCTGGGCCTGTTTCAGCTGGGCCTCGATCGCGCGGGTGTCGAGGACGAAAAGCACGTCGCCCGACTTGACCTCCTGCCCGTCGGCGACTTTGACCTGCGCGACCTCGCCATCGACGCGGGATTTGACTGCGACCGTCGCGATCGCCTGGACGTTGCCGATGGCGTCGAGCCGGATCGGGATCGACTTGCGCGCGACCGAGGCGACGACGACGGGCACGGCGGGCTGCGCGCGCTGCTGCTGCGCCGGGGCCTCCGCCGCCTTCAGCACGAAGGTCTGATAGGCGACGAAGCAGGCGACGCCGATCGCCAGAAACACCGCCGCAATGATCGCACGCTTCATCTGGAGAAACCGTCTCGGTACCGCCCGGGGGACCGCCGAACTCCGCAGGCGGCGCAAGCTATTATACACACAGGAATAAGCAAAGCCCCATATGGGTATAGGCGGTCCTCGGCGCCCCCCATCCCCGCACGGGGTCCCTTCACGCATACCTGTCCCACGCCATTTATTCAATCATGCCGGGGACTTCGTCTGGTAACATTTCCGCGCGAACCGAGGAGGACACCCTCGGCGAGGCGTTCGCCTCGCCCCTAGGGCGAAGAATGGTGCTTAGAAAATCATCGGCGGGCGGCTTCGGCAACGTCGTGCGGGCGCTTAGCATCCGCAATTACCGCATCTACGCGACCGGCAACGGGATTTCCCTCATCGGCACCTGGCTGCAGCGGGTGGCGGTGGGCTGGCTCGCCTGGGACTTGACCCATTCCGGCACCTGGCTCGGCCTCGTCGCTTTCGCCGACTTGGCGCCCGTGGTGTTCCTGAGCCCGATGGCGGGCGCGCTCGCGGACCGGCGCGACCGGATCTGGGTGATCCGCACGACCCAGGCGATCGGCTTGAGCCAGGCCATCCTGCTCTTCGCCTTGGTAGCCACCGGCTTCATCGGGATTTGGGGCCTCTTCCTCCTGACGGTGCTCTTGGGCTCGGCGAACGCCTTCGCGCAGCCCGCGCGGCTCGCGCTCATCCCGAGCCTCGTCGACCGCGAGAGCCTGCCCTCGGCGGTCGCGATCAATTCGATCCTCTTCAACAATGCGCGCTTTGTCGGTCCCGCGATCGCGGGCGTGGTGATCGCGGAGGGCTCGGTCTCGCTCGCCTTCGCGCTCAACGCGCTCACCTACCTCGCCTTCCAGATCTCGCTTTGGCGGCTCTCCGGCGTTCCCATCGATCGTCCCGTCGCCAGTAGCCGCAGCCGCATGCTCAGCGAGACGCTCGAGGGCTATCTTTACGCGATGCGCCATCCCGGCATCGGGCCGATGATGGGGCTCTTCGCGGCGAGTGCGCTCGCCTGCCGCGGCTTCATCGAGATGCTCCCGGGCTTCGCCGACGGCGTCTTCCACCGGGGGCCGCAGGGCCTCGCTTGGCTCGTCGCGACCGCGGGCCTCGGCGCGATGGCGGGCGGCGGTTGGATGGCGATGCGCCGCGGCATCGAGGGCCTGACGCGCCTCGTCGTCGCGCACACGCTCCTGATCTCGGCGGCGCTCCTCGCCTTCACCGCGACCGACGAGTTTTGGCTGGCGCTTCCCTGCCTCTTCGTCGCGGGCTTCGGGCTCGTGGTGACGGGCGTCAGCGCGCAGACGCTGGTGCAGAGCGCCGTCGCTCCCGCGATGCGCGGGCGGATCATGGGTCTCTACGGCATGATCTTCCGCGGGGGCCCGGCCTTCAACGCGCTCATCATCGGCCTGCTCTCGGCGCAGTTCGGGCTCCGTCTGCCGCTCGCCGCGGGTGCGGCGGTCTCGGTGCTCCTCTGGGCCTGGGCCCAGTGGCGCCGGCCCGCCATTGCCGCCGCGCTCGAAGCCGAGCCCGAGCCGCAAGGGGCGCACGCGGATTGAGGCGCCGATAGCTCTTCGGCTCCCTCCCATCCTCGCCTAGGTGCCGATCGAAGCCCGATCGATCGCGCTTGGATGGCGGTCCGAGGCTCGATCGTCGCCGTCCGATCAACCTTGGTGACATGCAACCGACGCGTGATATCGTTCCATGCGTTCCGCGTAACGTCGGCTAGGACGCCGGGAGGGCGAATGACCGACGGCATAGGCAGGCGGGGATTCATCGCGTTTTTGGGCGGTGCCGGGGCGTGCCTTGTGCCCGCTGCACGCGCGCAGGCCTCGCAGGGCACACGGCGCGTCGCCATGCTGCTGGCGCTCGACGAGAACGACCCGGAAGCGAGGCTGCGCCTCAAGGAATTCCGCCTCGGCATGCGCGACCTGGGCTGGGTCGAGGGACGTAATCTCGAGATCGAGATTCGATATGCCGGAACTCGCCGCGAGACGATAGAAAAGCAAGCGGCGGAGCTGATCGCGCTGGCACCCGAAGTGATTCTCGCGAATTCCACACCGAGCATCGTTGCACTGCGAAGCGCAAAATGCGCCATCCCCGTCGTATTCGCGGTCGTTAACGATCCCGTCGGTCAAGGTTTCGTTTCGAACCTCACGCACCCCGGAGGCAATTTTACCGGGTTCTCATTCATCGAGCCCGAACTGATCGGCAAGTGGATAAGCCTCCTCGGCGACGTCAAACCCGACCTGTCTCGGGTCACCTTGATGTTCAACCCGGACACGGCGCCCTATCTCGACCCCTACTTTCGCACCTTCAAAGCAACTTCTCAGGGGGGCTCTATGGAGGTCGACACGGCGCATGTCCGAAGCGTGGCCGAAGCCGATTCGGTGATCGCCAAACTGGGCCGCGACCCCGGCAGCGGCTTGGTTGCCGCGTCTGACATCTTCATCGTCAGCGCGCGCGCGGGGATCATGCAATCGGCGGAGAAGCACCGGGTACCGATCATCTCCTCTTACAGACAGTGGGTCAGCGAGGGCTGCCTGATGTCCTATGGGCCGGATACGGGCGACATCAACCGGCGCGCAAGCTCATACGTCGACCGGATTCTCCGAGGCGATCCGCCCGGCAATCTGCCAGTGCAGTCGCCTTACAAGTTCGAGCTCTGCGTCAATCTCAAGACCGCCAAGGCGCTGGGCCTGTCGATTCGGGGCTCGTTCTTGCAGCTCGCCGACCAAGTGATCGAGTGAAATCGCCGTTCCCTCCGCAGAGCTAGCGCTCCGCGACCCTATCCATGCCGTTCGCCGAGGCGATCTCCGTCGCGAGCTTGCGCGTCATGGCCTCGGCGAAGCGCTCGAAACCGTCGATGACGATGACGAAAGAGCGGTCGCCCCCGACGACGCGCGTTCGATAGTACTCGCCGATACCGCCGACGGGCTGGATATGCCCGATGAAGCCAAGCGCGGGATGCTCGTTCACGATCGCGAGGCCATTTATCGTCACCTTGGCCTTGACGGCATCGTCGCGCGCGTATTCCACCGGCCGTCCGTTGTTGTTGTCGCCGTCGCCGGAGATGTCGATGATGCGGTGCCCGCTCTCGACGCCGCTCAGCGCGAATTGCGCCATCGCGAAATCGATGGCGGCACCGATCGCGGTCGCGCCGGTAAAGGAGCGGGGCGCCGCGCGCACGCCGTGGGCAAAGCCCCGCGCGCTCTCCTCGCTGCGGATGACCGTCCAATTTACGACCACGCGCTGCGCCTCCGCCCCCGCCCATTCGACGAAGCAGACGGCGATCGCGCTGTGCCGGCCCTTCCGGATCGCATCGAGCACCAGCGGATGAGCGATCGCCGCGGCATAGCCCTCGCGCTGGAGCCGAAACTCTTCGTCGTCCACGCTGATGGAGACGTCCGCCGCCAGGATGAGTTGCAGGTCGACGGTCTGCGCGGCCGCCGGACGAGCGCCGAGAACCGCTAAAACGACGATCGAGACGGCCAGAAACCGCCGCTCCATCAGGACCTCCGACGTTACACCGGAAAAAGGGTGACACGCTTTGCGCGACCCGCCTAGGCGGAGTTCGGTTGCAAAAAGGGAAGCCCGCCGCCGTCCTCGAAGCCGACCCCGAGCCGCAGGGGGCGCACGCGGATTGAGGCCACGCTATGCCCCCGACGAGACGGTGGGGGAATGGGCCGCACTCCATCACCTCATCGCTTCAGGGCGATGTCCTGCCCGGCTGTTTCTTTTTCTCGGCGGAATGTGAAGTCATGCAACACGCATAGAATTCCGCCCGCGCCGTCAGCGCCGCGCCTTCTCTCCGAGCATCGCGCGGAACGCCTCGAAGAGCTTCCGCATCGCCGGCTTTTTGTAGGGAAAGAGGTCCGGCGGGTCCATGGCGTGGACGATCATGGCGACGTCGGCCTCGAAGAGGAGGAGCTTGCCGTCGCGGGTCTCGCCGCAGTCGATCGCGAAATAGTCGAGGCCGAGGCGTTCCGCGAGCGCCTCGAAAGCGTCGGCGTGGCGGCGCGCGAAATCCTCGTCGAAATCCGCCATCCAACGCGCTTCCTCCGCGCGCTTCTCCGCGCTCTCGCGCATGCCTGCGTTGAGGTAATGGATCATCCAATGCGCGGAGATCGCGCCGTGGCTCGCATAGGGCCGGCCCGCGATGAGGGCGATCCGGTATTTGCGGAAGAGACCGTCCGGCCCGCGATAGTCGACGAAGGGTGCGACGTAGAATTCGCTGCCGCCGTTGCGCCGGAGATAGTCGGCGATCCCCGTGACGTCCTCGATCTTCTCGAGCCCTTCGCCCGCATGCGAGCCAATGGGCCGCAGGATGAGGGGCAAGGTCTCGCCCGATTGCTCCGCGAGACCGGCGCGGGCGATGCGCCGGGTCTCGGGGATCGCGAACCCCGGCGCGTCCCGCAGCAGCGCGTAGGCGCCGTCGCGCGAGAGGCGGGCGATGCGCTCGGGCGCGTTCAGGACCGGGCGTGGCCAGCGGCGGAGCTGCTCCGCGAGATCGCGGAGGAGGGGCTGGCTCGCCTCGGACTCGCCGACCGCGACGAAGGCGAGATCGTGCTCCGGGACATCCCTCGGAAGGGGCTCGCCCGGCACCAGGTAGAGCAGGTCGAGCGTCACATCCGAGCCTTCGAGCAGGAACTCCAGCGGCGTGTTCGCCATGAAGTCACCGGGCGCCATGAAGGCGAGGAGACGCAGCCCCGGCGTCGCAGAGGCCGCGGGGCGGCGGTAGAGCCGCGAGCGCTCGAGCGACCGGTATTGGAGCGCCTGCGCGTCGGCGGGTTCGCCGGTCAGTTGCTCGATGATGGAGAGATCCATCAGCACCGCGGCGTTCTCGGGCTCGGCGATCATCCGTTGGATGAGCTCGGAGCGGAGCGCCGTGAGGTCGTCGCCGTCGAAGGCACGCTTGGCGAGGGTCGCGAGGCCGAGGGGAACGGGGATCGCGGGCGCGCGGTCGAGCGCTGGTGAGGCGGAAGCCACGGCGATTTCGGCCATGGCGGACCCTCGCAGGAGTTGGTTAAGATCAGCTTAGCGTTGAGATGTCGCGACCCCTCGAGGCGGTAGTCGCCATGTATACGACCACCATCGCCGTCGCCGCATTCGTCCTCGTCTATGCCGCCGTCTCCGGCCGCATCGAGCGCTCCTGGCTGAGCGGACCGGTGGTGTTCACGGCGGCGGGTCTCTTGCTCGGGCCGGAAGTGCTCGGCGTGCTGCGGCTCGACATGGCCGCGGAGGACGTGCGCATCCTGGCGGAGGCGACGCTAGCCGTTGTCCTCTTCACGGACGCGGCGAACGCGGATTTAGGCGTGGTCCGGCGGAATGTCGGCTTGCCCTTGCGGCTCCTGCTGGTGGGCCTGCCGCTCACGATCGTCCTGGGCTTTGCGATCGCTGACGCGCTCTTCCCGGATTTCGACATCCTCGAGGCGGCCCTGCTGGCGACGATCCTCGCGCCCACCGACGCGGCGCTGGGCAAGCCCGTGGTGACGAGTCCCAGCCTCGACGCCCCCATGCGCGAGGCGCTCAATATCGAGAGCGGCCTCAACGACGGCATCTGCGTTCCGATCGTGGTCATCCTCCTGGAGATCGCGGTGGGCACGCACGTCCAAGGCCACAGCCTCGGGAGTATGCTCGTCGTCGTCGTCGAAGAGCTCGGGATCGGCATCCTCGTCGGCATCGTCGTGACGCGCGGCGCCACCTCGCTGCTGCGGCTTGCCGTGAGGCTCGGCTGGCTCGGCGAGGAATGGGTGCAGGTGCCGGTCGTGGCGGTCGCCGTCCTCTGCTATGCCGGCGCTCAGGCGATCGGCGGCAGCGGCTTCATCGCGTGCTTCGTGGGCGGGCTCCTCGTGAGCTGGCTCGCGCCCCAGCGCAAGCACGACCTCCTCTTCGGCGCGGAGAGCGTCGGCGAGACGCTGGCGATGCTGACCTGGGTCGCATTCGGGGCGATCGCGGTCGGGCGCGTGGTGGGCCGGCTCGATTTCCCGATCCTGCTCTACGCCGTGCTGAGCCTGACGGTCATCCGGATGCTGCCGGTCTTCCTCTGCCTCATGGGCACGCGGATCAGCACCCCGGGCAAGCTCTTCATCGGCTGGTTCGGCCCGCGCGGGCTTGCGAGCATCGTCTTCGGCGTCATCGTCTTCAACAAGGGGCTTCCCGGCAACGACACGCTCGAATCCGTGGTGGTCGCGACGGTGCTGCTCAGCGTCCTCGCGCACGGAGTGACCGCGAACCCCTTGCTGCACGCGCTCGCCGCGCGGCCGAAAGGGCCGGAGTAGCGGGAGGGAATCCCCCGCAGCAGTCCTGTTGCACCCAGGAGCGTCTGCGCGCAGCCTCTCAGATACACAACATAAACGGGAGGATCCGATGATCCCGATCCGTGAGCCCATCCTGCATCCCATCGCCATCGCCACGCTGCGGCCGACGCAGATCACCGTCGGCATGCGCGAGGTGAGAGCGAAGCGCCGCGAATGGCGCGCAAAGAAGGACAAGAAGGCGGCGGAGTTTCTAGGACGGCATATGATCCCCGTCATCTGGGGACCGAAGGAGCGCTACTACGTCATCGACCACCACCATCTCGCCCGAGCGCTCCACGACGAGGGGGTGCAGGACGTCCTGGTGACGGTGGTCGCGGATTTGCGGGGGCTCGAGCTCGACGCCTTCTGGTTCGTGATGGAGAACCGCAACTGGACGCACGCTTTCGACGCCAAGGGCCGCCGGTGCGACTACGCGAACATGCCGAAATCGGTCGCCGATCTCGTCGACGATCCCTTCCGCTCGCTCGCGGGCGAGCTGCGCATCAAGGGCGGTTACGCCAAGGACACCACTCCCTTCAGCGAGTTTCTCTGGGCGGATTTCCTGCGGCGGCGGCTGAAGCGCAAGCTCCTCGAGCGCGACTTCGAGCGGGGGCTCAGGGAGGCGATGAAGCTCGCCAAGAGCAAGGACGCCGAGTACCTGCCGGGCTGGTGCGGTCCGGTGGAACGATGAGAGGCCTCAGCGTTCGGCCAGCGGCTGGGCCCTCTCCGTAGAGGCGATTTCCGCGGCGAGCTTGCGCGTCATCGCCTCGGCGAAGCTGCCGAACCCGTTTATCGACAGCACGAAGGAGCCGTCGCCGCCGATGACGCTCGTTCGATAGTATTCGTCGATGCCGCCTGCGGGCTCGATGTGTCCCGATGAAACCCTGGGTGGGGTGCTCGTTGACGATCGCCAATCCGTTGATCGTGACTCGCGCCTTGATCGCGTCGTCGCGCGCGTATTCGACGGGGCGGCCGTTGTTGTTGTCGCCGTCGCCGGAGATGTCGATGACGCGGCGGACGCTCTCGTGCCCGCTGCGCTCGAACTGTTTCATCGCGAAATCGATGCCGGCGCCGATCGCGGTCGCGCCCGCGAAGGAGCGCGGTACGATGCCCTAGTCGATCACTTCGTCGGCACGGAGAAGGACCGAATGCGGAATGGTTATGCCGAGAGCCTTCGCGGTCGCGAGATTGATGACGAGCTCGATGTTCGTGGCCTGCACCACCGGCAAATCGGCGGGCTTGTCGCCCTTGAGGATGCGGCCGCAATAAATCCCGGCTTGGCGATAGGCGCCCGTGATGCTGCCGCCGTAGCTCATCAGGCCGCCGGCCGCCGCGAACATCCGATATTGATAGATGGTGGGTATCTTGTGCCGCAGCGTGAGCGCGCCAAGCTGCTCGTCGCGGGAGTTGAAATAGGCGTCGCTGGCGATCAGGAGCACGCTGGCGCCGAGCCTTGCCGCGGCGGCGAAGGCCTCGTCGATCTCGCTTTCATTGCCGGCGCGCAGTACATGGAGCTGCAGCCCGAGCGTGGCAGCCGCACCCTGCATCGTTTTCGAGATGGAGCCGGCCACGGGACTGGTGGGGTTGACCAGCAGCGCTAGGACGGTCGCGGAGGGGAAAAGCTCGTGCGCGAGCTCCAGCCGCTTCGGGCCGACCTCGACGGTCAATTGGGTGGCACCGGTAACGTTGGCGCCGGGCCGGCTCAGATTGCTCACGAGGCCGAGCTCGACGGGATCGCTCGCGGTCGTAAAGACGACAGGGATCGTCGTGGTCGCGGACTTCGCGACGAGGGCCGCGGGCGTACTCGTGGCGGCGATCACCGCCACGCGGCGCTCGATCAAATCGGTCGTGAGCTGCGGCAGGCGGTCGTATTGCCCTTCCGCCCAGCGGTATTCAATGACGACGTTCCGGCCATTGTCGTAGCCGGCGTCGCCGAGACCCTGGAGAAAGGCGCGCAGGGGGTCCGCGTAATCCTTGGGCGAGGCGCTGTTGAGAAACCCAAGGACCGGTCTCGCCGGCTGCTGCGCGCGTGCGAGGACCGGCCATGCCGCTGCGCCGCCGACTATCGCGATGAATTCCCGCCGTCTCATCCTTCCCCCGATGTCGATCGGTCGTTACGCGACCAGGCAAGCATAGCACGGGGCACGCCGGCGGCGCGCATGCTCGTTTCCGCCCGTGGACGGGCGGCGGTCGACCGTAGCGTGCCCTAGCCTGCTCGCCCCTCTTCTAGCCCGAATTCGGCTTGACGACGGATGGGGCCTGCGGTCACAAAAGCCGCTGGGAATACCAGCCGGTTCCGGACCGCCGCATCGACCGAAGGGGATTGGCCATGACCGCTCGACTGCTGCTGCTCGCTCTGGTCTCCGCCGTCCTCGCGGGGTGCTCGGGACCGCCGGTCATCGCGATGAAGAACCCGCAGACCAACGAAGTGCGGGATTGCAAGAACCACGGAACCTATTCGTTCCTCTTCCAGATCGGCTCGCCGGAGGAATGCGCCGAGGCGCTGAGGGCGCAGGGCTGGGAAACCTGGCGCTATTGATTCAGCAGGCGCCATGAAGATCTCGATCCTCGACGACTATTTCGACACCGTCCGCACGCTCCCCTGCTTCGCGAAGCTCGCGCCCTTCGAGACGACGGTCTGGAACGACCACGTCGAGGAGGGCGTGCTCGCGGGGCGCCTCAGCGACACGGAGGTGCTGGTGCTGATTCGCGAGCGCACGAAGATCCGCGCCTCGCTGCTGGAGCGCCTGCCGAAGCTCCGCCTCATCAGCCAGCGTAGCGTCTATCCCCACATCGACATCGCCGCCTGCACGCGCCGCGGGGTCATCGTGTCCTCGAGCCAGCATCCGGGCACGCCCTGCTATGCCGCGGCGGAGCTCACCTGGGCCCTCGTCCTCGCGGGGATGCGCGCGATACCGCAGCAGATGGCCTCGCTCCAGGCGGGCAAATGGCAGACCGGCGTCGGCCACACGCTCCGCGGCAAGACGCTCGGCATTTACGGCTACGGGCGGATCGGCAGCGTCGTCGCGGGCTACGGCCGCGCCTTCGGGATGAAGGTCCTGGTCTGGGCGCGCGAGCCCACGCTCGCGGCGGCGCGCGCCGACGGCTACGCCGCGGCGCCCAGCAAGGCGGAATTCTTCCGGGAAAGCGACGTGCTCTCGCTGCACATGCGGCTCGTCGACGCGACGCGCGGCATCGTCACCGCCAAGGACCTCGCGCTGATGAAGCCCTCCGCGCTCCTCGTCAACACGAGCCGCGCACCGCTGGTGGCGCCGGGCGCGCTCGTCGCGGCCCTCCGGGCGGGGCGGCCGGGCATGGCCGCGGTCGACGTATTCGAGGCGGAGCCGGTGGCCGCGGGTGCCGATCCCCTGCTGAGCCTTCCCAACGTCGTCGCGACCCCGCACATCGGCTACGTCACGGCCGAGGAGTACGAGACCCAGTTCACGGACATCTTCGACCAGATTCTCGCCTATGCCGCAGGGAAGCCGATCAACGTCGTCAATCCGGAAGTGCTGGAGGCCGCCTGACGCGCCGAGACTCCGGGAGCTCAGTCCTCGATCAGCTCGTCGTGGAGCGCGTCGTGGAGCTTCTCGCGCAGCGCCTCGTGATGCGGCGAGGTGAAATAGAGCGTCACGAGGTCGCGCTCGGCCTTGGCTGCCTTGTCGAGCGCCTTGACGATCGCCGCAAGCCAGGCCTCGACGTGGTCCGCCACGTCCTCCCAATCCGTGCCGCGCTTGGTCGCATCCGTGAGCCGGTATTTCGCGGCCAGCTCGGCGAGCTCCTCTTTCGTGAGGCCGCCCCAAGCGAGGAAATCCAAGTGGAAGAGCCCGAAGAGCGGCCGCGCGGCGAGCCGCTCGCCGAGCTGAAGATCGCCGTAGCACGCGCCCACGACGCCGTCGAGCAGCGCCTCGCGGAAGGCGAGCTGCAGCTCCGGATCGTGCGTGACAGTCTGATCCTCGGCGATCCCGCCGACGGGCGTGCCGAGGTGCCGCACGAAGGCCGCGAGGACGAGCGCGGCATTGTCGCTGACGTCGGGCGGGTCGAGGCCGGGCGTCTGCCTCTCGGCCATCGCCTCGGCGATCTCGTCCAGCGCGTCCTCGAAGAGGAGGTCGGTGTCCTTGAGCCCGATCTCGTCGTCGTCCCGGTCCGCCGCAAGGCCCCGGGCCTCGCCCTCGAGGAGGCGCTCCCATTGCCGTTCCGCGATCGCGCGCACGAGCTCGCGCTTGCGCTCGCTCAAGGCCGTCTTCAGCGTGTCCCAGGAAAGGCTATAGAATTCGAGAGCATAGCTCATCGCGGTCTCCCAATATGCTTCGGACGGCACGAAATGCGAGAGGCGAGGACTGCGGCGTGACGGGATTTTCCGTGCTCATTCAGCGCGCCCGTGCCTTAAGGAGGTGTTAACGGAGGGGCTCCGGCCCGCCGAGAAACGTGCTCTAATGCTTAGAATTGCCGCGAATGACCCGAAGGGGGCGGGGCAGGACGCGGGGCCGGGCATCTATGTCACGTGAGGGTACGCTCTAGCTTGATGATCGTCTGACGCCTGTTCTCAGGGAGCAACATTCCGAGGGAGGCAAGATGTTCAATCCAACCGCATTGGTCATCGAGAGCTTCGTGAGCGAGCTCGAGGCCATGTATCACCGGATCTACGGGCTGCTCGAGCCCGGCTATCCCGGGATCATCGCGTTCATCGCGCGCCTCGCGCTCGAGAACATCGCCAACAGCGACGCCCCCTATCACGACGTCAATCACACGATCATGGTGACGCTCGTGGGCCAGGAAATCCTCCGCGGCAAGCACATCAGCGAGGGCGGGGTCACGCCCAGGGACTGGCTTCAATTCATGGTCTCGCTGCTCTGCCACGACATCGGCTACGTCCGCGGCGTCTGCCACGGCGACCGCGGCGGCCGCTACGTCATCAACGACAAGGGCGACACGATCGAGGTGCCCACCGGCGCGACCGACGCCTCGCTCACGCCCTATCACGTCACGCGCGGGAAGCTCTTCGTGCGCGAGCGCTTCGGCAAGGTGAGCCTCACGCATCTCGACACCATGGTGATTGCGCAGAACATCGAGCACACGCGCTTCCCGGTGCCCGCGGACGACGAGCACGCGGGCGTGACCGATTACCCCGGTCTCGTCCGCGCTGCCGACCTCATCGGCCAGCTCGCGGACGTGAACTATCTCCGCAAAGTCCCCGCGCTCTTTACGGAGTTTTCCGAGACGGGCACTGCCGCTAAGCTCGGCTACAAGAGCTCCGAGGACCTGCGCCTCGCCTATCCCGCCTTCTTCTGGAAGGCGGTCAGGCCCGTGATCGGCGAGGGCCTGCGCTGTCTCCGCGTGACGCAGGAAGGAAAGCAGTGGATCGCCAACCTCTACGCCCACGTCTTCTCCGAGGAGCATCGCGGCGCGCTCTGAAATCGCAGCCGGCCGTGCGCGGGCTTGGCGATGGGTGAGGGCAGCAGCGCTCGACCCGGCACGCTCTTCTGCTTTGGCCTCGGCTACAGCGCGGGGTTTCTCGCGCGCGGGCTCAGGGACGAGGGCTGGCGCGTCGTCGGGACCTGCCGTGAGGCGGAGAGCGAGGCGCGTCTTCGCGCGCAAGGCTTCGAGGTCCATCGCCTCGCGCGCGGCCATTCGCTCTCTGAGCCGCGCGCGCTCCTCGGCGCCGCCACCCATGTGCTGAGCTCGATCCCGCCGGACGAGGCGGGTGATCCCGTGCTCGATCTGCACGGCGACGATCTCGCGGCGGCGACGCCGAAATGGGTGGGATATCTCTCGACCACTGGCGTCTACGGCGATCGCAGCGGCGGGTGGGTCGACGAGGGCTCGACGCTCGAGCCCACGGGCGAGCGCGGGCGCCGCCGCGTCGAGGCCGAGCGCCGCTGGCTCGATCTCCGGCGACGGCACGGGCTTCCCGTGCACGTCTTCCGCCTCGCGGGAATTTATGGCCCCGGCCGCAGCGCGCTGGACACCGTGCGCTCGGGCCGTGCGCGGCGCATCGACAAGCCGGGCCAGGTCTTCTCGCGCATCCACGTCGCCGACATCGTGCAGGCTCTGTGCGCCTCGATGGCCGCCCCCGATCCCGGCGCCGTCTACAATCTCTGCGACGACGATCCCGCGTCGCCCGCGGAGGTGATCGCCCATGCCTGCGAGCTTCTCGGCGTCGCGCCGCCGCCCCTCGTGCCCTTCGCGTCGGCGGCCCTCTCGGAGATGGCACGGAGCTTCTACGCCGACAACAAGCGCGTCTCCAATCGACGGATGAAGGAAAAGCTCGGAGTGCGGCTCCTCTATCCGAGCTACAAGGAAGGCCTGAAAGCGCTTCGCTAAGGCGGCTTCGCCGCTTTAAAGGAGCGATTCGATCGTTCTCGCTAGCAACGTCAAATCCTGATCGCGGGAGAGCCGGTGGTCGCCGTCCTTGATCAGCGTGACCTGAACGTCCGCCCCCGCGAGCCGCTCCGCAAGCGCGAGGCCCGTGCGCCAGGGCACGTCGGGGTCCTCCATTCCCTGGAGCAGCCGCACCGGACACGCGATGGGGATCGGCGCGCGCATCACCAGGTGATTTCGTCCCTCCTCGATGAGCTCGCGCGTGAAGACGTAGCCTTCGGGGCTGTACTGCGAGGGAAGGCGAACAAAGCCCTCGCGCATCATCGTCGCGCGGGCTTCCTCCGAGAGCTCGGGCCACATGAGGTCCTCGGTCGCGTCGGGCGCGGCGGCGATCCCGACCAGCGCCTTGACGCGCTCCGGCCGCGCGAGCGCCGCCAGCAGCATGATCCAGCCGCCGAGGCTCGAGCCCACGAGCACTTGCGGCCCCTCCGTCAGCGCGTCGATTGCCGCGAGCGCATCCGCCTTCCAGCGCCCGACGGTGCCGTCCTTGAAGTCGCCGGAGGAGGCGCCGTGCCCGAAATAGTCGAAGCGCAGGAAGGCCTGCCCGCGCTCGGCACAGTAACGATCGAGCGCCTGCGCCTTGGTGCCGGTCATGTCCGACATGAAGCCGCTGAGGAAGACGACGCCGGGCGCGCGGCCCGAGCGTCGGCAATAGGCGATCCTCTCGCCGTCCTCGCGGACCAGGAACTGCGGCGGCTCGCTCGTGCGAGTCGTTTCGGCCATGGACATTTGCGTCGTCCTCATCGCATTCTCGCGCGCATGGCGAACGATTCGGACACTAGCACCGGCCGCAGCCGGGCGGAAAGCCGTCCGCCCGTCGTGCTCCAAGTGCTGCCGAGCCTCGTCACCGGCGGCGTCGAGCGCGGCACGGTCGAAATCGCGCAGGCACTCGTCGCGGCGGGCTGGCGCGCGGTGGTGGCATCCGCGGGCGGCCCGCTCGTGCACGAGATCGAGCGCGCCGGCGGCAAGCACGTGACCCTCCCGCTCGCCTCCAAGAACCCCCTGACCGTCCGCAAGAACGCCGGCCGTCTCGCTGAGGCGATCGAGCGCTACACCGTCGATCTCGTCCACGCCCGCAGCCGCGCGCCCGCCTGGAGCGCCTATTGGGCGGCGCGGCGGACGGGGCGGCGTTTCGTCACGACCTTCCACAACGCCTATGGCGCGGAGTCCAGCCTCAAGCGGCGCTACAATTCCGTCATGGCCAAGGGCGATCGCGTGATCGCGATCTCGAATTTCGTGGGCGAGCACGCGGCGTCGGTTTACGGCGTCGGGCACGAGCGGCTCCGCATCATCCCCCGCGGCGTCGACCTCGTGCGCTTCGATCCCGACCGCATGACCGCCGAGCGTCTCGTCGTTCTCGCGCGGCAGTGGCAGCTTCCGGACGGCGCTCCCGTGATCATGCTGCCGGGCCGCCTCACGCGCTGGAAGGGCCACTCAATTCTGATCGACGCGCTCGCGATCCTCGGGCGAAGCGACGTGCACTGTCTCTTCGTCGGCTCCGGCGCCGAGCGCTACAAGCGCGAGCTCGCGGCCCAGGCGGCAGAGCGCGGCGTCGGCGCCACGCTCCGCATCGTCGACGAGTGCCGCGACATGCCCGCGGCCTTCATGCTCGCGGACGTCGTGGTCTCCGCCTCAACCTCGCCTGAGGGCTTCGGTCGCGTCATCGTGGAGGCGCAGGCAATGGCGCGGCCGGTGATCGCGACCGATCACGGCGGCGCGCGCGAGACCGTGGAGCCCGGCGTCACGGGCTGGCTCGTTCCGCCGGGCAATCCCGAGGCGCTCGCCCAAGCGCTCGCGGCGGCATTGGCGCTTGCGCCCGAGGAGCGCTTCGCGCTCGGACGCCGCGCGCGCGAGCACGTCCGACGCAACTTCGACACCGCGCTCATGGCCGCGCGCACCCTTGACGTCTATGAGGAGCTGCTCTTCCCAGCGGCGACGGCGCTCAAGGCGGCGCGTGCGGCGCTCGCCTGAGGCGCGGGGAGTGGCGGCACCGCGCATTCTCGTCATAAAGCTCGGCGCGCTCGGCGACATCGTGCAGGCGCTGGGCCCGATGGCGGCGATCCGCCGGCATCACGCGGACGCCCATGTCGTCCTGCTGACGAGCGCGCCCTTCGCGGAGTTCCTGCGGGGCTCGCCCTATGCCGACGAGGTCTGGGTCGACCGGCGGCCGCGGCTCCTCGATCTCCCGGGCATCCTGCGCTTACGCCGGCGGCTGCGCGGCGGCGGCTTCGCGCGGGTCTACGATCTCCAGACCTCCGACCGCTCGAGCTTCTACTACTGCCTGCTGGGTCCGGGCGCGCGGCCGGAATGGTCGGGGATCGCGCGCGGCGCCTCCCATCGCCAAGGCGACCCTGGGCGCGAGCGGATGCATACGCTCGAGCGTCAGAGGGATCAGCTCCGCATCGCCGGTATCGCGGAGGTCCCGCCGCCCGATCTCTCCTGGGTCAAGGCTGATCTCCGCGGCTTCGATCTTCCGGAGCGCTTCGCGGTGCTGATCCCTGGCGGCGCCGCGCATCGGCCCGAGAAGCGCTGGCCTGTCGAGCGCTATGCCGCACTCGCGGCGTGGCTCCGCGCGCGCGGGGTGACGCCGGTCACGATCGGCGGCGAGGCCGAGCGTCCGCTGGGAGCCGCGATCCCAGCGTCGCGCGACCTAACGGGCCGCACGAGCTTCGTCGAGGTCGCGGCGATCGGACGCCGCGCGCTCTGGGCGATCGGGAGCGATACCGGGCCCATGCATCTCATGGTGGCGGCAGGTGCGCCGGCGACGGTGCTCTTCTCCGCGGCCTCCGATCCCGCGCTCACGGCGCCGCGGGGCGGGCGTGTCACCATCCTCCGCCGCGAGCGGCTTGCCGACCTCCCGGTGGAGGAGGTTGCCGCGACGGTCGCTATCGGCTAAATCCCCGGCCCATGAGCACGACACACCCCGCCGCAGCCTCGCCCGATCAGGTCCGCATCACGCTTCCGGACGGGTCGGTGCGAACTTTCCCGGGCCCGGTCACGGGCGCGGAGCTCGCGAAGGCGATCGGGCCCGGCCTCGCCAAGGCCGCGCTCGCGATCAAGCTCGACGGCGAGGCCATGGACCTGGCAACCCGCATCGACCATGACGCCAAGGTGCAGATCGTCACGCGGAGCTCGGCCGACGCGCTCGAAATCCTCCGTCACGACGCGGCGCACGTTCTGGCCGAGGCCGCGAAGGAGCTCTATCCCGACGTCCAGGTGACCTTCGGTCCCGCGACCGAGACGGGCTTCTATTACGACTTCGCGCGCGGCCAGCCCTTCACGCCCGAGGACCTCGCGAGGCTCGAGCAGCGCATGCACGAGATCGTCGACCGCGATGAGCCCGTGACGCGCGAGGTCTGGGAGCGCGACGATGCCGTACGCTTCTTCGACGGCATCGGCGAGAAGTACAAGGCCGAATGGATCCGGGAGATCCCCGCGGAGGAGGCGATCAGCATCTACCGCCAGGGCAAGTTCGTCGACCTCTGCACGGGCCCGCATTTCCCCTCGACGGGGAAGCTCGGCCACGCCTTCAAGCTCATGAAGGTCGCAGGGGCCTATTGGCGCGGCGATGCCAGGAACCAGCAGCTTCAGCGCGTCTACGGCACCGCTTTCGCCGAGCAGAAGGAGCTCGACGCCTATCTCTTCCAGCTCGAGGAGGCGGAGAAGCGCGACCATCGCCGCCTGGGGCGGGAGCTCGATCTCTTCCACCAGCAGGAGGAGGCGGTCGGGAGCGTGTTCTGGCATCCCAAGGGCTGGACGCTCTACCGCATCATCGAGCGCCACCTGCGCCATCGTCTCGAGGAGGCCGGCTACGTCGAGGTTAAGACGCCGCAGCTCGTCGACCGCGCGCTCTGGGAGGCCTCGGGCCACTGGGAGAAATTCCGCCAGAACATGTTCACGGTGAAGGACGAGGACGGCGAGCGCATCCTCGCATTGAAGCCCATGAACTGCCCGGGCGCCGTGCAGATCTTCAACCAGGGCCTCAAGAGCTACCGCGACCTGCCGCTCAGGATGGCGGAGTTCGGCTCCTGCCACCGGAACGAGCCCTCGGGTGCGCTCCACGGCATCATGCGCGTCCGCGCCTTCACGCAGGACGATGCCCACATCTTCTGCACGGAGGAGCAGATCAACGCGGAGAGCATCGCCTTCTGCGACCTCCTGCGTTCGGTCTACCGGGATTTCGGCTTCGAGGACGTGACGGTCAAGTTCTCCGACCGGCCGCCGGTACGCGCGGGCTCGGACGAGGTCTGGGACAAGGCCGAGCGCGCGCTCGAGGAGGCGACCAAGGCCGCGGGATTGCCTTACACGCGCAATCCCGGCGAGGGCGCCTTCTATGGACCCAAGCTCGAATTCGTGCTGCGCGACACGATCGGCCGCGACTGGCAGTGCGGCACCCTGCAGGTGGATTTCGTGCTGCCGGAGCGGCTCGATGCGAGCTATACCGGCGCGGACGGGGCGAAGCACCGGCCGGTCATGCTGCATCGCGCGATCCTGGGCTCGATGGAGCGCTTTATCGGCATCCTGATCGAGCACTATGCGGGCCATTTCCCGCTCTGGCTTGCGCCGGTGCAGGCGAGGGTGCTGACCATCACGAACGACGCCGACGCCTACGCGCGGGAGGTCGCGGAGATCGCGGGGGCCGCTGGGCTCCGCGTCGAGACCGATCTCCGCAACGAGAAGATCAACTTCAAGGTGCGCGAGCACAGCGTCGCGAAGATCCCCGTGCTGCTCGTCGTCGGCAGGCGCGAGGCCGAGACGCGGAGCGTCGCGATCCGCCGTCTCGGCGGAAAAGAGCAAGAAATTCTTGCGCTTGACGAAGCCGTCGCTAGATTGAACGCGGAGGCTGCGGCGCCCGCCCGTTGAGGGGCCGCCGCCGCTCTCCGCCCGTGGCCGACCGGGACAGTAAGTCCCTGGCGGGGCGGGCTGTTTTCACGTTGTCAGGAGGACCTACATAGCCAGGCCACCGCTACCCGCGCCGCCCTCGAAAGACGGGCCGCGCGTCAACGAGGAGATCCTCACGCCCCGAGTCCGCTTGGTGGACGAGCGAGGCAACATGCTCGGCGTCGTCAGCCGCGGCGAGGCTCTCACCAAGGCTTTCGAGGCCGGTCTCGACCTCGTGGAAGTCTCTCCCAACGCCGATCCCCCCGTCTGCAAGATCCTCGATTTCGGCAAATACAAATACGAGGAGCAGAAGCGCCGCAACGAGGCGCGCAAGAAGCAGAAGGTGATCGAGGTCAAGGAAATCAAGCTGCGCCCGGGCATCGACGATCACGATTACGACGTGAAGATGCGCAGCATGCTCAAGTTCATCGAGGAGGGCGACAAGGTCAAAGTGACCATGCGCTTCCGCGGCCGCGAGCTCGCGCACCAGGAGCTCGGGATGAACGTCCTGATGCGGGTCAAGGACGACCTCGACAAGGTCGCCAAGATCGAGCAGACCCCGCGCATGGAAGGCCGCCAGATGACCATGGTGATGTCGCCGAAATAGGCAGCGTCGCCGGCACCGGCCGGCCTATTTCGATGCTTGCCGGTGCTGGCGCGCGCGGGTCGCTATGCCGTTGAACCAGCCGCCATGCGCGACCTTCAGCTTCTCCGGCAGCGCGCCGAGCGGCATCCATTCGAGCCGCGCTATCTCCGCGCCGCCCTTGACGGCTTTGGGGTCCTTGGCCTCGGCGCGGAAATGGAAGGCGATGTGCCAGGTGCCGTCGTTCCCGGTGAAGGAGTCGACATCGACGAGCTGCACCTCCTTCGGCTCGACGCCGAGCTGGGCGTGCGCGATCCGCTTCGCCGCGGCATAAGGATTCTCCCCGTTGCGCAGGAGATCGTTGGGCAGGAACCAGCCAGCTTGCGCATCGGGCGCGGTGAGGAACGTCACGTATGCCACCTTGTCAGGGCTAAGCAGGCTCAACGTGGCGATCAGCTTGACGTTCGAGTGCGTCGCCGGCGGCGGGCTCGGAATCGACTGTGGCATCGGGACCTCCGCATTAGCGGTCAGTCACGCTACATGCTTCAGGCTCGCGCGGCAGCCGCGACCCCGGATACAGCCTCGAGCCGATCGCGTCAGCGGTGTCTTAACCGTCCGCCGCTTGGGGAGGAAGGGCCGCTCGGACCGCCGGTCGTGCTCGTGATGCTGGAGGGGCAGGTGGACCCGCCGCCGACGCCGATGCCGGCGGCGGAAGCGCCGCCGCTGGTCACCGTGATGGTTCCGGAATTGACAATCCCGCCGCTCGCGCTCGGCAGGTTGAGGTTGATGCCCGCGGCGGGGCCGGAGGGGTTGCTCGCATTGATCGCGCCGGAATTCGTGACGCCGTTGATGCTCGAGGAGCCCGTGGCTCCGATCCCGACGCCGGAGGCGCCGGAATTGATGGTGCCGTGGTTCTGGATCGACCCGTTCACGGTCGAGTCCACGATGGAGACGGCCGCCGGCGCTCCCGGCGGGGGCGGTCCGATGACGCCGCTTCCGGCATTGACGATGCTGCCGTTCACGACCGCGCCGTTGCTCACGGAGACGCAGTCGCGCGTGCCCAGATTGTTGAGGCCGGCAAAAGTGCCGGGTCCTACGAAATTGCCTCCGGCGCTGCACGCCATGGCTTCGCCTCCTCCGCAGAGAACAATGCCCGCAATCAGGCCACTGAGCATCGGTCGCCGTGACGCCCCACGCAATACCATGGAATGCACTCCTGCGTCTCGAGGTTGAGGGACGGATCACGCTCAAGCCTAGCGGATAGAGGCGGTTTCATGAAAATCAAACTTTTCGTGATCGCCCTCGCCGGGCTCACGCCGCGAGGGGGCGGCGTCTGCGCAGCAAACCGGGTGCGCGTCCATCGATCGCGGCCAAGCCCAGGAAGATGAGCGCGAGCCCCGCAAAGGCGGTCCAGGCGAAGCGCTCGCCCGCGAAGACGGCGCCGAGCGCGAGCGCGGCGGGTGGCATGAGAAACGTCACCAGCAGCAGATTGGTGGCGCCGGCGGTGCGGAGGATCCGGAAGTAGAGCCAATAGGCGAGCGCCGTGCCGATCGCGGCTTGCGCGGCAACGGCGGCCCAGGAGAAGGCGCTGGGGCTCAAGGCCCAGGGCCGGTCGTGCCAGAGGGCGAGCGGCAGCATGAGGATCGAGGAGCTCACGACCATCCCCGCAGCCGCGACCGCGGGCGTGAGATCGCGGAAGCGGCGGCCCCAGAGACCCGCGCAAGCATAGGAAATGGGCGCGATCAGCAGCACGATCTCCGCGACCGCGTCGCGGCCGAGGCCGCCCAGTGTCTCCGGCCCGATCACCACGACGACGCCCGCCATTCCCAGGAGCACGCCCGCGATCTTGGCGCCGCTCATGCGCTCGTCCGCGGTCATCGCATGAGCGAGCAGCACGGTGAAGAAGGGCGTGGTGGCGTTGATGATCGAGGCGAGCCCGCTCGCGATCGTCTGCTGCGCCCAGACGAAGAGCGTGAAGGGGAGCGCGTTGTTGAGGAAGCCCATCGCCGCGAAGGCGCCCCAGAGCGAGAGCGAGCGCGGCAGCCGCTCGCCCCGGAGATAGACCAGCGCCACCAGGATCGGCGCCGCGATCCCCACGCGGAGGAAGACCGCCGTCAGCGGCGGGAAACTCGCGAGCACGAATCGGTTGAAGAGAAAGATGCCGCCCCAGGCTGCCGCGAGCGTGAGCAGATAGCCCCATTCCGCCGCGCCCATCCGCTTTGCCGCCATTCGCCGCTCCCACGCTTCGAGAGGGCGGAGACTGCCGGAGCGGCGCCGGCCGCGCGATCCGATTCTTGCGCTCGAATTAGCGCTGCGTCACCACGCGCACGCGTACCTCGGCACTACGGCCCTGCGCATCGACGACGGCGATGCGCGCGAAGCCCTCGCCGTCGGGCTGCCAGAGGCCGTTTCCGGCGAGGGAGGTCGCGGCGAGCGGTGCGCCGTTGACGACCCAGGCGAGCGGCTTCGCTCCGCCTTCGGCCTTGAGCGGCAGGCCGCCGCGAGCGGCATCCTCGCCGCGCCATTCCACCACAGCGCCGTCCGGCGGGAAGAGGATGCGCGGCGGCTCGATGCCGCCGGATCGCGCGGGCGCCAGGCTCTCGCGCGTGAAGTGGCGGAGCGAGGGCGGGAGGTCGGTGCTGCTGGAGGCGACGACGGCGTCCGGCGGCGGCGAGCCGAAGGCGCGGTTGTCCGGCGGCAGCAGGTCGAAGACCTTGAGCAGGATCGGCGTCGAGGTATTTCGTCCGACATGGCCGGGCCTCGGCGAGCCGTCTGCGCGGCCGACCCAGACGCCGACGGTGTAATCCGGTGAGAAGCCCACGGCCCAGGCGTCGCGGTAGCCGTAAGAGGTGCCGGTCTTGAAGCCGACGTCCCGCGCGCGCTTCAATCCCAGCGCCTGCGCGAAGCCCGGCGGCAGCGGCGAGCCCCGGAGGATGTCGGTGACGTACCACGCGGCCGCTGGCCCCATGAGCCGCACCGGCGCGCTGGCGGCCGTGGGCGTCACACCCAGCGGCTCGGCGCTGCCGCCGTTGGGGAACGCCGCATAGAGCATGGTGAGATCGGCGAGATCGATGCCGAGGCCGCCCAGCGCCACCGGGAGCGAGGGCGTGCCCACGAGGCGGCGGAAGCCGATCCCGGCGCCTGCCGCGCGCAAATCCGCGACGAAGCGCACGGGGCCTACGCGGTCGAGGAGCTGCACCGCCGGCACGTTCAGCGACTGCTGCAGCGCCACCCGCACGCTTACCGTGCCCTGGAACTCGCGGTCGAAGTTGCGCGGGGCGTAGTCGCCGAAGCGGACGGGCTCGTCGTCGATCATGCTCGCGGGGTGGATCGCGCGGTCGTCGAAGGCGAAGCCGTAGATGAAGGGCTTGAGCGCCGAGCCCGGCGAGCGCTTGGCGCGGGCGAGGTCGATCTGGCCGCTGCGGCCGAAGAAATCCGCACTGCCGAGATAGGCGAGCACCGCGCGGCTCCGGTTCTCGACCACGACCACCGCGAGATCGGCGCCGTCGTCGAAGCGCTCGGCCTCGCGCCGCGCGAGCGTCTCGAGCGCGCACTGCAGCCGCCCGTCGATCGTCGTGAAGATGACGCCGCCCGGCGCCGCCTTCGCCGCGAGCTCCTGCGACAGGTGCGGCGCGCGGAACGGGAAGGCGAGACGCGCCTGCGGCAGCGGCTCCGCCATCGCCTCCTGGGCGTCGCTCGCGGAGATGACGCCGTGATCCCGGAGCCGCTCCAGCACCTTGGCGCGGGCGGCGCGCGCGGCCTCGGGGTGGCGGTCGGGGCGGAGCCGTTCCGGAGATTGCGGCAGCGCCACCAGGAGCGCCGCCTCGCCGAGCGTCAGGTGCTGCGGCTCCTTGCCGAAATAGGCGAGGCTCGCCGCGCGCACCCCCTCGAGATTGCCGCCGAAGGGCGCGAGGGTGAGGTAAATGCGGAGGATTTGCGCCTTGTCGAGCCGCTCCTCGAGCTGCAGCGCGCGGAAGATCTGATGGAGCTTGGCAGCGATGCTCCGCGGCTCGGGCTCGAGGAGGCGGGCGGCCTGCATCGTGAGCGTCGAGGCGCCGGAGACGATGTGCCCGTGCGAGACCCACTGCCCGCCCGCGCGCAGCAGCGCCGGCACATCGACGCCGCCGTGCTCCTCGAAGCGCCGGTCCTCATAGGCCTTGAGCAGCAGGAGGTATCGGGGATCGACGTCCGCGACCGTCGTGGGAAGCCGCCAGGCACCGTCCAACGTCTCGAAAGCCCTGAGGATCGCTCCCTCGCGATCCGTCACCACCACCGAGGCGTGCTCGACGCGCACCAGATCGGGCGGATCGGTGCGGTCGAGGAGCACGAGCGATGCAACGACGAGGACGGCAAGCGCGAAACCCAGCAGCGGCGGGAGGTTCCTTTGCAATGCTCCACGGGTGGCGCCCCCCACCCTAACCCTCCCCCTTGAGGGGGGAGGGGGTTCGTATTTCCGCCGTCGCAATATCCTACGCCAACGACCCGCCCCTCCCCCCTTGAGGGGGAGGGTGGGGAGGGGGGAAAGCAAACGCGCCACGACTGCCTTCCTACTTCGTCTCCACCGTCGTGCTCCCCATTGCGGTCCGCGCGCGGACTGAGGGGCGATACATGTCCTCGATGGCGGCCGCGGGGAGGACGTAGGTGCCGGGCGTGATCGCGCGCACGATGTAGTCGATCTCGAAATTCTCATCGAGCTCGCGCTCGTCGCTGCTCCACCAGCGGTAGGACATATTGCCGTCGACGACGAAGGCGGCGACGAAGCGGTCGTCACGGCTCTCATGCATCCGCGTGTAGCGCTGCTTCGGCAGCCAGTCGTAGGGGAGATCGCCCTCGGCGGGGATGGAGCCCTCGATCTCGAAGCCCGCGGGCAGGAGGTCGCGCACGACCATCTCGTGGTGGCCCTCCGCGGTGACGCTGCCCGTGAGCCGCACGATGATGCGGTCGTTCTGCTTGACGTGGGCGAGGTCGACTTCCTTGCCGTCGGTCGTGAAGAACTTGCGCTCGATCGTGACGCCCTTGCTCTCCGCGGGGAGCGGCTCGCTCGGCGTGCCATCGACGGTGACGGTGGCGAAGAGCTCCTTGTCGCCGCGGTTCTCGACCTTGTAGCCCTTGCGGATCGTCGCCTGGTCCGGCGTCAGGATCACGGGATCGCCGGCGGCGGCGACGGCCTCGCCGTTGACCGCGGCCTTGACGGGTGCGCGATGCTCCGCGAGCGCGTGCTGCGCCAGCACCAGCCACGCTTTCTCCTGCGTCGTCATGTCGTCGGGGAGCGCGCCCAGGCTGTCGAAGCGCTGGAAGAGCCGGTTGACGAGCGCCGTCTCCTTCGCCTCGGCGGCGACGCGCACGAGCCCAGCCCAATCCCGGAGCGTCGAGCCGTAATAGTCGTCGTCGTAGAAGACGCGCCACGGCCCGCGGACGGGGCCGAGGATCAGCTTCTCCACCGCGGCGAAGCCGGCGCGGCTCCGGGAGACGTCGCCCGAGAGCGCGAGCGCGGCCGCGAGCTGTCCCTCCGGGAACGCGCGCCACTGCAGCACGGACGAGGTGTCGTAGAGGTAGCGGAGGTCCGCGACCGAGGCCGAGCCGTTCCGCGCGAGCACATAGGCGGCATAGTCGCGGACGCTCGTGAGAATGCGCGGCTGGTTGTCGTAGCGGACCGTGCTCGCGCGGCCCTGCTGCTGCACGATGCTTCGGAGCCACTGATCGCCGCGCTGCAGCGCGTCGTCCGAGACCGAGTAGCCTGCGGTCCGCGCGGAGTGCAGGAAGTCGAGGGCGTAGACGCTGAGCCAGTCATAGGCGGCGTAGCTCGGGCCCCAGAAACCGAAGTTGCCCTCGGCGCGCTGCATGTCCAGGACGCGGTTCACCGCGCCCTGCACGCGATCGCGCACGTCGGGATCGCCCTTGTCGTGCGTCAGGAGCGCGAGATCGTTGAAGTAGAGAAGCGGGAAGGCGCGGCTCGTGGTCTGCTCGATGCAGCCATAGGGGTAGCGGTCGAGCGAGCGCAGGAGCCCCGCAACGGGGATGCTGCGCCAAGTCGCGAGGCTCACGCTTGCGGAGACGCTGCCGGGGAGATAGCCCGCGAGGAGATCGGCGCCGAACTCCACGTCCTTCCCCTGCGCCACCGTCAGCACGGTGCTGCGCGAGATCGGGTCCTGCGGGCTCCGCACGGTGATCTGCCATTGCCGGTCGACGGCAAAGCCGTCGGGGCCGGAGAGGTGCAGCGAGAAGGTGCCGATGCCGAGATCGCTGGCGGCGATCGGGAAGGCGAGGAGCTGGCGCTCGCCCGCGGCCAGCGTCACGGTCCGCTCCGGCGCCGCCGCGAAGGAGACCGGCCCCTCCGTCTTGAAGCTCGCACGGTACTCACCGGGCTTGCCGTCGAGATTGTGCAGGCTGAGGCTCAGCCGCGCCTTGTCGTCGGGCGCCAAGAAGCGCGGCAGCACGACGTCGCTCACGACGGGGTCGCGCACGGTCAGATGGCCCTCGGCGTGGCCGACCTTGTGGCGGTCGAAGACCACGGCCATGAGGCGAAGCTCGCCCTCGAAGTCCGGGATCTCCAGCGGCGCCGAGGCATGGCCCTGGGCGTCGACCTCGACGAAGCCCGAGAAGAGCGCCACCGTCCGCGTCGGCACCACCGGGAGCGCCGCGCCGCCGATGTTGTCGCCGCCCTGGCGGATCGCGCCCACCTGGCCCTCGCCGCTGATGAGGCGGCCGTAATCGTCGCGGATGTCGACCGCGAGCCGGCGCTTACCGAAATAAAAGCCCGTGGGATCGGGGCTCTCGAAGCGCGTGAGCTGGAGGATGCCCTCATCGACGGCGGCGAGGGTCAGGAACACCTTCTCGCCCGTCTCGGCATTGGCGACGGTGACGGGGATCGAGACCGTCTGGCGCGGCAGCACCTTGTCGGGCACTCCAAGCTGGGCGCCGAGCGTCCGCGGCGCGGGGTCGATCGGAAGCCAGGCGAGGCCGATCGCGCGGGTGGGCGCGCGCTCGGGCCCGCCCTTGAGCGGCTTGTAGCTCGCGAGGATCGCGTAGGCGCCGGTACCCCAGTCGGCGGTCACGGGGATATCGACCGTCGTGCCCTCCGCGGGGACGTGGACGAGGCGCGTCGCGAGGACGCGGTCGTTCGCGATCACGAGCAGTCCCTCGCCGGCGGTTGGCGGGCGGATCGCGAGCTTCGCGGTCTCGCCGGGCCGATAGCTCTCCTTGTCCGCGCTCACCTCGCCCTTGTCCGGCCGGTCCTCCGCGAGATCGCCGCGCCAGCCGGAGCTGAAGCGCACGCTGGTCGCGGCACCGCTCGCCTTGTCGCGCACGGTGAAGCGGTAATAGCCCCAGGGGAGCCGGTACTTGAAGCTGCCGGGCTTGTCCGCCGCCACCGGCAGAGCGCCCTCGGTCACGGGCACGTCATAGGTCGTGCGCTCGTAGCGGTATTGGTTGTTGGAGCGATACCAGCTGTACTCGGAATACTCGCGCACGAGCTCGTAGCGGAGCCCCTCCTGCGCGACCGGCTTGCCGTCGGCATCGACCGCTGCCACCTCGAAGGACGCCTCGGTATCCTCCTCGATGCGCCCGCCGCGGAAGCCCGTGCGGACGCCGATGAAGAGCGGCTTGGTGCGCATGGGAAGCGCGATCCGCGTGTCCGTGCTGCGTCCGCCGGGCTCGAAGATCGAGACCCGGACGCTCGCGCGCAGCGGCAGCGTCGTATCCGGCACCTTGTCCGCAGAAATGACGCCGGTGACGGTGCTGTGGCCCTCGGCGTCGGTGTCCTCGACCTCGAGCGGCACGGAGAGGTCCTTGAACTTCTCCTCGACGAGGCCGAAGCGCCAGCCGTGGAAATTCGCGAAGGGCGCGGGGTCGGCGGTGAGGCTCGCCTCCGCCTCGCCGCGAAGGTCGGCGCCGGGGGCGCCGTAGAGGAAGCGCGCGGCGATCGCGACCGGCACGGGCTTGCCCGCCTCGATCGCGGGTGCGCTCGCGCTGAGCTCGACCTTGAGGCGCTGCGGCACGAAGTCCTGCACCTCGAACTCGGCATGGCCCACGGGGTCGCCCTTGGGATCGACGTAGACGTCGACCTGCCAGCGGCCATGCGCCGCGGTCTCCGTCAGCGTGAGGTCGAAGCGGTGGGCACCCGCAGCCTGGTCCGGGACCGTCGCGCGGCGGAACTCGACCCCGTCAGGCCGGCGCACGACGAAGGTGAGCGAGGCGCCCGGGATCGCCTCCGCGAGGCGGTCGCGCAGCAGCGCCACCAAGTGCACGGTCTCGCGGGGGCGATAGATGCCGCGGTCGGTGTAGACGAAGGCGTCGACGGGGCCGGGCAATTGCCGGCCGTCCACCCCGCGGTCGGAGAGATCGAAGGCCGGGCGACTCAGATCCTCATAGGTGAAATCGCCCTCGGCCCCGAAGGCCAAGACCGCGCCGGGCGTCGCGCCGCCGCTGCCGCGGAGAAGGCCGGGATCGAAGCGGAGATGACCCTCGGCGTCGGTGACGGCTCGGCCGAGTTCGTCGTTGTCGCGCGCGACCAGCGTTATTGTCAGCCCCGCCATCGGGAGCGCCGAGCCCAAGGCGCGCGCGAAGACGTGGAGCCCGTCCGCGCCGCGGAAGGTCGTGAGGCCGATGTCGGTGTCGATCACCCATTGCACGGGGACGGGGTGGTAGTCGCCGTCGTCGTCGCCGCCCTCGTCCTCGTCGCCCGACCCCGATGCCGCCCGTTTCTTTTTGCGGTCGGCCTGGTTTTCCGCCGTCAGGACGTAGATGCCGGGCTTGCGCTGCGGCACCGCCTGCGAGATCGGGAAGAGCGTGGTGACGCTGGCATTCCGGGGGCCGGTCACGGTGAGGTTGCCCTCCCAGACCTTCGATGCCTTGTCCTCTTTGATCTGGTTGAGCTCGTAGGGATAGGCCTGACGTTGCGCGAGCTGGTCGGGCTTGATCTGCGAGACCAGCCGGTCCGGCACGCGGTAGAGCACGACGTGGACGCGGCTCACGTTGACGGTGACGATGGGGACGCCCGCGAGGCTCTCGCGTGGGAGGATCAGCCCCTCGCGGAAGGCCACCAGCGGCGCGCGGTCGGCGAGCGAGAGCTCCGCCGTCCGCTCCACCGGGAGCTTCGCGCCGGAGGCCGCGGGCATGCCTGCCTTGAGCGTCGCCTTATATTGCGTGCCGAAGGCGAGGCCGGTGATGCAGAGCCGGCGTCCATCGACCTTGAGCGAGACCTTGGCCTGGGGGCTGAGGCTCAGATAGGCCGCGTAGTCGGTCTGGCCGCTGGCGTCGAGCGGCTCGCTGAAGATGAGGCAGGTCTGCGGCTCGGCCTTGGTGGTGTCGACGTCGGCGTATTCGTAGCCGAGGGCGGCCGGGAGGGTCGCGGGCACCGTCGTTGCGGTGCTGGCGGGCTGCGGCGCGGGCGCGGGCTGGCTCGGCGTCGCCGTTGCGGGCGGCTGCGCTGCGGGGGCTGGGGCTGCGGGCGGCGCGGTTGCGGTTTGCGCCGGCGGTTGCGGCGGGGGAGCGCTGGTGGGACGAAGCACGAGCACGCCAATGACCGCGAGCCCGGCCACTGCGACCGCAGCCGCAACCAAATTCATCCGCCGCATGGGAGACCTCGACGCGTTCAGGAGTTGCGCCGGGAAGAACGATATTCCTCCCCGCAAGAGGCGTAAAGCGGTGGGGCGCGAAATCACAATTTCGCCGCCATTGATGCGTGCGACGTTGCGCCGAAGTCACATGGCCATGGCGTCGGAGGCGAAGCTGCGCTAAGCACGAAGCGCAGAACCGGCAGCGAGGGTGCTCATGCGGCGTTTCGAGGGAACCGAGAGCTACGTGGCGACGGAGGATCTCCGCGTCGCCGTCAATGCCGCGATCGCGCTGGAGCGGCCGCTCCTGGTGAAGGGCGAGCCCGGCACCGGCAAGACCATCCTCGCGCATGAGATCGCGAAGGCCTTGGGCAAGCCCCTCATCACCTGGCACATCAAGTCGACGACCAAGGCGCAGCAGGGGCTCTACGAGTATGACGCGGTGGCGCGGCTCCGCGACAGCCAGCTCGGCGAGGCCAAGGTCGCGGATATCCGGAACTACATCCAGCGCGGCAAGCTCTGGGAGGCCTTCGTCGCGGCGGAAGCGCCGGTGCTCCTCATCGACGAGATCGACAAGGCCGACATCGAGTTCCCGAACGACCTCCTCCTCGAGCTCGACCGGATGGAGTTCTACGTCTACGAGACCCGCGAGACCGTGGTGGCGAGCCGGCGCCCGATCGTGCTCATCACCTCCAACAACGAGAAGGAGCTGCCGGACGCCTTCCTCCGGCGCTGCTTCTTCCACTACATCCGCTTCCCCGACCGCGACACCATGGCGGAGATCGTGGAAGTGCATTACCCGGGGCTGCAGAAGGCGCTCCTGCGCGAGGCGCTCACCGCCTTCTACGAGATCCGCGAGGTCCCCGGCCTCAAGAAGAAGCCCTCGACCTCGGAGCTCCTGGACTGGATCAGGCTCCTGATGGTCGAGGACATCTCGCCCGATGTCCTCCGCCAGCGCGACCCCGCGAAGCTGATCCCGCCCTTGGCGGGCGCTCTCCTCAAGAACGAGCAGGACGTGCACTTGTTCGAGCGCCTCGCCTTCCTGCACCGACGCGAGCGGGGCGGATGAGGGGCGGCTGACCCATGTTCCCCTCCTTCTTCCTCGAGCTCCGACGGGCGAAGGTGCCCGTGAGCCTCCGCGAGTACCTCACGCTCATGGAGGCGATGCGGGAGAATCTCGCGGCTTATAGCGTCGACGACTTCTACTATCTCTCGCGCGCGGCGCTGGTGAAGGACGAGCGGAACCTCGACAAGTTCGATCGCGTCTTCGGGTATTGCTTCAAGGGCATCGAGACGATCGGCGACGCCGGGATGGAAATCCCGGAGGAATGGCTCCGGAAGCTCGCGGAGAAGAACCTCACCGAGGAGGAGAAGGCGCTCATCGAGGCCATGGGCGGCTTCGAGAAGCTCATGGAGACGCTGCAGAAGCGCCTCGCGGAGCAGAAGGGCCGGCACCAGGGCGGCAGCAAATGGATCGGCACCGCCGGCACCTCTCCCTACGGCGCCTACGGCTACAATCCCGAGGGCGTGCGGATCGGGCAGGACGGCAACAAAAACAACCGCGCGGTCAAGGTCTGGGACAAGCGGGAGTTCAAGAACCTCGACGACAACGTCGAGCTCGGCACGCGCAACATCAAGGTCGCTCTCCGCCGTCTGCGTCAGTTCGCGCGCGAGGGCGCGCCCACCGAGCTCGATCTCGACGACACCATCCGCTCGACCGCGAAGAATGCAGGCTGGCTCGACATCAAGCTCAGGCCGGAGCGGCACAATGCCGTGAAGGTGCTGCTCTTCCTCGACATCGGCGGCTCCATGGACGGGCACGTCAAGACCTGCGCCGAGCTCTTCTCCGCCGCGCGCGCGGAGTTCAAGCACCTCGAGTACTACTATTTCCACAACTGCCCCTACGAGCACGTCTGGAAGGACGCCTGGCGCCGCCACGTCGAGCGCACGCCGACCTCCGAGGTGCTGCACACCTACGATGCGAGCTACAAGCTCGTCTTCGTCGGCGACGCCAGCATGAGCCCCTACGAGATCGTGCAGCCCGGCGGCAGCGTCGAGCACTGGAACGCCGAGCCCGGCGAGACCTGGCTGCGCCGCCTTCTCGAGACCTATCCCAAGGCCGTCTGGCTCAACCCCGTGCCCGAGCGCTATTGGGAGGGTACGCAGTCGATCGGCATGATCCGGGAACTGATGGAAGGGCGGATGTTCCCGCTCACGCTCGACGGTCTCGACCGCGCGATGCGTAGGCTGACGCGCTAGATCGGCGTCCTCTGCGCACCCTCGGCGCCCACTGCGGGAGAAATTCTAATCTCGTAGTGGACGCCGCGGTCGCGCAGAGGACGCGGTGGAAGATTCGCGGTTAAGCCGCGCTCGAGCTCTTCGGACGAATGTAGGCCATCTGCGCGTGCTCGGCGCAGTAGGGCTTGCCGGGAACGGGCGGTGCGTCGCAGAAGCGGAAGCCCTTGTCGCCGGGATGGCCGATGGGCCAGGAGCAGCTCGGGCCGGTCAGCGCGACCACCCGCGGCTTCGCCACCTTCTGCACCCGGGGGCCGGGCTTGCGCTTCAGGGGCGAGGGGCGCGGCGTCAGCAGGAGACGATGCGCCTTGCCGACAACGGCGTTCTTGGTGACGCCGATCCGCCGGCCGATTTCCGCGGTCGAGAGGCCTTGGTTCCAGAGTTCCGTAAGTTGCGCGATGCGTTCGGGATTCCAGATCGATTCCATCGCTTACCCCACCGTATGCTGTGGCTCCAATAGCCGACAGCCACTAGATACGGTAGCACGGCGAATCGGGGGCGCCAATGCTCTTGAGGGGACTCTCGCCCCGCGATTGTGGATAAGTCCTAGTCCTCGTTGTCCTCGCTGAGCTCGAGCCACATCGCGTTCAGGATCGCGAATGCGCAAGCGAGCCCGAGGCCGAGAACCCAGCTGAAGTACCACACGGTTTCAGTCCTCCAGGCCATCGTGGTGAAACATGTTGCGCGCCATCAGTAGCGGTCCTCCCCGCGCTCGACGTCCTCAAGCCGCACCGTCCCGCGCATCACGCGGAGCGCCCAGCCCGTGTAGAAGAGCACGATCGGCAGGAGCAGCACGACCACGATCAGCATGATGAAGAGCGTGAGCGGGCTGCTCGAGGCATCCCAGACCGTGAGGCTCGCTTGCGGATGGGTCGATGAGGGCAGCAGGAACGGGAACATCGAGATCCCCGCGGTGGCGATGATCCCGGCGATGCCGAGGCCGCTCGCGAGGAAGGCCGGGAGATGCGCGCGCCGCGCGACGAGGAGCGAGGCCGCGAGCGGCATCGCGAAGCCCAGGAGCGGCGCCAGCACCAGCGGCCGGTGGATCGTGTAGACGTCGAGCCAGGCGCCCTCGGCGCGCACCACGGTCTTCGCGAGCGGGTTCGAGGGGCCGCTGTGCGAGATCGCGCCGGAGATCGCATAGCCCTCGATCCCGAAGGCGACCCAGATGCCGCCGAGCACGAAGAGCCCCGCGGCGATGAGCCCCGCGAGGCTCGCGATCCGCGTCGCGCGCTCCGCCACCTCGCCGTCGGTCCTGAGCGCGAGCCAGGTGCCGCCGTGCATCGCGAGCATGGCGACGCTCACGAGACCCGCGAAGAGCGCGAAGGGATTGAGAAGCTCGAAGAAGCCGCCGGTGTAGTCGAGACGGAGGTCGGCATCGAAGCCGAAGGGCACGCCCTGCAGGAGGTTGCCGAAGGCGACGCCGAAGACGAGCGCCGGCACGAAGCCGGAGACCGCGAGCGCCCAGTCCCAGACGAGGCGCCATTGCGGCTCCGCGATCTTGTCGCGGAAGCTGAAGCCGACGGGGCGCAGGATCAATGTCACCAGCACCAGCAGCATCGCGATGTAGAAGCCGGAGAAGCTCGCGGCATAGAGCGGCGGCCAGGCCGCAAAGGCGGCGCCGCCGCCGAGGATGAGCCAGACCTGATGCCCTTCCCAATTGGGCTCGATGGTCTCGCGTATCTGCCGCCGCTCGGCGTCGGTCTCGCCCACGAAGGGCAGCAGCATCGCCGTGCCGAGATCGTAGCCGTCGAGCACGGCAAAGCCGATGAGCAGGATGCCCAGAAGCGCCCACCAGAGGAAGCGAAGGATGTCGTAGTCGAGCGGCATCTCAGGCGTCCCTTGCGGGCGCGGGCCCGCGGCGGACCACCCGGATCATCAGCATCACGTCGATGATCGCGAGCGCGGTGTAGAAGAGGACGAAGCCCAGGAGCGATCCGATGACGGCGCCCTCGGAGACCGAGGAGACGCCGAGATAGGTCGGCAGCACGCCCTCGACCACCCAGGGCTGGCGCCCATATTCCGCGACGATCCAGCCGAGCTCCGCCGCGATCCAGGGCAGGGGCAGGCTCAGGAATGCCAGGCGCAGGAACCAGCGCGTATAGAGCCGCCGCGCCGAGGCCAAGTAGAAGGCGAGCGCGAAGAGCGCGATGAAATAGAAGCCGAGCCCCGCCATGAAGCGGAAGCTCCAGAAGAGCACGGGGACGTCCGGAATGAGATCGTTGGCGGCGTGCCGGATCGTCGCCTCGTCGGCGTCGACGACGCGGGGCGTGTAGCGCTTCAAGAGCAGCGCATAGCCGAGATCGCCGGCGTGCGCGTCGAACTCCGCGCGCGCCGCGGCGTCGTTGGGCGTGCGCCGCAGCGTCTCGAGCGCGCGGTAGGCGAGGATGCCGCTCTCGATCCGCGCGATGCCCTGGCGCACGAGATCGTCGATGCCCTCGACGGGCCGGTGGAGCGAGCGCGTCGCGATCAGCCCCAGGAGCCAGGGTACCTCGATCTTGTAGTGCGTCGCGCGCTCGACCGTGTCGGGGAGGCCGAAGACGGTGAAGCTCGCGGGCGGCGTCTGCGTGTCCCAATTCGCCTCGATCGCCGCGATCTTCATCTTCTGGTCGAGGGTCGCGGTGTAGCCGCTCTCGTCGCCGAGCACGACGACGGAGAGCGCGGAGGCAAGGCCGAAGCTCGCGGCCACCGTCATCGAGCGCCGCGCCATCTGCACGTGCCATCCCCGCAGGAGGTAGAAGGCGCTCACCGCCAGCACGAAGACCGAGCCCGTGACGTAGCCCGCGCTCACGGTGTGCACGAACTTCGCCTGCGCCACCGGGTTGAAGAGCAGCGCCTCGAAGGAGGTGAGCTCCATCCGCATGGTCTCGACGTTGAAGCGCGCGCCCACGGGGTTCTGCATCCAGCCGTTTGCGACCAGGATCCAGAGCGCGGAGAGATTGGCGCCGATCCCCGTGAGCCACGTGACCAGGAGATGCGCGGGCTTCGAGAGCCGGTCCCAGCCGAAAAAGAAGAGGCCCACGAAGGTCGCCTCGAGGAAGAAGGCCATCAGGCCTTCGATCGCCAGCGGCGCGCCGAAGATGTCGCCGACGTAATGCGAGTAATAGGCCCAGTTGGTGCCGAACTGGAACTCCATGGTGATGCCGGTCGCGACGCCCATGGCGAAGTTGATGCCGAAGAGCGTGCCCCAGAACTTCGTCATGGCCTTCCAGATCTTGCGCCCGGTCATGACGTAGACGCTCTCCATCACCGCGAGCAGCAGCGAGAGCCCGAGGGTCAGCGGCACGAAGAGGAAGTGATAGAGCGCCGTCAGCGCGAATTGCAGCCGCGAGAGCTCGACGACGGCGGGATCGATCATCGCGGCGCCACCAGATGCTGCGCCATCGCGGCATCGTCGATCTGCGGCCGCTGATCCCCGCGGAAGAAGGCGAGGTAGAGCGCGGCGAGGAGCGCGACCTTGAGGAGAAGTGCCAAGGTGATGTCGCGGCCGAGGGGACGTTCTCTCCCGCTCTTGCCGTCATGGCCGGGCTTGTCCCGGCCATCGACGTGCCTCCATTGCGCAGGGGCGGACGTGGATGGCCGGGACAGGCCCGGCCGTGACGCTAATGGGAGGAGTAGCCGCACGTGGAGGACTCCCAGCGTTTCCCGAAGAAGCTAACGCGGCGAGGCACGAGCGCCAAGAGGCGGCATCGCCGCGCCTCCTAGGGATCGGTTGACCCCCGCATGCGCGGCGCATCACACTCGGCGCCCGCCGATGCTCGCACTCTTCGCCACCCTCGCGATTCAAGCGCTCGTCTCGATGGCCGTGCTGACCCCGCCGGTGCTGGCGGGACTCGCCGCGCCCGCGATCGGGGTCGCGAGCGAGCGCGTCGGCATCTTCACCGCGATGGTCTATGCCGGCGCCATCGTCTCCTCCGCCGGAAGCGGCAGCCTCCTCGCGCGCACGGGCCCGCTGCGCTTGAGCCAGTGGTGCCTCATCGCCTGCGCCGCCGGCCTCGCATCCGCCGCGAGCGGAAACCTCGCCCTCGTCCTCTTCGGCGCCGTGGCCATGGGGCTCGGCTACGGGCCCGTGACGCCCGCGAGCTCGCACATCCTCATCCGCCAGACGCCGCCGCATCGCCGCGCCTTCATGTTCTCGCTGAAGCAGACCGGCGTCCCCGTGGGCGGCGTGCTCGCGGGCTCGGTCGCGGCACCCCTGGGCCTCGCGCTCGGATGGGAGGGCTCGGCGCTCGCGGTGGCCGGGGCCTGCCTCCTCGTTGCGCTCGCGGTCGAGCCGCTCCGTCCGCGCTTCGACCGGGGAGAGGAAAGGGCGGCGCCCCACGCCGCGGGGCTGCTCGCGGGCATTCGGCTCGTGCTCGGCATGCCTCCGCTGCGACGGCTCGCGCTTTCCTCGATGAGCTTCTCGGCGACGCAGCTCTCCTTCGCGACCTTCCTGGTGACCTTCCTCACGGAGCGCGCGCAGCTCTCGCTCGTCACCGCCGGCGCGGTCATGGCGGTGGCGCAGGGAGGCGGCATCATCGGCCGCATCGTCCTCGGCTGGATCGCGGACCGGCTGCTGCCGCCGCGACGCCTCCTCGGGCTTCTCGGCGTCAGCATGGCCACGGCGACGGTGGCGACCGGCCTCATCACCGCGAGCTGGCCGCTCGCGGCAGTTTTCGCGGTGACGGCAGTGCTGGGGGCGACCGGGGTGAGCTGGAACGGCATCTACCTCGCGGAGGTGGCGGCGCTGGCGCCCGCGGGGATGGCGGGTGCCGCGACCGGCGGCGCGCTCTCCATCACCTTTCTCGGGATCGTGCTGGGCCCCGCGCTCTTCAGCGCCGTCGTGAGCTTCAGCGGCAGCTACGCGCTCGCCTTTGCGATCGTCGCGGGCTGCGCCTTCATGGGTGGTATCGGCGCCTGGCGCGCCTAGGCCAGGAGGTCCTGGTAATCCCGGTGCTTCCCGATGAAGCCCGCGACGAAGGGGCATTTGGCGACGACCTTGAGCCCGCGCGAGCGGACTTGGTCCAAGGCGCCCTTGATGAGCTGCGTGCCCACGCCGCGCCCGCCGAGCGTCTTCGGCACCTCCGTGTGCACGAAGGTGATGACGCCGGGGGCGAGCGTGTATTCCGTGAAGGCGGTATGCCCGTCCACCTCGAGCTCGAAACGGTGGCGGGAGGGGTTGTCCCGGACGGTCTCGGTCATGGGCATCGATCCGAAGAGGAAGAAGGATTCTCGCGCAGAGGACGCTGAGGATGCGCGGAGGACGCAGAGGACTCCCGATGAATCCTCTATCCTCTGCGCCCTCCGCGCATCCTCAGCGTTCTCTGCGCGAGGCCTGCTATATCAGCTTCACCGACGACGCCTCTCGGCCCCTCGGGGCTTCCGAGACCGTCATGCGGACCGCCTGTCCCGGCGTCAGCATCTCGATCCCGGAGCGGCGGAGCGCGGTCACGTGGACGAAGATGT
>DATKNV010000139.1:0-21936 GCA_035541215.1 Allostellaceae bacterium | reverse complement strand
CTAGGGAAGCGCCTCGTCGCGGAGCGGCATGGTGTAGGTGACGGCCGTGCCGGTGAGGCAGACCTCGCCCTCGGAGTTCCGCACGGTGGTCTTGAGGGTGCAGATCGGCTTGTCCTCGCGCACGGAGCTCACCTCGACGCGGCCGACGATCTCCTCGCCGACGCCGACCGCCTTCACGAAGCGCCATTGGACCTCGAGAAAGACGCTGCCGGGGCCGGGGAGATCCTCGGCCACGATCGCATTGAGCAGGCCAGAGGTGACCCCGCCTTGCACGATGAGACGCCGAAACGGCGTCCGCGCGGCAAGCTCCGCGTCGTAGTGCAGCGGGTTCCGGTCGCCCGTCATCTGCGTGAACATCGCGACGTCGCGCATGCCGGTGCGCCGCGCTCGCTCGGCGAAGGCCCCGACCCTGGGCCGCCCCTTGATCGTGCTGGACCAGGGTGAGACGAGGCTCATTGTGTCGTTCATTGAATGACCTCCTCTATGTGCGCGCGCCGGGGGAGCGCGGGCATTGGAATTGGCGATCTGCGCGAGACCACCTCGAGAGCGGCGAGATGCTCGACCTCGGCCTTCATCGCGGCGTTCACTGCGAAGTGATATTGCCGGAGGGTGTCGAGATCCCAATCGAACGAGGCGATGGCGTCGGTCACCGCTAAGAAGCGGAGCGAGAACTCGTCGCGCAGCGCGGCGAAGCGAGCGAGCGCCTGGTCGTTTCCCTCGAGGACGGCACGCGCAAGCAGCTCCGCGTCGCGGAGCGCATCCGTCATGCCGTGCGCGGTCAGCGGGTCCTTGAAGTAGCCGGAATCGCCGACGAGCGCCCAGCCCGGACCCCAGGCCTGACGCATGAATCCCGGCCGCCCCGCGAAGGTCCAGACCGGGCCATCGGAAACGACGGGGTCGAGAGCCGCCGCGACATCCGGGGCAGCCTCGGCGAGGATGCGGCGATAGGCGGCGACCCCGCGCAGACCGGCGCGAAAACGGGCAGCCGGCATGGCCGCGAAGACGCAGTGCATCCCGTCATTGGTGGGAATTACGCCGGCGCTCGCTCCCGGACTGTAGTGCCAGCGATATCCCCGGGCCGGGAGGCCTCGCCAGTGGCCGTAGATGATGGCGCTTGCGGAGTGGAATTGGCGCAGGACGGGAGCGCCGGCGAGCCGCGCGACCGAGGAGCCGATCCCGTCCGCGCCGACGACGAATTCCGCGTCGACCTCGATGAGCTCGTCGGTCGCGCCGCGAATGAGGGCGCCGGAGACGCGGCCGCCAGGGGCGTGCTTGAGCTCGACGAGCGAATGCCGGAACCGGACGTCGGCGCCCGCTTCCGCCGCGGCGTCGACCAGCACGCGATCCAGCACGGTGCGCCGTGGGGCGTAGAGAGCGCGCACGCCGTGGCTCTCTCCGATCTCGATCTCCACGACGTCATCGCCATAGTGGAATGCGGTGTTCCGAACGGGCGGCGTACCCGCCTGCTCGATGTGCGGAAGGAGGCCCCAGCGCTCGAGCTGCAGCACTCCCGCGCGCATGAAGGCGTGGGTCGAGATCGTGTCGGTGCCGTATTCGCCGCGGTCGACGAGCAGGACCCGAAGCCCGCCGCGCGCGAGCAGCATCGCGGTCGAGGCGCCGGCGCAACGAGCGCCGACCACCAGCACGTCGCAGCTCAGACGGTTCGTCATGGGATCGCCTCCATTGCCGCGGAAACCATGCTGCGCCGATCCGACGCGAGGTGCCGGCAGACGAGGCCCGCGATCTCCTCGGCGTCGAGCCCGACGCCGTCGATGAAATGCGAGCGGCGCCGGCGCTGGAAGGTGAGGCCAAGGACGTAGAGCCCGGGCATCGCCGTGACGCCGAGCCGATGGATGATCTCGCCCTGGCGATTGAGGACCGGGAGCTTGATCCAGGGGAAACGCTCGACGTAGCCCGTCGCCCAGACCACGCTGCGCACGCCCTCGCGGAAGAGGTCGAGCTCCGTCGGACTCCCGCTCGCGGAAAAGCGCGGAATGGGCGGAGAGGCCGGATATTCGTGCTCCAAACCCCGCTCCGCCACGAAGGCGTCGATGCGGTCGAGCACGCGCATCATGCGCTCATGCGAGCGCGCGGTCGTCGCCGCGAGGTCGTCCTTGAAGCCGAGCTTGCATCCGTCGATGGAGGCCAGACGGCCGAAAAGCTGGACGCCCCGGTTCTGCAAGACGCCGAGGTCGAGATTCCGATGATCCGGACGGCCCACGAGCTGCAGCGACGGCTGGCGATGTCCTGCCTCGAGGCTCCACGCGTCCTCCGCGCGGTCGTCGAGTATGCCGGCCGCGTCCATGCACGCGTATATGTCGTGACCGCGATAGCGGCGCGGCGTGCGAGTGTGATCTCCGACCGCGAGGATCACGTGCCGCCCGGAGGCGTGAATCTCCTCCGCGAGCTGCAGCCCCGTCGAGGAGGCTCCCACGACGAGCACGCCGCTCGAGGCGATCTGGTCCGGCGAGCGATAGTCCCGCGGCAGGATCTGCTGGATCGATGGCGGCAGACGCTCGGCCATCGGGGGGACGAACGGGGCGCCGCAGGCTCCCGTCGCGACGACGACGGCGCGGGATTGCCAGCAGCCGGCGGTCGTCGTCAGGCAATATCGCGACCCGTCGGTCTCGATCGCGGTCACCTCGACGCCCGCGGCGACCGGCGCATCGATCGCGGCGGCGTAGTCGTCGAGGTAGTCCGCGAACTCGGCCGCGGCGAGGAAGCCGTCGGGGTCGGCTCCGGCATGCGGCCGTCCCGGGAGCGCGCTGTGCGAGTTCGGGGTCAGCAGATGCAGCGAATCCCAGCGCTCCGAGCGCCAGCGCTCGCCGATGCGTCCCCGTTCCAGGACGACGTGATCGACGCCGCGCGCGCTGAGGCAGCGGCTCATCGCGAGTCCGGCCTGGCCGCCGCCGATGACGATGACATCGGTCTGCTTCATTTCGGGCATCCGAGAAGGCATGAGGGGGATGGGGCGCCGATGAGCCGAGGCTCATCGGCCGACCCGATTACCGCTTGGCGCTCGCGTCCATTTCGACCGAGACGGGCACGCCATTGGTGATGACGTCGAAGACGGCGGAGCGGGCCTTCGCCTGCTCGAGGATCGCGGCGAGCTGCTCGGGCGTGGCGTCGCCCTCGATGACGAAGCTCGTCTTGATCGCCTTGTAGCCGTTGCGGACCTCCTTCGAGAGACCGAGGATGCCGCGGAGGTCGATGTCGCCCTCGACGGTGGACTCGACCTTGCGGAGCCTTATGCCGCGCGCGGCCGCGATGTTCGCGACGCCGCTGGTGATGCAGGCGGCGAGCGCGTGCAGCAGCCATTCGACGGGGGCGGGTGCTTCGTCCGAGCCGCAGAGCACGGCGGGATGATCGGCCTCGCCCTCGAATTTGGCCTTGTGCTGATGCTCGGTGCCGGCGCCGAAGAAGCCGGACATGCTGCTGCGGCTGTGCGTGCCGGAGATCCACCGGTTCTTCGTGCGGAACTGAAATTTGCCGAGCTCGGGCTGGGCGCCCACGGCATTGATGGTCGCGAGCAGGGTCGGCGTGTCGACGCCGTGCATCGGCGTCGGCGTCCGCTTGGTCCTTGGCGCGACGGCGGTCTGTGCTGTCATTGGATCGTCTCCTCGACGGGGTTGCGGATGCAGGCTCCGTCCGCCGCTGCGGCGAAGGAGCCAAAGCATCACAGGCGAGGGGGATGATCGCGTTTCGGCCCGCCCGGGTCTTGGACTCCCGGGACGTTCGTTTGTCCTAGCGGGACGGGTGCGGCGTCACTGCATCGCGAGGTCGCGCGGCTCCGTCCGCCATTCCGACGGCGTCGTTCCGAAGCGCTCGCGGAAGGCCCGGTTGAAGTAGGAGAGGTCGCCAAACCCCGCATCGAAAGCGATCTCCGCGATCTTCTTGCCGCGATTGCCGGGGCTCGCGAGAAGCCTCGTCGCCCGGAGCAGACGCTGCTCGCGCACGAATTCGGTAAAGGTCTTCCCGTTGCGCTCGAAAGTCCGCTGTATCTGCTTTGGGCTGAGGCCCCGCCGCTGGGCGATCGAGTCGATGGTGAGATCGCCGTCGGCGAGATGATCGACGATGTCGGCCTCGATCGCATGAAGCCGCGCCGCCGAATAGCCCCGGCGCGTCGCGAGCTCGGTCTCCTCGGGCCCGGTGCCCAGGAGGAGCGCCACGAGGTCGATCATGTGCTGCGCGACCAATCGCTGCGCGATCGGGTCGAGGCGGACGGCCGCGTCGGCGGCAAATGCGTAGTAGCGCGCGATCGTCTCTCTGAGGGGCTCGTTGTCAACGATGGCGCGCGAGAGGCGCGCCTCCGCATTCGGGCAGATGCTCAAGAGCTCGCTCCGGGGAATGCGTATGGCCGCGAAGTGACTGCCGTCGGCGAGACGGGCGGAGCATTCCGCGCTCATCTCGGACAAATACATCTGCAACGGCATCAACAGGAAGGGGCGACCGCGCTGCGTGGCGAAGGTCTGCCCGGAGAGCGCGACCAGCAGCACGACATCGTCGCAGGCATCCGAGAGCAGCGGCGCCGTCCGCGCGAATTGCGCCGCGCTTCCCTTCGGCGCCGCGAGCGTCAGAGAGCCCAACTGCTCGATTTCCACCCTGCAGTCGATCCCGCCGGCACCGCAGGGCTCGACGTCGATCCTGCAGAACGACCTGCACAAATCCTCGCGCCACGCCTCGTAGCGCATTCCCTGCGGAGCGCCGGCGTAGGCGGCGACCAGCTTGGCCGAGGGCCGCGCGGCGCCGCCCCCATCCTCAGCCCGGGTCATTGCAGCCTCTACGCCACTGCTCGGACGGCTTGGCCGCGAGCCACGGAATCTCCGACCGTGCGATGCCGATGTCCTTGAGGGTGTCATCGGACAAGACCTCGAGCTCCCGCTCCGCGCGCCGCCGGCGGCTCTCCGATTTCAGACGCTGCCAGGGAGCGGCGAGCCGCATGCCCGCCGCAAGAAAGAACGGCCGGAGCCGTGCCCTAAGGATCCGCAGCCCCTCGCCGCCGCGGGTCGCGACAGTGGTCGTATCGTGCAGAGTCGTCATCTCAGCCTCCATAGTCGGCTGCTCGGGTCCGCCCCAATTCCCCGGCATGTCGGAAGCGCAAGCGCGGGAGGTTGTCCCGCGGCTGCTTCGCGTGCTCTAATTGGCGTCGGAGCGGCGGGAACGCAAATTGGCTTTCGCAATCGCATCTATAAGAGGTGCTTTTAGATGCGCAGCCTCAATCTCGACCAGTTGCGGGCTCTGACTGAGGTGGCCGCGCTCGGGAGCTTCTCCGCCGCGGCCCGCAGACTCAATCTGACGCAGCCCGCGGTGAGCCTGCAGATACGCGAGCTCGAGGCCCGTTGGGGACTCCAGCTCATCGAGCGCGTCGGCAAGAGCGCCCGCGCGACGGCGCCGGGGCGCGAGCTGATCGAGCACGCGCGCCGGATCGCGCAGGAATGCGAGGCCGCGGAGTCCGCGATGCGGGGGCTCCGCGAAGGCTGGCTCGGTCGCGTGCGCATCGGCACGACCCTGACCGCGCTGATTTACGACCTGCCGCCGATCCTGCGGCGGCTCAGGACGGATCATCCCAAGATCGACCTCGCGATCACGAACATGGCGACGCGGGACATGGTCGAGAGCCTCATTCAAGGCACGATCGACCTCGGCCTGGCGACCTTGCCCGTGAAGTCGCCGTTGCTGACGGCGACGCCGCTCCGCCCGCAGGTGTGCGTGGCGATCTTGCCGAGATCGGCCGCCGGCATCCCCGACGAGATAACGCCGCAATACGCCGCCCGCCAGGCGCTGGTGCTCGAGCACGAGCGCGGCGCCATTCATCCGCGCGTCATGAATTGGCTCGGCAGAGAGCTGCCGCTGCCGCGCCCGCCGATGCAAGTGGGGATCATCGAGGCGGCGAAGCAGGCGGTCGCATCGGGGCTCGGCATGTCGATCGTGCCGGATGTCGCGGTCGCGGCTGCGGACCCCGACATCGTCGTCCGGCCCTTGAGGCCGGCGATTCCCTGCACGCTCGGCCTCCTGACCCGCCGCAACGCGCCGAGCGGGCCCGCCTACGCGATCGTCCGCGACGCGTTGCTTGCGTTGCGAACCCTCGGTGCGTCCTCCCAGGAGAAACGCAGTCCCCGAGCCTCAGGCGGCGGGCGCGGCGAATCCGGTAAGCGATAGGATCAGTGCGCCCCGCGCCTGCGGTCGCGCTCGGGGGCGATCTCGTCGATCTCGCGGGCGAGCGCGATGTCGCGCTCGGTCAGGCCCTCGGCGTCGTGGGTCGAGAGGATGATCTCGACGCGGTTGTAGACGTTGAACCATTCGGGATGATGGTCCATCTTCTCCGCGAGGAGAGCGACCTCGCTCATGAAGCCCCAGGCCTCGCGGAAGGTGCCGAAGTGGAAGACCTTGCGGATCGCGTCGCGATCCTCGACCTCGCTCCAGCCGGAAAGCCCGTGGATCGCGGCGTTGCGCGCCGCGCCGTGAAGCCGCTCGACCATGATCCGCCTCCCATGCCGATCCTGCCGCCAAGAGAAGTGACGGCATATCGCGCGAAGATCAAGCGGGATCGCTAGCTCATGCGCGAGCAAGACCTCCGAGCCTCGCGCCTGGCGCCGAGCCTCGCCGACATCGAGGCGCTGGCGGAGCGCGCGCTCCGGAGCATTCCGATGGAGCTGAAGCGCCACCTCCGCAACGTCGTCCTCCGCGTCGACGAGTTTCCCGACGAGGAGGTCGAGGAGGAGATGGAGCTCGAGAGCCCCTTCGACATCTTGGGCCTCTATCGCGGCGTGGCGCTCCCGCACAAGAGCGTCGGCGACGTGCGGCCCGACGCCGACATGGTCTTCCTCTACCGCCGGCCGATCCTCGACTACTGGTGCGAGACCGGAGAGGATCTCTACCGCGTCATCCGCCACGTGATCATCCACGAGATCGGCCACCACTTCGGCTTCTCCGACGAGGACATGGAGCGGCTGGAAGCGGAGGCGTAGGGCGGCTTCGCCGCGAGGACGAGCCTATAGCGGCGGGGCACCCACACCCCACCCAGCGCTCCCCGTGGGGTCGGTGCTCCAGAAGGAGATGCCGCTGAAATAAATCGTCTGCGTCTCCGCGCGCCAGTCGCGGTAGATGCCGAAGCGCGGCTGTGTGTTGGCGACGGGAACGCCATCGCGGCGCACGCCGTTTGCGGCATCTCCCATCGGCCCGCGATAGCTCCCGCAGTGCCTGCCGTTGAGCCAGATATCCGCGCGCCCGCCCTGGTCGAGCGCGGGGAGGAGCCGCACGTTCACGCTCGCCCAGGTCGCGCGCGGCAGCGTGTCGGTCTCGCAGATGAGACGCCGCGTCACCGCCGGCGGCGAAGCGCAGGCATCGCCGAAGGCAATCTGCGCATAGAAGCGGACGCTCTCCTTGAGCGGCCGCGCCTCGATCTTGAAGAAGGGACTCGCGCCGCAGGATTCGCCATTCCGGAAGGAGTCCTGCTTGATCTGCTGGATGACGGTGCGGCAGGGGAGGCGGCCGGCGGCGGGCGCGTCGTGCGGCCAGTCATCGCCGGTCTTGAAGGAGAACCGGTACCAGACGGGCTCGCCGAACTTCACGATGTCGCCGGAGCCGCTGGGGCGGTCGGATTTCACCTGGATCTCCACGCGCTCCGCCGGAACGATGCCGCCGGGCTCGGCTTCCATCTGCGCCGCACGCGAGCCATCGCCGCCGCAGACATAGCTCTTGGCGGCGCGCGCGGCGTCGGTCGCGCCGTCGAGCGCGTCGCCCTCGTGCAGCTCCATGCGGAGGACGCCGCCGCGCGCCGCATCCGCGACGACCGCGACGCGCGAGGCCCAGACCCCGCGGTCGAGCGCGGCGGAGATGCGCCAGGTCCGCAAGAGCGCCGCGAGATCGCCGGGCACGTAAGCGAAATCCTCCGCGAAGACCGGCTGCGGCGCTTGCGCGTGGGCGAGGCCGGGCACGGCGAAAAGCGCTGTCGCGCATAGGCAACGAAGGATCGAGGCCGCGGTCACGATGCATCCCGGCGACTTTTGGGTTTCTCACCCAGACGATAGCATGCAACGCGGCGGCGCGTCGAAGGACGCGGGTTGAATTTCCGGCGTCGCGCCCTCAGACCAGCGCCCGCACGCGCCGGCGCAGCTCCGGCAGCAGCTCCGCGGCGAACCAGGGGTTGCGCTGAAGCCAGTGCGTGTTGCGCCAGCTCGGATGCGGCAGAGGGAGGTATTCGGGGAGGTAGTCGCGCCAGGCCTGCACCGTCTCGGTCATGCCGCGCTTGGCGCGGCGGCCGAGATAGCGCCGGATCGCGTAGGAGCCCACGAGCAGCGTAAGCTCGAGGCCCGGCATATGCTCGAGGATCCGGTGATGCCAGTGCGGCGCGCATTCCGGCCGCGGCGGCAGGTCCCCGCCCTTGGCGTCGACGCCGGGATAGCAGAAGGCCATGCCGAGGATCGCGACGCGCCGCTCGTCGTAGAAGGTGGCGCGGCTCATCTGCAGCCAGTCGCGGAGCCGGTCGCCGCTGCGGTCGTTGAAGGAGCGGCCGGTCATGTGGACGCGCGTTCCCGGCGCCTGGCTCACGATGAGGAGGCGCGCGCTCGCGGAGCCCCGCACCACCGGCCGCGGCCCCAGCGGCAGATGCCGCGCGCAGAGCGTGCACGCCCGCACCTCCGCGAAGACGCGCTCGAGCGCCGTCTGCTCCGCGCTAAATCCCGAGTCCATCGAGCCAGGCCTGAAGCACGCGCGGCCCCCGCGCTTCGAGGCGCGGCGCCGCGCGCCGCGTCTGCCGGCGCAGCGTCGCCACGTCGACGCCGCGCGTTGCCGCGATCTCCGCGCTGTGCCCGATGAACCAGCGCTCGAGCCCGTGCGCCGTCGCCTCCGGATGGAACTGCAGCGCGAGCGCGCGCTCGCCCCAGGCGAAGGCCTGATTCTCGTAGAGCCTCGTCGAGGCGAGGAGCGTCGCCCGCTTCGGGAGGTCGAAGGTGTCGCCGTGCCAGTGCAGCACCGGGGTTCGCTGGCCGAGCTCGCGGAGCGGCGAGAGCCGGCCGGCCGCCGTGATCTCGAGCGGGCCCCAGCCGATCTCCTTGCGGCGGCCCTTGTAGACGCGGGCTCCCAGCGCTTTCGCCATGAGCTGGGAGCCCAAGCAGATGCCCAGCACCGGCCGTCCCGCTTTGAGGCGGCGCTCGATGCTCGCGGTCTCGCCCGCGAGAAAGGGATGGTCGCGGGTCTCGTAAACCCCGATCGGTCCCCCCAGCACGACCAGGAGATCGGCGTCGAAGAGATCGCGCGCCTCGAGATCGTCGAGCCCGGCATCGCGATAGCCCAGGATGAACCCGCGCTCGCGCAGCACCGGCGCAAAGCTACCGAGATCCTCGAAGGGGACGTGCCGGATGGCGAGCGCGGTCGCTGGGCGCATGCCCCGTTCTTAGCGCGGCGGGCGCGCCCTGGAAAGCGCGCGGCTCGCATGCAGCTTTGGAGCGGGCCCAGGACCCCCGACGAGGCCGCGACCTGCGGCCGGATTGTTCCTATAATTCGGCCATGACTGCCGGAACTCGCGCCCCGCTTCGCGTTCCGTTCTCCGATCTCTGGAGCATGCGCATCGAGCATCCCTATTCGATGCTGGTGCGCGCGGGTGGGCATGCCTGGACCTGCGGGCAATGTCCGCTTGCGGCCAATGGCGCCGTGCTGGCTCCCGAGGACATCATCGGCCAAGCGGAGCACGTCGACCGGTACATCCGGACGCTGCTCGTGAAGGCCGACTACACGCCAGCCAACGTCGGCAAGCTCGTGATCTATCACGCGTGCCAGGAGCCCGCTGCATTAAGCCAGGTGCTGAGCCGCTTCGGGCGCGCCTATCCCGGTGCCCTACTGATCCCGGTCGGCACGCCCTACTTCTATTATCCGGGCATGAAAATCGAAATAGATGTACATGCGACCGGTCACCGCGGCCCGCTTTTATCCCGGGAGCTCTATGGTCTGCGCTTGCGCGCGGTCGATGCCGGCGACCTCGTCTGGATGAGCCTGGAGGTACTGGACCACGCTGCGGTTGCGCCTGGCCGTTCCGTACCTGCAAGCAATGTCGTGCTCCAGGCACTCCGCGAATTCGCCGGGATTTCCACGGAAGCGCTGCTCGCCGATCACTGGTTCGTCATCGAAGACGGCGCCGCGTCTGCGCTCGACGCGCTGAGGCGAGCGGGCCTGATCACGGACATTGGCGCTGCCGTCGGCGTTGCGTTGCCGCCCGGGGTGATCGCCATCGGAGAGCTCACCTTCTCCAGCAACGGAGTGATGCGGTCGCTCGCGCGATCCCCGCACTCCGGCACTGCTGTCTTTGCACGCAGCAGCCGCTCGCATTTCTGGATCGCGGCGCGCAGCCTCTCCGGTGCCTCTTTGGTAGAGGAGACTGAGGCCATCATGGCCGCGATCTCGGCCATGATGCGCGCGCAAGATTGGCGTTTCGAGGACGTCACAAAGGCGACCACGCATTATCTAGGCAGCAGCGCTCCTCAAGACCTCCACGGCAACATGGCCGTGCGAAATGCCTATTACCGGCGCCCGGGACCGGCCTCGACGGGTCTTCCGGTCGCCGGCTTCCCGTTTTCGCAGAGCAAGGTCGCGGTGGACGTGCTCGGGGTGATCGAATAACGCACCCTCGCGAGGGACGGGAACGGCCGTCGCGTAGCTGCGCGTAATGGGTGGTGGTGCTGCACAAATGTGCGCCCGCTTGCTCGCCCGGCGCGGTCGCGCATCGATTTTCGGCCAGCCGGCGCACTCGCCGTGCCTTTGGACGAGCAGGAGTGGAAGCCCAGCGCTAAAGCACGCTCAGCATCTCGCCTACCAGCGGATGGCGCACGATGTCGCGCTCGTCGAGCTCGACCACCGCCACGTCCGGGATCGCCTTCAAGCGGTCGGCGATCTCCGCGAAGCCCGAGAGCCCCTCCAGGAGATCGCTCTGATCGGGATCGCCGGTCACGACCATGGTCGAGTGCCAGCCGAGCCGCGTCAGCACCATCTTGATCTGCGCGTAGGTGCAGTTCTGCGCCTCGTCCACGACCACGAAGGCGTTGTTGAGCGTGCGTCCGCGCATGTAGGCGACGGGGGCGATCTCGATCGCGCCCTCCGTCATGAGCTGGCGCACCCGTTTGCCGCCGAGTCGCTCGTTGAGCGCGTCGTAGAGCGGGCGGAGATAAGGCGCCAACTTGTCGATGAGGTCGCCCGGAAGGAAGCCCAGATTCTCGCCGGCCTCTACCGCCGGTCGCGTGAGCACGATGCGCCCCACGCGTCCCGCCTCGAGCGCCTCCACCGCGGCGGTCACCGCGAGATAGGTCTTGCCGGTGCCGGCGGGGCCGAGCGCGATCGTCAGGTGATGCTTCTGGATCGCCGCGACCAGCGTGCGCTGGTTGTCGCTCTGCGGCCGCACCGTCCGCACGTAGCTTTGCTCGCGATCCTGCCCGTGCCCTTCCTCCCGCGCGAGAGGGTGCCAGCCCGCGCCGAAGAGCGGCTCGACGGAGGCTTCCTGCAGGCGTGCCTGGGCGTTGCTGCGCGAACGTTTTGCCATGTGCGGTGTCCCTCGTGGCTGATGAGACGGAACGGCGGCAATGAAAAACGCCTCACCGCGGGGCGGGAGGCGTTGGTCTCGGTTGCGCTCCTGACGATGCACGAGCCCCTGCGGATCTCCGGAGGATCCGGGAAGTGCTGCGGGGGTCGGAGGCGACTCGTCACAGAAAAAATCGTAGCGGGATTCGCGGATTCTGTCACCAGATTTTGTGAATTATTACAAGTCTCTTACTAGATGTTGTTAAGACGGCGCGGCAGACTCGGCCCGGAAGGGACGCGCAAGCAAGGTCTCGATCGCGGCGTCGATGGCGGCGCCGCGATGGAGAATCGCATCGACCGCCGCGACGATGGGCGCGTCGATCCCGAGCCTCCGCGCGAGAGCCGCTGCGGCTGCCGAAGAGGTCACTCCCTCCGCGACCGAGCGGCGCGCCGCTAAAATGTGCTCAAGCCGCTTCCCTTCGCCGAGTGCGACGCCCAGCGAGTGATTGCGCGACTGCATCCCCGTGCAGGTCAGCACGAGATCGCCGAGGCCCGAGAGTCCCATCAGCGTCTCCTGCCGCCCGCCTTTTGCGAGCGCGAGCCGCGCCATCTCCGCGAGCCCGCGCGTGATGAGCGCCGCCCGCGCGTTGTCGCCGAGCTTCCTTCCCTCGACGATGCCGCAGGCGATGGCGATCACGTTCTTGATTGCGCCGCCGACCTCCGCACCCACGAGATCGTCGCTGAGATAGGGGCGGAAGGTCCGGCTCCCGAGGCACTCCACGAGCTTGCGCCCGAGGGCGGCGTCCGCGACGGCAAGTGTCACCGCCGTCGGCAGGCCCCGCGCGACCTCCGCGGCGAAAGTGGGGCCCGAGAGCACGGCGGGCACCGCCTGCGGCAGAGCCGCGGCGACGACCTCCGTGAGGAGCGCGCCGCTTCCTTCCTCGATGCCCTTGGCGCAGATGACCGCGGGCGTGCCGCGCTGCACTTGCGGCGCGAGTGCCGACGCCACCGCGCGCAAATGCTGCGCCGGCGCCGCCAGCAGCAGCACGTCCGACGCCGCCACTTCCGAGAGATCGTCCGTCGCGCGCAGCTTGGGGTCGAGCGCCACGCCCGGGAGGAACAGTGGATTCTCGTGCCGGCGCCCGATCGCCTCCACGACCTCGCTCTCGCGCGCCCAGAGGAGCGTCGAGCGGCCCGCGCGCAGCGCCAGGAGTCCCAGCGCCGTTCCCCAGGCGCCGCCGCCGACGATGCCGATGCGCTCCATCTCTCGATGATGCAAGGCCGCCGCCTCTACCGCAAGCGAAGCCCGATCCGGTCCCAATCGCCCGACCAGATGACGTAGGCCGGACGATCCACGATGAGCGCGCGCGGGATGAACCCGAAATCGCCGGTCATGCGGCTGTCGAGCGAATTGTCGCGGGCATCGCCGAGCACGAAATAGCTGCCCTCGGGAACCGTCACCTCCGCCGTGTTCTCGAGCTTCGACTCGAGGTCGGTGATCTCGACGCTATAGCGCGCGCCGTCGGGAAAGCTCTCGAGAAATCGGGCCCGCCGCACCTCCCGCCCCATCTCGTCCGTGCCGATGCCGCTCTCGAGCCACTCCTGCGCCACGGGCTCGCCGTTGATGTAGACGCGCCCTTCCTTCAGCTGCACGCGATCGCCGGGAAGGCCGATGATGCGCTTGATGAACGCGGGACTGCTCGGGGTCGGAAGGAGAAATACGGCGAGATCGCCGCGACGGGGATCGTTCCGGCAGAAATAGCTCGTCTCCGTGACGAGGATGTCGCCGGACAACAGCGTGGGCTCCATCGATCTCGTGAGAAATTCATAGGTGTGCGTAAACACCCGCGGAACCTCGGGCGCGCAGCCGCCATGGAACCGAGCCCTGCCGTCCAGCGCCTCTTGCGCGACGCCATTGAGAGCGACGATCCCGAGATAGATCCAAAGCCTCTGGTATCGCCCGAGAACGACCGCTCCGAGGCTTCGCGCATTCCGAAAGGCGTCGATGGCCGAGCCGAGCGTCAAGGCCAAGCCTAGGATTAGCACCGCCATGCCTCCCGCGAGCAAGGCGATGGGCGCATCGAGGGCGTAAAGGAAGCTCGCGACGAGCGCATAAAATGCGACGAGCAGCGCGAAGTACCGGACGGCGCGACGCGTCTCGCCGATGTAAAGCTGTCCGAGCCCCGGCCAGAGGAAGGAGAGCAGGGCCGCTAGCCACGGCCGGCGCCGCTTCGCCGGCCTATCCTTTGCAGCACTCATCAAGCCTTGACCCCGGCGCCGCGGGCGCGGGGCGCGGCGGGATCGAGCGGCCAGCGCGGCCGGGGCGCGAAGTCGAGGCCGTCGACGAGGCCCGCCTTCAAGCGCTCCAGTCCTGCCCAGGCGATCATCGCGCCGTTGTCGGTGCAGAGCTCCGGCGGCGGCGCCACGAACTCGAGCCCGTGCCGCGCCGCGAGCTCCGCCAGCGAGGCGCGCAGCACGCGGTTCGCCGCGACCCCGCCGGCGACCACGAGATGGGCGCCCAGGGGATGGCGGCGGCGGAAGACCTCGATCGCATGCTCCGTGCGCTCGACCAGGGAATCGCCGATCGCGGCTTGCAGGCTCGCCGCGAGATCGGCGACGTCGCGGGGCGCGAGCGCGGCGGCGCCGCCGCGCTCGACCACGGCCTCGCGAAGCGCGGTCTTGAGGCCGGAGAAGGAGAAATCGCAGCCGGGCCGGCCCTTGAGCGGGCGCGGCAGCGGGATGCGGGCGGGGTCGCCCTCGCGCGCGCGGCGCTCGATCTCGGGCCCGCCGGGAAATCCCAGACCCAGGAGCTTGGCGCCCTTGTCGAAGCATTCGCCGGCGGCGTCGTCAACGGTGGTGCCGAGCCGCCGGTACCGCCCCACGCCCTCGGCGATCAGGAGCTGGCAATGTCCTCCGGAGACGAGGAGCAATAGGTAAGGAAAAGGCACGTCCTCCGTGAGGCGCGCGGTGAGCGCGTGGCCCTCGAGATGATTGATCGCGAGGAAGGGAAGGCCCCGCGCGAGCGCCACCGCTTTTCCGAGCGTGACACCGACGATGACGCCGCCGATGAGGCCGGGGCCGCCGGTCGCGGCGACGGCGTCGAGATCGCCGAAGCCGACACCGGCCGTCTCGAGCGTCCGCCGCACGAGCCCATCGAGATGGGCGAGATGGGCGCGCGCGGCAATCTCCGGCACGATGCCGCCGAAGGGCCGGTGCTCCGCGAGCTGCGAGAGCACGAGATTGGCGCGAATGCGCGGCGCGCTCTCGCCGACGACGGCGGCAGCGGTCTCGTCGCAACTGGTCTCGATGCCCAGAATCAGCATGGCGGCGGACCATACCGGCGCCGGCCGTCCGCGGCAATGCCGCGCGGCGGCGCCTCTTCCATTGCCCTCGCCGAGCGCCTAAACAAGGGGTCATGGCGGCTCCTCTCCTGCGCATCGGCACCCGCGGCAGCCCTTTGGCTCTCGCCCAGACGCAGGGCCTCCGCCGCGCGCTCATGGCTGCGCATCCGGAGCTCGCGGCGCCGGGCGCGATCGAGACGGTGGTGATCCGCACGACCGGCGACGCAGTCCGCGACCGCACGCTCTCCGCGATCGGCGGAAAGGGCCTCTTCACCAAGGAGATCGAGGAGGTGCTCGCGGGCGGCACGATCGACCTCGCGGTGCACTCGCTCAAGGACGTGCCGACCGTGCTGCCGGAAGGCCTCGTCATCGCCTGCCATCTCCCGCGCGCCGATCCCCGCGACGCCTTCATCTCCCGCCGCGCGCAGAGCCTCGCGGATCTCCCGCGCGGCGCCATCGTCGGGACATCCTCGCTCCGGCGCCGGGCGCAGCTCCTCGCCGCGCGGCGCGACCTCACGGTGCTGCCGCTCCGCGGCAACGTCGATACGCGCCTGCGCAAGCTCGAGGAGGGCAGGGTCGACGCGACCTTGCTCGCGCTCGCGGGGCTGCAGCGGCTCGGCCTTGCCGAGGCCGCAACCGCGATCCTGCCGCCGGAGCTGATGCTGCCGGCGCCCGCGCAGGGCGTGATCGGCATCGAGGCGCGGCGCGGCGATGCGCGTGCCGAGCGCTGGCTCGCCGCGATCGACGATCCCGCGACCTCCGCTTGCGCCCGCGCCGAGCGCGCCTTGCTGGCAGCACTCGACGGCTCCTGCCGCACGCCCATCGCGGCGCTCGCGGAGATCGCGGAAGGAAGGCTCCGCCTGCGCGCGCGGATCGTGCAGCCCGACGGCGCGCTCCAGCACGACGCCGAGCGCCTGGGTGCCGCCGCCGACGCCGAGCGTCTCGGCCGCGAGGCCGGCGCCGAGCTCCGCTCCGCCGCCGGCCCCGGCTTCTTCGACCTCCCGATCCCCGAGGGGATTCCTGTCTGAGGGTGCCGTAGCAAAAAGCCGGAAGGCTGCCGCAGCAGCGTTCGGGGTCCCTTGAAAGGGTTATTCTAGTATGATAACAGACCCTCGTGGCGGCCCCGCGAGACCCGAACCTTGACGTACTTCTCGACCTGGATGGGCAGGCTCTCGTGGTCGATTCAGAGGGCGATTATTGGGTAAGCTTTGTCGTGACGCGAGTGCCGGCATCCGCGGAAAAGCCGCATGGCCTCGACTATTCCCTTACGTTACATGGACCGGACGGCGAGCGGCTGGTGGGGTACGACAGCGCGCATCCGATCGTTCCGCGAAGGCGCAGTGTCGCCCAGGATCATCGTCATCGGCTCTCGACGATTAGGCCATACCGGTATCATGACGCCGCAACCTTGCTCGCGGATTTCTGGCACACCGTGGATCGGGTATCGACGGAGAGAGGAGTGATCCCATGGCGACGTTGAGAGTCGGGATTGCCAGCTACGAGGAAATGAAAGCGCGTACCCTGGCGGTCGGGCGCGGCGAACGGCGCGCGACCAAGGACGAGCCGAAGGTCTGGTTCACCTCGACGGAGTCTTTCGCCAAGGTTCTGTCGGCAGGGAACCGCGATCTGCTGCGCCTCATCGCGGAGAAGTCACCGGGGTCGCTCGACGAGCTGTCGCGGATCACCGGCAGGGCGAAGTCGAATTTATCGCGAACGCTGCGGACAATGGCTGGATACGGACTCGTCCGCTTGGAGCGCGGAGAGCGCGGTCGCATCGTGCCGAAGGTAATTCACGACCGAGTCGAGTTGGAATTGCCGCTCACTCGAAGGCGGAAGGCATCGTGAGAGTGCTGGTGACGCGCACCGAGGCGGCGTCGCAGGCGCTCGCGGAGAAGCTCCGGGAGCGCGGGCACGAGGCGGTGGTGGCGCCGCTCTTCAGCATCGCCGAGGAGCCGGAGGCGGAAGAGCGCCTTGCCCGCGCGCTCGACGGCGCGCAGGCCGTGCTCTTCACGAGCGCCGCGGGCGCGCGCGCCTTCGCCGCGCTCAATCCGCGCCGAGACCTTCCCGCGCTCTGCGTCGGCGACGCGACCGCGGAGGCGGCGCGGGCGGCGGGCTTCGTCGCGGTCGAGAGCGCGCGCGGCAACGTCGAGAGCCTCGCCCGTCTCGTCATCGCGCGCCTCCAGCCGGGGAAGGGGCCGCTCGTCCACGCCTCCGCAAAGCAGATCGCGGGAGACCTTGGCGCGAGCCTCGCTCCCTGGGGCTTCAAGCTCCGGCGCGCGGTGCTCTACCGGGCGCGGCCGGCGGCCGCGCTCACGCCCGACTCGGTGGCGGCGATTCGCGGCGGCCATGTCGATGCCGCGCTCTTTTTCTCTCCCCGGGCCTCCCTCACTTTTGTTAGGCTCGCCCGCGCTGCCGGAGTCGCGGCGGAGTGCGGCCGGCTCGCGGCGGTGGCGCTCAGCGCGGCGGTGGCGGCGCCGCTCGGCGCCTTCCCATGGCGCGCGGTGATCACCGCGCAAGAGCCGACGGAGGCATCGCTCTTGCAAGCCCTCGATCGTCTGGCCCCGGAGCGGAGCGCGACCCCATCTGCCGGGATCGAGGGGTGCTGAAGCCATGAGCGACCGGCGCGAGGAGACCCCATCGGAGCCGTCCGCCGCCGCTTCGCCCGCGCCCGAGGTCGAAGAGGCCAAATTCGTGGAGGTGCCGCCGGTCTCGAAGGAGCCCGCGGCCTCGAAGCCGCGCCCTTCGCCGTTGCCGTGGCTCGCGCTGGCGGCGGTGCTGGCGGCGGTGGCGCTGTCGCCCTATTGGGCGCCGCCGGTCGCCTCGATCCTGCCCTGGGGCCCGCGCAGCGTCGATGCCGCCGCCGCCGCGGACGCTAGGATCGAGGCGCTCGAGCACAGGAATGCGGCGCTCGAGACGCGGCTTGCGGAGGCCGAGAAGGCACTGCCGCGCATCGCCGCGCTGGAGCAGCGCCTGAGCCAGGCGGAGAGCCGGCTCGCGAGCCTCGCGGGTGGGGCACGCGACGGCCAGCAAACGGCGCAGCAGCAAGCGCAAGTGCTGGCCTCGCTCTCGGACCGTCTTGCGATCCTGGAGCAGCGCGTAACCGCGTTCGCCGCCGCCAATACCGGCGGCGCCTCCGCGGACGCCGTGAAGTCGCTCGGCACCGAGCTCAAGACGCTCGAGGAGAAGATCGCGGCGCAGGAGCAGGCGATCGCGAAGGCGCAGGCTGCGGCGAGCGGCGGGCCCGAGCGGATCGATGCGGCGCTCCTCGTCGCCGTGGGGCAGCTGCGCCAGGCGATCGCGACCTCGAGGCCTTATGCGAGCGAGCTCAGCGCGGCAAAGGCGCTCGCGCGCGACCGCCCCGAGGTGCTGGCGGAGCTGCAAAAGCTCGACGCAAGCGCCCAGCGCGGCATTCCGAGCCTCGCGGTCCTCTCCGAGCGTCTCGTGCAGATAGCGCCCGCAGTGCTGGCCGCGGAGCCTCCGCCCGCAGATGCCGGCTGGGGCGACCGCGTGCTGCTGCGCCTCAAGCGCTTCTTCAACCTGCGCCGGGTCGGCGAGGGGAGCGCCGCAGCCGGCGGCGCCGAGGCCGCGCTCGCGGCCGCGCAGGCGGCGATGCAGGCAGGCGATCTCGCCGCCGCCGTCGCCGCAATGAAGCGGCTCAGCGGCCCCGCCGCCGAGCCCGCCAAGCGCTGGCTCGCCGATGCGGAGGCGCGGCTCGGCGCCGAGGCCACCGTCGCCGCGCTCGACGCGGCGCTGCTGCAGCGCTTTCTCGCGGGAGCGGGCGCGGCGAAGCCATGAGGCGGCTCCTCCTCACGATTCTGCTCGCGGCCCTCCTGGTCGCGATCGCCGTCTTCTTCGCGGACCGTCCTGGGAGCGTCTCGCTCACCTGGGACGGCTGGCAGATGGACACGAGCGTCGACCGCCTGGTGCTCGCGGTAGCGGTGCTCTTCGCGGTGCTGGCGCTCCTGCTTTGGCTCTTGCGCACGATCTTCGGCGCGCCCGGGAGATGGCGCAAGGCCTGGCACGAGCGGCGGCGGCGCGAGGGCTATCGCGCGCTGACGCAGGGCATGGTCGCGGTCGCCGCAGGCGAGCCCGAGGAGGCGGAGCGCCTTGCGCGCCGCGCCGACGTGCTGCTGGCGGAACCGCCGCTCACTCTTCTACTGCAGGCGCAGGCGGCGCAGCTCAACGGCGACGAGACCGCCGCGCGCAACTATTTCCTCGCCATGCTCGAGCGGCCGGAGACGGAGTTCCTGGGGTTGCGCGGCTTGCTCACGCAGGCGCTCAAGACCGGGAACGAAGCCGAGGCGCTGACGCTCGCGGAGCGCGCGCGCCGGCTTCGGCCCAAGACCGGCTGGGCGCTCACGAGCCTGACGGAGCTGCAGGCCCGCGCCCAGCAATGGAAAGAGGCGGAGGCGACGCTGCTGCAAGCCGTGAAGCGCCGCGCGCTCCCGGCGCCGGAGGCGAGGCGGCTGCAATCGGCGCTGCTGCTGGAGCAAAGCCGCGCGGCCTCCGCCGCCGGCGACGGTCGGGGCGCACTCGCGCTCGCGGAGCGGGCGGGCGAGGCTGATCCCGGCTTTGCGCCGGCGGCGGCGTGGCGCGCGACCCTGCTGCGCGACGGCGGCCGGCTCCGCCAGGCCGCGCGCGCGATCGAGGCTGCTTGGCGCCTCGCGCCGGAGCCGGCGCTCGCGGAGGTCTATCGGAGCCTCGCGCCCGCGGAGACGCCGATGCAGCGCCTGAAGCGGCTGCAGGAGCTCGCCGCCGCCAATCCCGACCATCTCGAAAGCCGCCTCTTGCTCGCGGAGGCGACGCTGCGCGCGCGGCTCTGGGGCGAGGCGCGGCGCTATCTCGGCATGCTCGGCGCGAGCGACGACGGCGCCGGCGCTGCGCCGCCTGCGCGTGCCTGCCTCCTCATGGCGGAGCTCGAGGAGGGCGAGCGGCAGGACGCCGCACGGGCGCGGGCCTGGCTTGCGCGCGCGGCCGCGGGCGCGGGGCAGGATGCGACATATGTCTGCGCCAAATGCAGCACCGAGGCCCAGCACTGGGCCGCGGTCTGTCCCAATTGCCGCGGCTTCGCGAGCCTCGTCTGGCGGCTCCCGCCGCGCGCCCCGCGCGATCTCGCGGCGCTTCCGGTCCCGCCGCCCGCCCTTCCGGCCCCTTCCGCCGCCTCCCCCACGCCTCGGTTGACGCGAGCCAAGCTGGGGAGCTAAGGTCCGCCGCCATTCCGGCGCCCCGATAGCTCAGCGGTAGAGCAACCGCTTCGTAAGCGGTAGGCCGAGTTCGAAAAGGTGAGTCGGATCAGGTGGCTATGGACCTTGGCGCCCGTCTAAGAAGGCTATAAGAAGGTCTCCGTCAGGTCGCGGTCGCGGCCGACACAGGTGGCGAAGCCCCGATAGCTCAGCGGTAGAGCAATCGCTTCGTAAGCGATAGGCCGTTGGTTCAAATCCGACTCGGGGCACCATCTCTTCCCAAATTCGAGCCGCATCGGTTTTTCGCTGGAGGCAGAGCGTGATTGCAAAACCCGCAGCATCGCCTCGCTGAAAAGAAGGGACATCGCGGGCGCGCCTACGCCGGATCATTCGCGCGAAAAAGCGATCGCTTCCATTCTAACGTGTCTAACTTGCCGTCGGACGCAGTCGGCTGCGCTGGTCCCCAGGGCCGGTCTCTTGTTGACCGCTGGGCTCATAGCAAGGCAATCTTGAAACCCTTCTAGGGGTAGTGGCATGCAGCTCGATTTGCTTCAACATGTTGACGAGGCTACCGTGTCTCAGCCATCCCGGCGACCACGCGCTGTGGCGCCGAGGATTCGCTATATCGGCTCGAAGGCGCGTGTATCGGACGCATTGCTCGACCTAATTGGACCTCCAAGAACACCCGGGGAAAGATTTGTTGATCTTTTCTGTGGCGGCGGTTCCGTAAGTAAGGCTGCGGCAGCGAGAGGTTGGTCCGTACATACGAACGACCATCTCGTTAGCTCGGTGATCATTGCTCGTGCGCAACTCCTAAGCGCCAAGCAGCTTAGCTTCGACCGCGCTGGTGGTTATGAGCGCGTCATCAAACTGTTAAACACAGCGGCGCCAGAAAATGGCCCCATATTTCGTGAATATTCTCCGTCCGGACTTAGTCGTGCCGGCGAGATCAGAAAATATTTTACCGAGACCAATGCGCAAAAAATCGATGGCGTACGTGCCGCCATAGAAAATCAGTTCCGCTCGGGCCGGTTTGGAGAACATGAACGCACATTATTGATCGCTGACTTGATGTGCGCGGCGAACTCGGTGGCAAACATCGCTGGTACCTATGGCTGCTTTCTTAGTCGCTGGACTGCGCCCGCGCTTTCGGAGTTTCGGATGGTGCCGAGGGAAATTCCCCGTGAATTGCCCCCATCCACACTGTCAGTTCTGGATGCCTTTGAGTTCTGCGATGAGCGCGCAGATACGTTGTACTGTGATCCGCCATACACCAAGCGACAGTATGCAGCGTATTACCATCTCCTAGAAACGATCGCCTTGGGCGATGATCCCTATGTCGTCGGAATTTCCGGAATCAGGCCATGGGAGCACAAGGCCTCCCCTTTCTGTTACAGACGCCGCGCGTTGCATGCATTCGAGGACTTATTGAACACAAAACGGGCCCGACGTGTCTTCATCTCGTACAGCTCGGAAGGCCACGTAAAATTGGAACAACTGGTAGCTGCCCTGGGCCGCTTCGGTTCCTTGCAGGTTCACAATTTGCAGACTGTACGACGCTATGCGCCGAATGAGGTTTCGCGGCAGGGTCCCAAAGAGGTTAGGGAGTTCCTCCTCCAGCTTGATCGGTAGACATGAGCCGGCCAACGATACATCAGTTGCGCCTTCTAAGGCATGCGGTCGCGCTGATCCGAGAGACGTTGGCTGAACGAAGAGGGGCAGATGCCGCGGAATTAAAACTCCAAATCCTCGAAACATCCGCAGCATTAATCGGGGGGTACGATATTGATTGGTACCACGAGCAGCGTGGCGTCACGCCGAGGTCGCCATCAATTATCCGCCGCGCAGCCCAGCAAATCGTACAGACTGTCGGAGAGCTTGCTGTTCCCCCCGCCCTGTCACTGGCG
>DATKNV010000138.1:0-24321 GCA_035541215.1 Allostellaceae bacterium | reverse complement strand
CGACACGACCGACGCAAGATCGTGTCGTTCGCGGTCGCCACCCACCCGACCGCGGAGTGGCTCGCGCGTCGAATGTCAGAGGCATTCGCTTGAGATTCAGCGCCGCGCTATCTCATTCGCGATCGCAACCGATTCTATGGCGAGATATTCCAGCGCCGCGTCCGGACAATGGGCATCCGAGACCGACCGATCGCCCCGCTCGCTCCGTGGCAGAATGCGTTTGTCGAGAGAATGATCGGGTCCATTCGCCGCAAATGTCTCGATCATCTGATCATCGTCAACGAGGCGCCTTTGCGCCGCGCGCTGAGCACTCATGCCACCTATTACAACACCATTCGAACGCACCTCGCCCTGCGCAAAGATGCGCCGCTCGGGCGTGGCACACAGCGCGCCGACGCCATTAGCCGAGTGCCGCATGTCGGCGGGTTGCACCACGCATCCGTTCGAATCCAATAAACGGAAGGGACACCACCGGAACCTACACGGGCCTCAATTTCGCAATGCCGGGGCAGACCGTGAACGCGGCATTTGAAGGTCTTGGCTCAGTGAAAATAGTTCTGCACGTGTGAATCGGATCCTCGAGATGAGGGGCCACGACAGCCTCACTGCGACGTGCAACAGGCCGAGATAAATGAGGAAGCGAGACATCTACGCCTTCGGGCTGGCATCAGGTTCGCTGTTCCGTCTTCGCGCCTGTAGCTTGCGCCATCCGCGACAGGAATTTTTCCTGCAGTTCCTCGAGCCCCTTGAGGGCGGATAGCCACGTTTTCAACATCGCCTCGGGCTCCATCGCATGGAGGTTCGCCCGCAGACGCTCCTCCACCTCTTTGAGGAGCCGTTCCTGCATGGGCCCCACGTCAGGGAGCCCCAGAAAGCTCCGCGCTTCCTCGGGCGTACAATCAATGTTCATCGTGATCTTCATGCTAAGCCTCCCGCTCGCGTGAAAGGGACGCTGGATGGTCCGAATAGAGGCTGGGTTCGGCGTCGGCGCGAGCGCTTCTTACCCCAAGGGGGCGCCGAGCGCCGCATATCCGGCGACCCGTGGCTCGTTCAGGCAGCTTTCTTGCGGCGCTTCCCCGCGATCGCTCGACCGCGATTGCGCGCGATCTCGACCAGCACGGAATCCAGTTCCCCGGCCGCGACATCGGCTTGCAACGCTTTCAGGGTCTTCAAGGGCGTCTTCATGATGGGGAACGCGTTGGCCTTGCCCCGGCTCAAATGCGTGGCCAAGCTTTCGTTCGCATACCGCGGAATAAACACAACCTGATCACCGATTGGCTTGAACCAGCGCCGGCCCTTCGCCTTGGGGTTCTTGAGCATCGCGAGTTGGCCCCGGATATTCTTTAACATCGTCAGCCGGCATCGCTCTTCAATCGACTTGCCGGTGGCCGAGATCAGTTTCACTGAAATGGGTTTAACTGCTCCGATGAACTTTGCCATGGTTCGGCTCCTTTTTTGGAAGCCGGGAAGCTATTCATTGTCGAATATATTTTCAACACACATTTGGGTTCGAAGGCTATTCATTGTTGTTCTGGGAGCTCGTTTCTACTCAAATGATATGTTCTGGGATGATTGCATGATCGCTGCCACTGCTCATCGCGGCTTGGCTGGCGCCTCCGGCCCGCTCGCTGAAGCACCCTCGGCGCTGATGTTGAATACGACGAACCTCAATTCTTCAGCACCGGGGTTGCCCCACTGCTGGGCGAGACCCGGTGGCTCATAGATGACCGAACCGACCGCCCTCCGTATAACCTCACCTTGGACCGTGGTCGTGCCTGTGCCGAAAAGGACGTAATAGAGCGCAGCCCCTGCACGATGGTGGGGCGAGTTGGGCGGCGTGTATGGCGGAAGAGTGACCGTCGTGAGATTGAGGTCGTATGCGCCCGGTTTCAGATTTGGGATTCGACCGGGCGAGCGGAAGATCTTGATCACCGTGGCCGGTGTCGCCGCTCCGGATCGATCCAATTCCGCCGCGCGGCCGACCAGAAAATGCATGAGGGTGGAAGGCATATCGGTACCTGCCTTCACTACGACTTTTTTGCCCGCCGCGATGAACAATGCCTCGCGAGCGTTCAGGGGCCTGGTCGCCCGACCTATGACGATCTCGGACGAGCCTGACATCTGATAGAGAATCCCGTCGGCGACCGCCGCAAGATCGCTCGATTGGCCAGTGGGGATGACCACTCCGACCGCGCCGATGAAGAGCGGCACCTGGCCATCAATATAGAGCTTGGCTTCGGCAAGTACCGATTGGGTGATCGACGGTGCTGCAGGCGTCGTTTGCGCGACTGCCGGCACAGCGCTCGCCATCAAAGCGCACAACATGAATGCGGCCCTCGCCAATTCGAGCTTCTCAAGATTGAGACGCAATGAAGCTAGGCCTCCGAAACGAGTTGATAGAGTTTGCGGTTGGTCAGGGTCTTCTCGGAAATCAGCTTCTTATTCGTGCGGTCGTTTACGTCGACAATCCGGCAATGCCGAATTCCCTCGAGGTCGGCCCCGATATCGACCACCTCCCAGATCACCCATGCTGCATCCACCTTTTTGTACCGTTGACCGATCCGAGCTTCTGCCACGAACCCCTCCGATCCCCGTAGTCCTGAGCATGTGTGGCTAACGCGTTGGTAGGTCTCTCTCTCGGAGGAACGCGTCATTTTGGGCACCGCCATCGTGACCTTCGCGGCGCCCCTCGGTGTCGGGCGCGTTACCGCCCGCGAACTACCCTCGGCGGCCGGGACGCGGGCCCGATGATCCCACGCGCTTCAGGGGTTGGCGCCAGCACGCCGCATTCGCTCGTCGCGACCGAGTTGGCGAGTCTACGACACCGCGTGCGCAAGTACGAGCCTTCTCCGCGCGAAAGGAGCAGGCACGCTTCAGCGGCTGCGCTAGGCCGAGCGAACAGGGCGTTGCGAGCGGCACCTAGTGCCTGTCTCTTCTTGGTGGCTCCTAGGGCAACGATGCTCACAGGGGAGCCGGTAGGCCCGGAGCCACGGAGGCTCCGCAATGGGACGGCGTACGATGAGATGCGTGCTCCGGGCGATTGGGACTGAACATGTGGCGTGGTGGCCGAGCGAAAATTGGCTATGCGCCTATGCGCGCTCGCGGCGATCGGATCGTGGTATTGAATCACTACGAGGTCGTCGTATCTTCCATCCTGAGACCGGTCGCGGGGTGCTCCTGGCTCTGCGCGACCCAATACCGCTCTCTCCGGAGGAACCTCAAGGCGGAATGAAGTTCGTCTGCGATGCTCCTGGCGGAAAGGCATGGTTCCGCCTCGAAACGGATTCCGAGGCAGCCGCGGAGTCGATGCTGATGCACCACGCCGTCGAGAAGTACTTTCGTCAGGAGAAGGAACGGGCGATGCAGAGCTATCATCCGACATCGAAGGTCTTCGTCGAGCAGGAGATTGGGTTGAAGGCGCACCTCGAGCGCAGGATGGCGATGTTTCTCACACTGCGGGATGCCGAAGGAGTAGGACTGGCCACCGCTATGCTTCCTCCCGGCGGTCGGGATGACTTATCGTTTAAAATGATCATCGTTGGCCCCAACAACAGCGACCCCTATCCTGACCACGGCGATGCAATACGCGCGCTCGGTCGAAAATTTGGCATCGCGCTGGAGCGATCTCGCTGCTTTCCCTATCACCGCAGTTGACTCGAGTTGCCTCTCCCGACGCACTGTGCGACGCATGTTGCCTATTTGCCGCATGTCCTAACGTCGCCGTCGACATCCCTGCTCGCCGCTTCATCGGCTGCGCAAAAATCAGCTAAGCTGGACCAATGAGATGTTCCTATCGGGATCTCCCCGGACATCATTCCATCATGCTGAAAGCAAGGGAAACTCCGCGATATAAATGACCATCAACAGCGCCGCCGGACCGACCTCCCGCATTTATTTTTCGCAGCGCCTCCGTCTGCATTACGTGGACTGGGGCAATCCGGCCGCGCCGCCCCTCCTGCTTTTGCACGGCGGCCAGGATCATTGCCGGAATTGGGATTGGGTCGCAGAGCGTCTACGCAATGACTGGCACATCATCGCACCTGATCTCCGCGGCCATGGCGACAGCCAATGGTCGGCCGATGGAAGTTACGGCATTGCCGGTTACGTCTACGACCTGGCCCAACTCATCCATCAGCAGCAACTGGCACCGGTCACGATCATCGGACACTCCCTCGGTGGCAATATCGCGCTCCGATATGCCGGCATTCATCCCGAACAGGTGCGACGCCTCGTCGCTATCGAGGGACTCGGCCCGTCGCCGAAGGTGATCAGCGAGCGGCGGAAGAAATCGATTGCCGAGCGCATGCGGAAATGGATCGAGGAGCAGCGAGGCTTGGCAGGGCGCCAGCCCAGGCGGTACGCCTCGATCGAGGAAGCCTTCAAGCGCATGCAAGAGGCGAACAAGCACCTATCGCCGGAGCAGGCGCGTCACCTGACACAGCATGGCGTCAATCAGAACGAAGACGGGACCTACAGTTGGAAATTCGACAACTACGTCCGGGTCTGGCCGCCCTACGACATGGCCGTTGAGGAGGTCGAGCAGCTTTGGTCGCGAATTACGTGCCCGACCCTCCTGGTCTACGGAAAGGAAAGCTGGGCCTCCAATCCGCTTGACGACGGCCGTGCGAGACACTTTGCGAACGCCGAGGTCGTCATCTTCGAAAAGGCTGGCCACTGGGTGCATCACGATCGGCTCGACGCATTCCTTGAGCGAATGAGAACTTTCCTCTGACAGTCGGGTCGTACGACCGCAAGCCATGCGTCAGCGCTCCGAATCGGCTCGCGTGCGCGCGATCCTGACTCCGGGACCCATCCCGAAGGGATGGAATCCCTTGAACGCTCCAGGGCGCCGCGCTCGCAAGATTGGAAGACCGCCGGTGAATTGCAGCCGGCGCGCTGATATGCTTTGGATCGTGCCGGAATAGGCATGCGCGACCCATGGCCTATGCAACACCGAGCCCGAGGAGGTCAGCATGGCGCATCTGCGACTTCGCAAGTTCAACACTCGAGACGTCTACGAGGGCGGCAGGATAGCGAACGACATGTGCATGGTCGTTCGCGCAGGGAACTTCATTTTCCTGCGCGGCCAGACCGGCTTCACTTTGGACCACAAGTTCGTGGGCAAGGGCGACGCTGCGGCACAGGCCGACCAGGCAATGAAGAACGTGAAGGTGCTGCTCGACGAGGCGGGAGCGAAGATGGAGCATATCTGCAAGATAACCACCTACATCACCGACCGCGCCTATCGCGAACCCGTCTACGCCGTCGTCGGCCGACATCTCAAGGGTGTATTCCCCTGCGGCACGGGTCTCATCGTCAACGGCCTCGCCACGCCCGACATGCTCGTCGAGATCGACATCGAGGCGGTCATTCCCGAGGGCGAAGCCTCGCGGTGAGGATGCCAGCTCATGACGCATGATCGACTGCGTCGCGGCGGCTCGCCCGGCCCCGAGCTTGGCGCGAACGGTTGCATGATCGTACGTGCCGGCGACGCGATCTTCGTCGCCGGCCAAACCGGCGCAGGCGCCGGCATGGGCCGCGGCGCCGAGGATGCCGCGACGCAGGCCGATAGAGTGCTGCTGAACCTCAAGTCCTTGCTCGAGGAAGCCGGCTCCTCGCTCGGCGACATCTGCAAGCTCACGGTTTACATCGACGATCGGGCCCATCGCATTCCCGTCTATCGGACCATCGGCCGGCACCTCCGGGGAGTACATCCGGTCTCGACCGGCCTCATCGTCCGCGGCTTTTCCAGACCGGAGATCCTCTTCGCACTGGACATTGCCGTCGTCTCGCAACGCGGCGCACGGCATCGGCGGCTGCGCAAATACCACTCCGATGCGACGCGCTACGGAAACGAGTGGCAGCCGCTCGATTGCGAATTCTGCATGGCCGTGATCGCCGGTAAGCACGTTTTCCTGCGCGGGCAAACCGGCCAAACCCTCGAAGACCGTTTGTTGGTGCGCGGCGACGCGCATGCGCAGGCCGCCCAGGCTATGCAGAACGTGAGGGTCCTGCTCGCCGAAGCCGGCGCGTCGATCGCGGACATCTGCCGGATCGTGCTCTACGTCACCGATCGCGCCTTTCTTGTGCCGGCGCGAGAGGCGGTGCTCGAAGGCCTCGAGGGTACGCCCTGCGCCATGAGCGAGATCGTCGTCAAGGGACTCGCCAGTACCGAGCTGCTGATGGAGGTCGATGTTTTCGCGATGAAAGCGTGAAAGACAGGGGAGAGGAACGGCATGTCGGACTATCCGGAATGGTCGGCGATCTACAATTCCCAGCGCGTGCGCCGAAAGAGCTTCCCACGCCTTGCGGAGGACATGCCGAGCTTTCTCGGCGTGCCGGTCGCGCTCTCCGCGAAAGATCTCGAGGGCACCGATGCCGTCATCATCGGCGCGCCCTTCGCCGCCGGCTGGGGCGACCAGTATTCCGGCGTTGACAAGGCGCTCTGGCTTGCCGGCCCCAAGCGAGTTCGCCAGCAATCGATTCGCTACACGGGTTACGTCCAGGACTTCGATCTCGATGTCCTGGAGGAGCTGCGCATCGTCGACTACGGCGACGCAAACATTCCGCCGGAGGCGAGCTACGTCGCGACGGTGGAGAACATCCTTCGCGCACAGGCGGCCGTGGAGGAGAAAGTCAATGCGGCGCTCGACGCCGGGGCCGTCCCGATCGTCATCGGTCAGAACTCGCCCTGCGGGTCTTATGCCATTGGGAAGCCCATCGCGGAGCGCGCCAAGGGCAATGTCGGCGTCATTAGCCTCGACACGCACTGGGACGCGCGCCCAATCGACGCCGCAACGATGGATCCACGCATCGCGGGCTCGGGCAGCTGGAAACACAAGCTCTACGAGTTCCACAAGAACCTCACGGTTCCCAATCTCGTCGAGATCGGGGAGCGCGGCATGCTCGAGGACAAATCCTATGTCCGCCGCTTCGTCAGCGAGGGAGCGACCTTCGTTCCGATGTGGCGCGTGCGGGGCGAGCTCGGTATCGAGGGCCTGATCAAGCTTCTGGACAAAGCCTACGAGCGCACCTCCGACGTTTATGTTCACTTCGACATGGACGTGCTCGGCGGTGCGGGCCCGGCGCCGGGCGATCTCCTCGGCGACCTCGCAGAGCCCATCGGGATGACCGATTACGAGGTGATCCGCATAGCGCACGAGATCGGGCTGCGCGGTCTTTCGGGACTTTCGTTCATCTGCATTCCGCCGGGCTCGGCGGTGATCTATCGCACGATCGTCTACGTGGTCACCTATCTCTTGGCGGGGCTCGCCCTTCGCAAGCGAAAGGCGGCCCTGCGGCAGCGGCCCGCGAAAAAGCGGCCGAAGGTCGCGCCGCGCCGAGACTAGCTCTGCCGCCTAACCAGCACCGGCTCTATCCTCGCGAGGTCGGCGATCGGGATGTGGCAGGCAATGCGATGGTCCGGCGCCGGCTCTCGCACCGGAGGCGCGACCTCGTCGCAGAGTCCGCCGATGCGACGGGGACAGCGAGGGGCGAACCGGCATCCCTTGCTCGGCTCCGTCGCTTCCGCGGGAAGACGGATGCGCTGACTCGCCCGCTCGCGGGCGCCGACGAGTGGAACGGCGGACAGCAAGGCTTCCGTGTAGGGATGATAGGGAGGGTGCAGCACCTCATCGAGCGTGCCCTCCTCGACCACCGCGCCCCCGTACATTACGAGCACCCGGTCGGCCAGATGCGCGATGACGGAGATATCGTGCGAGATGAAGAGATATGCGACGCCCAACCGGTCGCGCAGATCCGCAAAGAGATTCAGGATCGCCGCCTGCACGGAAACGTCGAGAGCTGAAACCGGCTCATCGCAGACCAGGACCTCGGGCTCGCTTGCCATCGCACGCGCGATGCTCACCCGCTGCTTCTCGCCGCCCGACAGCTGATGCGGGTAGCGATCGCTATAGGACGCCGAAAGCCGGACCAGAGTCAGCAGGCGCACGATCCGGCGCTCGAGATCGCCCTGGTTGGCCCCGCTGAACAGCGACAGGGGGCGCGCCAATATCTGGCCCACGCGCTTGCGCGGATTGAGCGAGCTCTCAGGGTTCTGGAACACGATTTGCGCTCGACGGCGAAACTCCCGGCCGGGTCTCTGCGGAACCGGCATCGATTTGTAGCGCAAGGTGCCGGCATCCGCGTCGAGCAACCGGAGCATCAGCCGCGCCAGCGTCGATTTCCCAGAGCCGGATTCGCCGACGATCCCGAGTATCTCGCCGCGATTGATCCTTACGGAGACGTCGTCGACGGCACGTATTTCCGGCGCCGGCCCGAGACGTGGCAAGCCTCGCTCAAAACGAATCCGACGTAGCAATCCGCCGAGCCGAAACCCTTTGGCGAGGCGATCTCCCTCGATGATGCGCACGCCCGGTTCCCGCCGCCTGGATGCGGCAGGCTGCCTTTCGGCCGGCCAGGCTTCCCCCGACAACTCTGCGCTCCGATGACACCGAACGAGAACCGAGTCGCCCCCGGACACGAGGGCCTGCGGCAGGGCGCAGGCCGCGACGCTGAAGGGACAGCGCGGCCTGAATCCGCATCCTTCCTGTGGTTGCGTCAGGTCGGGCAATCCCCCGGGGATCGGCGCGAGCCGCGTGATGCGATCGCGATCGACGCGGGGAAGCGCTGCGAGCAGCCCTTTGGTATAGGGGTGCCGCGGCTGGGAGAAGACGGCCTCGGTCGGCCCTTGCTCGACGATTCGTCCGGCGTAGAGCACCGCGAGATCGTCGCAAATGCGCTCGACGATCCCGAGATTGTGGCTCACGAAGAGCATCGAGAGGCCGCGCCGGGACCGCAGTGCCTCGAGGAGATCGAGGATTTGGGCCTCGATCGTGACGTCGAGCGCAGTCGTCGGCTCGTCCAACAGCAGTAAATCGGGCTCGCAGGAGAGCGCCATCGCGATCAGAGCGCGCTGCTTCATTCCGCCCGAGAGCTGATGCGGATAGCGCCGCGCCACTTCCGCCGGTTGGCGGACGCCAACCTCGCCGAGCAGCTCGATTGCACGCTCCAAGGCCGCGCCGCGCGACAGGCGGCGATGGACCATCAGCGGTTCGGCGACCTGCAGGCCGACCGCGAGGGCCGGATTGAGCGCGGCGGATGCATCCTGGAACACGACGCCGATCCGATCGCCCCTCACCGCCGCCGCCCTATCCCCAAGGAGGTCCGCGTTCCGGAATCGGACCGACCGAGCGGCGACCGTGGCTTCGGGGCCGAGCAATCCCAGCAGGGCAAGCAGAGCGCTGCTTTTTCCAGATCCGGATTCTCCGACGAGGCCAAGCGCGCGCCCTTCCGGAACGGCGAAGGAAGCGCGATCGAGTGCGGCGAGCGGGCCACGCGAGGTGGTGTATCGCACGCTCAGCTCGTCGACTTGCAAAAGCGGAGGCGACGGCACGCTCAGCCCCGCTCGACGAACCGAGGATCGAGGAACTCCCTCAACCCCTCGCCCAGCAGGTTGATCGCGATCAGAAGAACGCACAGCGCAAGTCCCGGCGCCAATCCGATCCAAGGAGCTTGGTCGATGAACGGGCGCGACCCCGCGATCATGAGTCCCCATTCGCTCAGCGGCGGCTGGGCGCCAAGACCGAGAAACGAGAGCGCCGAGCCCAGAAGAATGGCGAAGGTCACTCTAAGGCTCGTCTCCACGATGATCGGAGGCCAGGCATTGGGCAAAATCTCGCGGAAAAGAATGTAGCCGGCGGACTCGCCGCGTGCTCTCGCCGCTTCCACGAACTCCTCGGCCAACAGACCGAGCGCAACCGAGCGAGTGATCCGCGTCATGATCGGGATGTATACGATTCCGACCGCGACTATCGTTTTCCAGAGACTGGGCTCCGTCACCGCCAGGATGAGCAGGCCTAGCAGAATGGGCGGGATGGAGATCATGACGTCGACGGCGCGCATCACCAGCTCGCCCATAATGCCGCGGTAATAGGCGGCGGCAAGGCCCAGCGGTACGCCCAGGACGAGACTGATGGCCGTTGCGCCGAAGCCCATCATCAGGGAATAGGGCGCGCCCGCGAGAACGCGCGAGAGAACGTCGCGTCCGAACTCGTCGGTGCCGAACCAGTGCGCACCGCCTGGCGGAGCGAAGCGCGCGTGCATATCGAATTGATCGAATGGAAACGGAGCGATCCACGGCCCGGCCAGCGCAAGCAGAACGAAGACCGCGACGACCGTACCCCCTAGACCCATCCCGGCGGGTAGACGGGCCAGACGCGGCGCCGTCCCCGGCATGCTGCCCACGCTATCCGGCACTTCGGCCATAGCGGATCCGCGGATTGACCGCGGCATAGAGCAGATCGGCGCCCAAATTCGCGAGCGCGTAGACCGTCGTCACCAGCATCATCCCGGCCTGAAGCAGCGGGATGTCGCGGTGCTCAATTGCATAGATCAGCAGGCGACCGAGGCCCGGATAGGCGAAGACCGTCTCGACCACGACCACGCCGCCGATGAGGATCCCGACATCGACGGCCAGGACCGTTATCGTGGGAAGCAATGCGTTCGGGAGCGCGTGGCGGCGCAGGATGAGCCGATGCGGCAGACCCTTTGCCCGCGCCGTCAGAATGTAAGCCGAGCGCAGCGTCTCCAGCATCGACGAGCGCGTAAGGCGCGAGACATGGGCGATGAGACCGCACACCAATGTCGCCACCGGCAGGATCAGATGCGCGACCCAGCGCCCGACGCCGCTTTGGCCGATCGGCGTATAGCCCGTCGCCGGAAGCCAGCCGAGCCAGACCGCAAATAGAATGATGGCCAGGATTGCCCAGAAGAACTCGGGCACGGCGATGAAGAAGTATTGCGCGAGCGTCAGCACGCGATCGCTCAGCTTCCCGCGATGAGTTGCAGAGTGGACGCCGAGCCACGTGCCGATCGCCGCGACGAGGCTAATCGCTATTGCCGCCAGGATCGCGGATCGGCCGAATGCCTCGAATATCAGGGGTCCGACGGGTCGCTGCATGACGATGGATTGGCCGAAGTCGCCGTGCAGCATGCCCAGAAACCATCGCCAATACTGGACGTACCAGGGATCGTTGAGGCCGAGCAGGCGCTCGAGCTCGGCGATTTGCTCGTTCGTCGCGTATTGCCCGAGAATGGCGTAGGCGACGTTGCCCGGCAGCAGCTGGGTAATGCCAAAAATCAGCACCGACATGATCCAGACGACGACGACGACGTAGAGAAGCCGCTGGAGCGTGTAGGCGGTCATCGGCCTTTGATCGATCTCATTTCGGAGTTCCGGCCGTGGCGCTAGGGCGTCATCTCCGCCATGCGCAGATCGAACCAGCGCATCGGATGGGTCTCGACGCCGCGGACGTTCTTTCGATAGGCGCAGATGAAGTTCACGGCATAGGCGATGAAGCTGGGATCGTCCTCGTCGATGTATTTCTGGAACGCCAGATAGAGCGGCTTCTGCTCGGCGGGGTCGCCCGTGAGTCTTGCCTTATCGAGTACCTCGTCGACACGCTTATCCGAGAAATGCCAGAGTCGGATGTTCCAGGAGCCGTCCGTGTGATAGAAGGCGTACAAGGCGGTATCGATGGTCGGCCGGGCAAAATAGCCGTCGATGTAGAACGGCGCCTTTCCGGAGACCTCGGCGCTGTATTGCGAGAACGGAACCGTCTTGATCTCGATGTCGAAGCCGGCGGGACGCGCGAGCTGCTGCAGCGCCACGCCGAGACGCTCGCGCACCGGCCGCCCTCCCGGCACGACGAGCGCGACCTTTATGCCGTCGGGATGACCGGCCTCCGCGAGGAGCTTACGTGCCGCCGCGGGATCTGCCTTGCCGAAGGGAATGTCCTTGTTGAAGAACGGATGTGTCGGCGGGATCGGGCTCAATGTGGGCGCGCCCTGACCGAAGAGTACCGATTCCACGACGTCGCGCTTGTCGACCGCGAGGTGGAACGCACGCCGTACGCGAACGTCGTTGAACGGCGGAATCGCGTCGTTCATGATCGCGGCGTCCCAGGACGGTGTGGGCACGCTTTCGACTCTCAGATTCGGATTCTGCGCGAGCGTCTTCACCTGCTCCGGCGGCAGATCCCAGATCACGTCGATGTCGCCGGCCTGCAAGGCGGCGATGCGCGCGCTCATTTCGGGAATGATGCGCTCTTCGACGCCATCGAGCTTGGGTTGCCCCTTTTCCCAATAATCGGGATTGCGCACGAGGACCAGGCGGTCGCCGGGCGTGTAGCTCTTGAACATGAAGGGGCCGGTACCCACGGGATGCGTCGGAAGCTGCCCGACCAGATCGCGCGGCACGATCTTGACCTGGCGATCGGACATGATGTCCGCGAAACCGCCGTAGGAGTATTTGAGATCGAAGCGCACCGTGTAGGGATCGACGGCGGTCATTTTGTCGATCATGTCGTAATTGCTGCGCGGCGGCGATGCGGTCGCGGGATCGAGGATGCGCTGGAAGGTCGCGATGACGTCGTCCGCAGTCATTTCACGACCGTTATGGAACTTGACCCCGTGACGCAGGTGGAAGGTCCAGGATTTCAGATCCGGCGTGTACTCCCACTTCTCCGCGAGCTCGGGCTCGATCGAGAGGTCCGCGCGCATGCGCGTAAGGCCGTTGAAGAGAAGATTGTCGTAGATGTACTCCTCGCCCGTCGAGGCGCGGGCGGGGTCGAGCGTACTGAGCGAGGTGCCGACGGCGATGCGCATGACGCTTTCGGCAGCGGCGCCATTTGCGATGAACATTGCCGCGAGTGCCGCAAGCAGGGTGATCCAGCCAGACCGCCGGAGCTGCGAGACGAGCATCGGACGCCTCCCACCTTTGATTATGAGCCTCCCTTCGCGCGATCGGGCTCGACCGCGCGCACCACGAATTCATCGACCCATGGCTCATACTCGCGCCAGAGCGCCCGGAGCGCCGCGATCGGGCGCTCCGCGGCGTCGACGCGGAGATCGACGAGCGGGAAGCATTCCTTCTGAACGACCAGCAATGCCGCCGAGCGGACGGGGCCGTGCTCGCCACCGGCCTCGAGGCCCGCTTCCAGCGCCGCCAGGAGCCGCTCGGCAAGATGGCCGTCGCCGCTCTTCTGAAAGGCGCTAGCCATGGCGGGCACCACTCGCTCATTCGCGAGAATATTGCCGATCGCCACGCAATCGTTGCCGTGGGCCTCGCCGAGATGAGGCTTCACGCGGCTCCCCGAATAGGCTGCGGTCCGTCCCGCCGCGTCGATCACCGCGAGTTGGCGCCAGCCGATGTGAATCGTCGAGGCGACCAGCGCGCCGAGCGCCTCCTCCGCACTGCAGCCGGACGCCAGCAGATCCAGGCCGCGCGGTCCCAGGCGCGGATCGGTTCGATGCTGGGTCAGGACCGCGCCCACGCCGGCACGAGCAAACGGCACTCGCGTACCGACCGCAATGTTCGATGTCGAGACGGCCGCGCCGATCTGTCCGGTGCGCGGACAGCGGCCGAGCAGCGAAAAGGTCATTCCGAGCCCCGCCCCAACCGCAGAAATTGACCCTGTCGAAGGTTAACGCCGAACGGGTGGGGGCAGTCGAGTCTTTTCTCGTCTCGCCGCCCTAGCCGGCTCCTAACTCGATGCCGGCTCAAACTGCGGCAGTGATCCGAGAAATCTCCTCGGCCGACAGGCGAGGAATGTCGGCGCGGCTGGCCGCGAGCACGAGCGCGGCAGCGGCCGAGGCGGCCGCTTTCAACTGGTACGGTTCGACCTTGTCACGCGTGTCTCCGGCCGTGAGAAGGAAGCGCAAATTCGACCCGGCATCATCCAAGCCACAACAGAGTCGAAGCGCTGGAATACCGGCTCGAATGAAATTTGCGTGGTCCGAATTGCCCATGAACGGCCGGTGAACGCGAATGCCCAGCCCGTGGGCGCGATTGGCGGTCTCGACCAGTTCCTCCGCAACCGGGATTCCGCTGGTGAGCGCCGCGAGGCCGGCCGCGCCCGCGACAGAATCGAGATTGACGTTGAACGCTATCGCTTGGCGATCTCGATCCGCGAGCGCTGCGAGATGGTCGCGTGAGCCCAGCAACGCCCACTCCTCTATGTTGAAGAATGCAACCCGCAGGCCCCGCCGTTCACTCGGAACGACGTCTTTGAGGGCAGACGCCGCGGCAAGAACGCCAACCACCCCTGACCCGTTGTCGATCGCGCTCTCTCCGAGGTGATGGCCGTCAAGATGCGCAGACAAAACCACCCACTCATCCGTCTTGCCGCGAATGTCAGCGAAGAGATTTTCCGCAACGCGCTCGACAAAGGCGCCCACCGCCTCGAGGGTAATGTTCTGCTCCGGTTGGTCCGCGATCGCCGCTGCCGCCTCGTAGCTGATACCCGCGGCGGGGATGTCGTCCCCGGCGCCCGCACCCGAAGAGCCCGTGACCACGAGCCCTCCAGGCAGATGGCAGGCAATGAGAAAGCCGGCGGCTCCGGCTGCCTTTGCGAGCTCATACTTTCGACGCCGATGGATATGGCCGGCCGCCAGCATGTATTCGTGCCGCACAAGCGCGAAGCGGCCGCGAACCCGGTCGGCCGCGACAGCGAAATCCGCGGGAGTGCCGCGGCCGAGGTCGATCGCCTTCGCGCGCAGTCCGCGTGCCGGCGTCGAGGGCGATCGCACCAGGGCGCAAGCCGCAAACTCGCGGCCGTCATGCAGGACGAGACGCGATGGACCGCGATCCCAGCCCCGATACCGGATCGGCTCGCGGCGCACCTGCGCGCCCACCTCGCCGGCGAGCCGCTCGGCCAGGAACTCGCGTGCGCACTTCTCGCTTTCTGTTCCGGCGAATCGGCCCCCGAAGGCGCAGAGCGCGGCGAAATCGTCGCTGATGTTCGGCGAACCCCAGATTCTCCCGGCAGCGGTCGTAAAGGCGCTCATGCATTTCCTTCCTTCGCCGCGCTTTCAATTCGATGCTAGCATTTCCGCAGTCCGCCGCCAGCGCTACCCCCGGCCCTTGCACCGAGGCCCACCCATGACGACCGACACACGCCAATACGCCGCCGACATCGAGGCCGCGCTTCCGCGACTGCTCCCGCTGCTCGAACGCGCCGTGAACATCGACAGCGGCTCCTACCACGCGCCCGGTGTCAATGCCTTCATCGATCTCGTCGCAGGACAATTGAGCGAGCTCGATTTCTCCGTCGAGCGCAAGCCGCTCTCAGGACGCGGCGATCAGATGACTGCCCGGCGCCGCTTCGGCGGCAAAGGCAAACTCTTGATCCTCGGCCACGCCGACACGGTCTGGCCCGCGGGAACCGTTGCCGAATGGCCCTTCACGAGAGCGGACGATCGCATCTCGGGACCCGGCGTCGGCGACATGAAGGGTGGCGTGATCAGCGCGATCTTCGCCCTGAAGAGCCTGATAGCGCGCGGTCATCTCTCCGGACTCGCGGAATGCACTTTCCTCCTGGTGCCCGACGAGGAGCTCGGCAGCGTGCAAAGCCGCGCTTGGATCGAGGCCGAGGCGCGAGGAGCCGATGCCTGCCTGACGCTCGAGCCCTGTCGTCCAGGCGGCGGGGTGGTGACGGCGCGGGGCGCAGTCGGCGCGGTCATCGTCCGAGCGACGGGGGTTTCCGCGCATTGCGCGACGACGCCCGAGAAAGGCGCCAGCGCCGTTCGCGCCCTCGCCCGTCTCATTCAAGAGCTCGAGGGCCTCTCGCGGCACTCGGAAGGCGTCAGCGCCTCCGTCGGAATCTTCAAAGGCGGCGCCGCGCGACAGGTCGTGCCGCCGGAGGCGGAGCTTCACCTGGATCTGCGCGCGCCGGACGCTCGAGCCGCTGAGGTACTGCTCGACGGCGTGCGCCGCATCGTAGAGCGCGCTCCCGTGGATGAGCGCGTGCGCCTGACGCTCAGCGGAGGGATCAGCCGGCCGGCCTTTCCGAGGCGGCCGGGCACCGTCGCATTGTACGCTCGCGCGCAGATGATCTGCTCAGAGCTCGGCGCCCCGATCTTCGAGGTAGCCTCCCGGGGCGGCTCGGACGGCAGCTTCGCAGCGGCACTTGGCGTTCCAACCCTCGACGGATTGGGCCCGATCTGCCACGACAGCTGCAGCCGCCGGGAAACCGTCGAGGTTTCCAGCATCGTACCGCGCGCCGCACTTTTGAGCGGCTTGATGGCCTATGTGGCCGCCGGCTCCCCCTTGCCGAAGAATTGACGCCTCGACGCGTCCGCGGCGGCGCTGCCGCCGGCGTCACAGGACCGCTACGGCGACGTATTTCGCAAATGCCTCGACGTGATCCAGGAATTCCGTCGCGAATTTCTCTGCCTTGCGCTCGTCGCCGGCGATGACGGCGGATCCTATGCTGATGTGGAATTGCGTGAACTGCGCTCCCGCGAAACGGGTCTGTCGATCTCTATAGGCGAGCCAGAATCGCCGCGACAGCGCATAAAGCGGCAGGATCGCACTCAAATGGGGGTTCTTCGAGCATTCGATGAGGTGGCCGATGAACGCACGATCGATGCGCATGAGCGGAACCGGTTTCCCCCTCCCGAGAAGGCGTTGGAACTCGCCCACGATCTCCCGCAACCGCCCGATGTCTTGCGAGGACCTCCGCCGCGCGGCTGCCTTCACGAGCGTGAGCTCGAGCGCGCGCCGCGTTTCCAGCGCCATCAGATGCCCGGGAATGTCGATCTCGGAGACGATCATGCCGCGCCGCGGACGCTGCACGAGCAGACGCTCTGCCGCGAGCCGCATGAGCGCCTCTCTTACGGGGGTCCGGCCGAGCTCGAGGCGGCGGCAGATCTCCGGCTCGGAGATCCACGCGCCCGGCCTCAGCTCCATCGAGACGATGAGGTCCTCGATCCGCCGATAGGCGAATTCCGCGAGGCTTTCGTCGTCCCGGCGCCGAACCTCCGAATCCGGCTCCGGCAAGCCCGCCGGTGCATGCGCAGCCGGCGCGATGACGCGCGCAACCGTGGAGCTTCTCCTTCCCACCGTCAGTCTCCCCGCGTAAATCGCAGGTTGCGGCGCGGGCGCATGCCGACCCAGCTCGCATTCTTGACGAGAGCGGTTGCCATCGCTTGCGCTTCCAATCGAGTCTCAGGCCTTGTCGCCGCCGCCGGCGGTGCGGCGCGCGAGCTCGACGGCAACGAGAACGAAAACGGCAACCAAGGTCAGTAGCGACGATATAGCCGTCAGCGTCGGGTCGATCTCGAAGCGGATAGTTTCCCACATTCTCTTGGGAAGCGTGGTCGCGTCGGGCCCCCCGAGAAAGATCGCGACGACCACCTCGTCGAAAGAAATCAGAAACGCAAAGGCGGCGCCTGAGAGAACGGCAGCCTTGATGGAGGGGATCGTCACGAACCAAAGGGCCCGCCAATAGGTCGCACCGAGGCTTCTTGCTGCGAGCTCCGCCGACGGATCGGTCACGCGAAGTGCGGCCATGACGATCACGATGACGATGGGCGTCGCAATCACGGTGTGGCCGAGCACAAGCGCGACCGGCGTATCGAGCAGGTGGTAGCCCGAGAACATGAAGTAGAGCCCTAGTGCCAGCACCACGATCGGAACGACCATCGGCGAGACGAAGAAGAGCTCGAGGCTTCGTTTAGCGCGGAAGCGGCCTCGAACGATGCCGATCGCCGCGGCCGTCCCCAGGATCGTCGCGGATACCATCGTTACGACCGCGATTCGCACGCTCAGGAGGGTCGGCTCGATCCAATGCGCCGACGTAAAGAAGTTTGCATACCAGCGCAGCGAAAAAACGTGCGGGGGAAATTCCAGATAGGTGGAGTCGTTGAAGGACGTGACAATGATCACCAGGATCGGCGCGATCAGAAACGCGAGCAGAAGGACGCAGAAGATCCACAGCGCGACCCGGCCGGGAAGGACGCGATCGGTCGTCATCGCGCGGGCTCGCCGCCTGCGCCGGTGATCCGGCTGAGGCCCATCAGCCTGCTGAACAGCACGAAGATGGCACCGACCACGACAAGGAGAAGGATGCCGAGCGTGGCGGCAAGCCCCCAGTTGAGAAGAGTATTGATCATCATGTCTATCATGGTCGCGAGGGTAATCTCGCCGGGTCCTCCAAGAAGCGCGGGCGTGACGTAGAAGCCGATCGCGAGGAGGAAGACGAGCACGCAGCCGGCCGCGACACCCGGCAGGCTCAGCGGCAGGAAGACGTGGAGGAATGCGCGTGCAGGAGTGGCGCCGAGGCTGCGAGCGATGCGGACGACGCTTGCATCGATGCGCGACATCACGCCATAGAGCGGAAAGACCATGAACGGCAGCAGGACATGCACCATTCCGACCTGGACGCCGATCATGTTGAAGAGCAGCTTCAGGGGATGGTCGGTCACCCCGACAGCGAGCGCCGCTCGGTTGACGAGCCCGTTGTTCCCGAGAATGACGATCCAGGCAAAGGTACGGACGAGGATGCTCGTCCAGAACGGCACGAGCACCAGTATCATCAAGACGCGCCGCGCCGAGGAAGTAGTGGTCGCCATCAGATAGGCGAGCGGATAGCCCAGGATGAGACAAATCACCGTCACGAGCACGCTGATCTCGAGCGTGTTCCTGAGCGCCTTGAAATAGGTGGGCTCGCTGAAGAGCTCTGCATAAAAGCGCAGCGTGAACCCGTCGTCGAAGAGGCTCCACGCGCCGAGCCGCGAGAGCGGATAGAGGTATATGAGGACGTAGAACGCGAGCGCCGGGAGGACCAGCATGCCCTCCCGGGACCGCCAGAAGCCGCGGCTCGCTGTCGAGACCGTCATGAGCCTCGCCTCAGACACGTGCGAGACCGGTTGCGACGGCAGCGTGCATCGATTGAGCGCGCTCAGCCATTGACCATCCACTTGGCGAACCGCTCCGCCTGAGACTCGCGCGGCGTCTTGCCGTCCGGCCCGGGCGCGGCCCACCACTCGACGTTCTGCCAGAACTGCTCCTTGATGTTCTCCGGCGACGTGTTGAGATCCGCCGCTTGCGGCGCCGACAGGAACTCGAAGGCGCCGCCGTTGCTGGGTCCGTAGGGCACTCGTTGTGAAATGCCCGCCTGCGCCTTTCCGTCGATGGCGGCGTTGATGAACTCCATGGCGACCTTCTTGTTCCGGACGCCCTTGACCAGACACCAGTTGTCGGAGGCGAGCTTCCCTTGGTTGTATTCGACGTCGATCGGTGCGCCGCCATGCTTGGCGGCGATGCCCCGCGGACCGATCGTGCAACCCACGGCCGCCTCGCCCGCGCTGATGAGCTGGATCGCCTGGGCGTGGGAGGTGTACCACTTGCCGACCAGCGGCCGCAGCTTGTCGTACATCTTCCAGGCGCGCTCGACATCGATCGGATAGAGCTTGTCGATCGGCACGCCGTCGGCCATGAGAGCGACTTCGAGCTGCGGCTCGATTCCGCCCTGGAAGTTGAACGTGCGCAGGCCCGGAAATCCCTTCGGGTCCCAAACTTCGGCCCAATTGCGGGGATGCTTCGCCTTCGGCAGCTGGTTCGTGTTGTATACGATGTTGAAGGAGTAGATGCGCTGCCCCAGCGCATGCGAGCGCTGCAGCTCCTTGGGAATGCGATCGAGCTTCGCCTTGTCGATCGCCGAGTAGTCCAAGGGCTCGAGCAGATTGTCCTTCATCAGAGTAAGCACCGCCGGAATATCGGTCATGATGACGTCCCAGCTCACGTTGCCGCTCTGGACCATCGCCTTCACCTTCGCGGTCTCCGGCGGCGCATCGAGCTTGACGGTGTAGCCCGTGGTCTTCTCGAAGGCCGGGAATACCAGGTCCCGTAACGCCTGATCGTAGTCGCCGCCCCAGCTTACGACGACGAGCTCGCCCTTGTCGGCGCGTGCGGGCCGCACGTGAAAGAACGGTCCGGCCGTCGCCAATGCGGCGGCACTCGAAGCCAACAGGAATTGACGCCTCTTCATTGCCAACCTCCCTTCCTAGGGCATCGTCCCCGTTGAACGATGCGGCTGCCGCCGGAAACCGGCGGCTTATAGGGACATCACGCGCGCGTCCGCGGGATCGTAGACGATGAAGACCGGCTCGCCCTCGCGCGCGCGCGGTACGCTTCGATTGTTCTGCATTTTGACGGTCAGGCAGAGGCCGCCATCCGCTTCCACTCGATAGCGCGTGAAGTCCCCGACATAGACGAGCTCGACCACCCGGCCCGCGATGCCGCTCCCGGACCGCGCCGCCTCGGATCGGGTGTCGAGCGAGAGCTTCTCGGGTCTCAGCACGAGGAGATCCCCGTCGCCCAGCGATTCGAACCCCCGATCCAGCGAGACCGGAAGCCTCATCCCCGTGTTGGTCAGGAACCAGGCCTCTTTCGCGCGCTCGCTCTTCTCGACACGTCCCTCGATCACATTGGACTCACCGATGAACTCGGCGACGAAGCGGTTTGCCGGATGCTCGTAGAGCTCCTCCGCGCTGCCGAGCTGCTCGATCGAGCCTCGGTTCATGAGCGCCACGCGATCGGACATGGTCAGCGCTTCCTCTTGATCGTGCGTGACGTAGAGGATCGTGATTCCGAGCTCGCCATGAAGCCGCTTCAGCTCGAATTGCATCTGCTCCCGCAGGTTCTTGTCGAGGGCGCCGAGCGGCTCGTCCATCAGGAGAAGGTCTGGGTCGAAGACGAGCGCTCGCGCGAAGGCCACGCGCTGCTGCTGCCCGCCCGACAATTGGCGCGGCATTCGCTCGCCGAGCCCGCCCAACTGCACCAAGCGGAGCGCCGACGTGACGCGCTCCTCGATCGTTGCTTTGGGTCGGCCGCGCATCCGAAGCGGGAACGCCACGTTGTCAAAGACGTTCATATGGGGAAAGAGAGCGTAGTTCTGAAAGACGACGCCGATGTTCCTCCGCTCGGGCGCAAGTCCCCCGATGGAGTTTCCGTTCAGAAGGATTCGACCATTCGACGGCGCGGTGAATCCCGCGACCATCATTAGCGTGGTGGTCTTGCCCGAGCCGCTAGGCCCCAGCAGCGTCAGGAATTCCCCGGCGCCGACGTCGAGGTCGATGCCGTTCACCGCCGTGAAGCTCGGGTAGAGCTTCGTCAGCCTCTCGAGAACAAGCCGCCCGCCTCGTGTCTCCCGACGCATGCAGCCCCCGATCGGGCAAAATCGTATATTTGCCATATACCATCCCAAAACCCTGCGAGCCATCCCCACTCCGAGTGACTGCCGCTCCCGCGGATAGTGCCGTTTCTCGCCATCATTCGATTTTTCCCGCCCTCGTCTCGCGGCCGTGCAAGTCACCTCTGGCGTCCGACAGCCAAGCCATGCTGCAATTCGAGTCCGAACGCGCGCCGTCCCGCCGTTGCCACCGATGCAATATCGGAAACCAACGCGGGCAAAGGGCGCGGACGCACGCGCATTGAGGGAGTAATCGAAATGACGTTCTCGATCGCAGGACTCTGCAAACGTACCCGCGAGTTCGGCTGCGCTCTCGCGACCTCGAGCATGGCCGCGGGCGGCCGCGCCCCGTTCGTTGCGCCGGGGCTGGGCGTCGTCCTTTCGCAGGCTCGATCGGATCCGCGCCTCGGCGCAGTCGGGTTGAAGAGCCTAGAGGCGGGGCGGTCTGCGCAGCAGGCGCTTTCCGAAATGGTCGCGTCCACGCCACACAGCGCATGGCGCCAACTCGCGGTACTGGACCGGGAAGGCCGAGTGGCGGAGTTCACGGGCGCGCACTGCACGCTCGCCAAAGGATCCGAGCTCGGCCCAAGCGCCATCGCGATCGGCAATGGTCTCGCCAATGATTCGGTCGTGGGCGCGATGATGAAGGGTTTTCTGGCAGCCCCTGGCAAGCCGCTGTCCGACCGGCTGCTCATGGCACTGGAATACGGCCTCGATGCCGGTGGAGAGGCGTTCCCGCTTCGCTCTGCGGCGCTGAAAGTGGCTCAACCCAACGTCCCCTTCCCGCCCATCGACCTCCGGGTCGACTGCTCCGACGTCCCCATCGCCGAGCTACGCAAGATGTGGACGCTTTGGGCGCCGATGGTCGCGGGCTACGTCCAGCGCTGTCTCGATCCCGCGAATTCGCCGCCGGCGGCCGCGATCGAGGGACACCCGATGCGATGAACGCTAGGGAATCAGCGGGAGACTGAGCGGCACGATCTCATCCGCCTTTCTTTTCCTGTAGTCCCGATCCGGAACGGAAGCTTCCATCCGCCGTTGCGCCTCCACGAGCGCCTCGAGTGCCGTCCCGTGATCGAGAGTGAGCACGCGACCGTTCTCGACGACCTTCGTTCCATCGATATAGACGTCTCGGACGGCGCGGTCGGCGGCGGTGTAGACAAGAGATCTGAGCGGGTCGCGCGCCGGCATCATGAAGGGGTGCTTGAGATCGACCAGAACGATGTCGGCCCTCGCGCCGGGCGCTAAGCGGCCGAGATCATCGCGTCCGAGGGCATCGGCGCCACCCACTGTTGCGGCATGGAAAAGGTCGGCGGTCGTCACCGCTCGGATGTCCTCGGCGGCAATGCGTCCCAGAATTGCGGCGAGCCGCATCTCCTCGATCAGATTGTGCGGCGCGACGTCAGTGCCGAGCCCGAGATTGACGCCCGCCCGCCGATAGCGACCGAAGTTCTCGAGCATTTGCCCGTAGCGGGCAAACGGGGAGGGGCAGTGGGCGACCGACGTCGCGGTGCCCGCGAGCGTTTGCAAGTCTTCCCGGCTGTGCCAATGAAGCCAAGAATGCTCGTCGATGAAGATCGCGTGGCCGAGAATCGTGCCGGGGCCGAGAATGCCGATTTCCTCGGCCCACTGGATCGGTGTCTTGCCGGTCCGATTCACGATCTCCGCGAATTCGTTGACACTTTGCGCGCAATGCGTGGTGAACGGCAGCTCGCGCTCCTGTGCCGCCGTGCGACTCTCGCGCAAGAGATCCGCCGTGCAGGTGTCGATCTGGGCGGGGCCGACCATGCCTGAGAGGCGGCCGGAGGGGTGGCGCCGGGCCTCGTCGATGAGCCGCAGCGCTTCTTGAAAGCGTGTCTTTCCGCCTCCCTCATCCCATCGATATTTGAGTTCCCACTCGTTCTCTAGGTACCAGCGTGCCGACGCGTAAGCGGGCGAGAGATAGACGCGGAGACCGCTTCTTGCCGCGATATCGATCCAGCCGGGATAGATGGCCGAGAGATCGGCGACGGTGGTGATGCCGGTACGGAGCATTTCGCAATAGGCGACCTCGGCACCGACGCGCCGCCCCTCCATGGCGGGCGAGAATGCGAGCGAGCGCTCATAAAGCCCCGACATGTACATCTGAGGAACCCCGTGCTCCTCGCGAATGCCGCGGTAAAACGGCTCGGTACTCGGATGCGAATGGATATCCACCAGACCCGGCATCGCCAGCAGCCCCTTCCCGCCGATGGTCTCGTCGGCCGCGCCGCTGTAATTTCGACCCACGAACTCGATGGTGTTGCCGCGGAACACGATATCGGCGTTCTGGAGGTATCCTTGGCGGCCGCTTGCCTTGTTCCAAGCGATTACCCAGTCGACGTTCTTTATCCATCGAATCTTCGCCATCGCTTCCCTCATTGAGTCGGGCGACGAGGCGCGGGAGCTCAAACGCGCGCCGCTCGCGAGGTCATTGCGTAGCTGCAACCTCCGACAAGGTCAAACGGCACCGATGCGCGGCACGATCGGGATAACTCCCGACACTCGCGGACGAGCGCTTTTCGGACACCGGTCGGACACGAACGCGGCATCGCCCGGCGCAACGGCCGGGCGATGTTCGTAGCGTGTCGATGTAGCGAGTCGCCCGTGAAGATTTCGGATTGCGCTGATACACGGGCATGAGTCGCGCAGATCGAGTAATCGATTTTGCAAGAAAGCGGGCGCGAGACGGCGATTTCTTGCGATTTGGGATTCCGGTTTTCGGCGGTTCGTGATTCCCTTGAGGCCGGTGAACGGCGTCGGGGAGTGCCCATGGCAAGACCGCGAGACGATCGACAGAAGGACCTGCTGCGTCCGGCGCTCGAGGAGATCATCGACATGGGCCACCCGCTGGTGCGGCTGGCGGGCGAGATCGATTGGGGCTTTCTGGACGGGCGTTTCAGCCGGGTGTGCACACCGGGTCCGGGCCAACCGGGGCTGCCGACGCGGCTAGTGGCGGGCCTCTTCATCCTCAAGCACATGCACTCGCTCTTTGACGAAGTGCAGTGTGCCTGCTGGGTGGAGAACCCGTATTTCCAGTATTTTTGCGGCGAGCGTGTTTTTCGCCACGAGTTGCGCTTCGACCGGACGTCGTTGACCCGCTGGCGCCAGCGCCTGGACGACGCGCGGCGCTCCTTGAGGAAAGCCTGCGGATCGCACACGAGACCGGGGCGCTCGGCACCAAGGACCTCGAACGGGTGGCGGTGGACACGACGGTGCAGCCCAAGGCCATCGCCCATCCGACCGACGCGCGGTTGATGCACCCTTG
>DATKNV010000137.1:0-7024 GCA_035541215.1 Allostellaceae bacterium | reverse complement strand
CGCCGCCGCGCCCTCGATGCCCGCGAGCAACGCGACCGTCGCTGTCAGGCTCCCCAAAGCCGTCGTGGTCTTGAACCTGCGAAGCCGCATGGACCCCTCCGCCATTGCGCCAAGAGCACGGTTGAAAATTACTATACTTTGTCCGTCGGCCTGCGGAAAGGCACGATTTCGCGCATGTTATTCCGGCAGCACACGGGTTCGACGCTCAACAACTGAGCAGCGGAGGTCGTCGGCCGCTCGCGGTGACGCATACCAAGGTGTTGCGCCGGTCGCGGCGATGTCGTCTTTCCGGCTAGGGGCGGCGTGCGATCGCGCCATTTCCTTTCCATGGGCTTCCTTCCGCGACCGCGCCGGCGTGACGGAGCGGGCACGCTGCGCCCCAACGAAAGGAGCGCCTCTCCATGATCTCGCGCTTGGCATTGGCCGTCGTCTTCGCCCTCCTGAGCACGCTCGCCGAGGCATCGCCCCTCGGTCCCGACGGCGAGAACGGCCGCACCTATCCGGGCAAGTTCGTGTGGTTCGACCTCGCGACCGAGGACCTCGCGGGCTCGCGCGAATTCTATGGTGCGGTTTTCGACTGGCAGTTTCGCCCGGTCGAGAACGCACCCGCCTCCTACACGCTCATCGAGCACGAGGGCGGCAAGATCGGCGGCATGTTCCGCCACGCGCGGCCGCCGGGCGCGCTGGCGGGCTCGCGCTGGCTCGCGCTCATGTCCGTCCCCGACGCCGCGAAGGCCGCGCAATACGTGACGGAGCACGGCGGCGAGGTGCTGCTCGCGCCCAAGACGGTCGCGGGGCGCGGCACGCATGCGGTCTTCCGCGATCCCGAGGGCGCGGTCTTCGGCGTCCTGGCCGCGAGCGACGGCGATCCCCCCGACGATCCCGTCACCGACGGCGACGTCTTCTGGCTCGATCTCTTCGCGCCCGATCCCGCCAAGGCCGCAAGCTTCTATGCGGGCCTCGGCGGCTACGCCGTGAGCGAGAGCACGACCGCCTCCGGCCGCCGCCGCTGGGTGCTCTCGGCCGAGGGGTTCGCGCGCGCGGGGATCGTGCTGCTGCCGCCCGGCAAGGCCGGCGCGGGCTGGCTTCCCTACATCCTCGTCGAGGACGTGCCGGATACGCTGGACCGCGTCCGGCGCGCGGGCGGAAAGGTCGTCGTCGAGCCGCGTCCCGATCTCCTCGACGGAAAGCTCGCGGTGATCTCCGATCCCTTGGGCGGCGTCGTCGGCATCGTCGATTGGGAGGTGCGCGTCGATCCGAGGGGGCCGATCCAATGACGCGGCTCATGAATCGGGCTCTGCGCGCGGCGGCGACTGCCGCGGCGGCCGCGGTCCTGCTCATGGCGGGCTGCGGCACCGAAGGCTCGTCGAGCCCCGGCTATTATGGCGACACCTATTACTACCAGGACCCCTGGTATTGGCAGGGCTGCTGCGTCGATCGTCCGGACGACATCGGCCCCCCGCCGCCGCATCCGGAGCATCCGATCGCGCTGCCGCCCAATGCGCCTCCGCACCCCGCGCACCCGATCGCGAACCCCGCGCCGCCGCGGCCGTCGCAGCCCATCGCCACGCCATCGCCGACGCCGATGCCGCGCCCCGCGGTTCGCGCCGGCGGCGGCGGCTTCCGCGGCGGAGGCGGGGGAAGGGGCGGCGGCCGACGCTGACGCGCCCGGTCACGCCGCGAATCACGCTGGAGATAAAGAAGGGGCCCGGTGCCGATGGCGCCGGGCCCGAGGTCCTTGCCCCCGCGCGTCAACGGGGGCAGGGAACGAGATCTACCTGCGATGCCGAGTTCAGCGGCTCGACGTCTGCGTCACGCCCGGCACTTTGCCCCAGATCTCGACGACGCGGTTCTTTTGCTCCTTGACGTTATCGGCGGTCGCGACCGGCAGATGCTCCTCGCCGGTCGCATTGACGTCGATGCGGTCGGCGGAAACGCCGGCGGCCACGAGCGCCTTGCGCACGGCCTCGGCACGCGCCTGCGAGAGCTTGAGGTTCGCGGCGGGCGATCCCTGCCGGTCGGTATGGCCGACGAGCTGATAACGCCACGTTCCTTCCTTCGGGAACCCAGTCGCCGCCTGACTCACGGTCTGCATTGCAGCGGCATTGAGCTTGCTGCTGCCGGTATCGAAATAGACGTTGAACGGCGGATGCAGCGCCACTTCGAGATCCGCGACGGCCGACATGTAGTCGTTGTAGCACTGGCCGTGCCATTCCTTGAGGTAGTTCATCTCCGTGCGCTCGATCCAGCAATCGTAGTTCACCTGGGCGCGAGCGGCGAGAGTCGGGTATCTCGTCCGGCCGCCGCCGTCGAGAGCGGCGATGAGGCGCGTGCGCTGCTGGTCCATCTGGGTCCGGGTCTGCATGTCGCCCTGACCGGGAATGGCCCAACGCTTGTTGTCCTCGGGCAGAACGACCTCGCCCTTCGACGACGCGAGGCTCTTGCGGGCGAAGAAATCGGCGTCGACGTAATCCTTGCTCGTCAAGCGCGTCTGCGACATGTCGTAGTAGCTCTTCGCGATGACGTCGGTGAACCCGGTGCCGCCCTTCAGCGCTTTCTGGGCATCGCCCGTCGACATGCCCTCGGTGTTGGGATTGCCCTTCATCTGGGGCGTTTCGGAATAGCTCGTGCAGCTCGCAAGCAGCGCGATACCGCCTACGACCGCCATCGACTTCAACAGGCGCCCGAAGCGCCATTCGGTTCGAGTTGGGATCACGGGACTTCTCCATCATTGGCCAGCGGACATGGACCGCGAGGCCGCCGTCCCCGCCGGCACGTGGAACATCGATCGGCAGCGCTCATCCGAGAAACCGGAGGCTTTGGCATACGCCGGCGGCTCAACGCGCAAATTGATTTAGGTCAGCCCTGCCGACGAATCTCGCGAGGGTCGAGGGCGCGGCAAGCTGCCGGCGACTCTTTCGGTGGAGGCGCTGTCGTGCCGGGCTCGCCCGGAGGGGTAGGCCACCCGCGCCCCCGCTACCTGACGGCGACGACGGCCTCGATCTCGACGGGAATGCCCCCGGGGAGCGAGCTCGTGCCGATGGCGGAGCGCGCGTGACGGCCACGCTCGCCGAAGACCTCCAGGAAAAGATCGGAGCAGCCGTCGACGACCGCGGAATGATCCTCGAAGCCCGGCGCGGCGTTCACCATGCCCAGCACCCTGACGATCGCGACCACGCGCTCGAGATCGCCGGCGAGCGCCTCCTTCATGGCGGCGATCAGCACGAGCCCCACCTGGCGCGCGTGGCGATAGCCCTCCTCGACGCTCATGTCGGCGCCGAGCTTTCCCCTGGCGAGCCTCCCGTCCGGGTATAGCGGATCGTTGCCGGCGAGATAGAGGAGGTCGCCCACGCGCTTCGCCTGGACGTAATTCGCCGTCGGCGCCCTGACGGGCGCGAGCGCGATCTTCAGCTTCTCGAGACGTTCTTCTATGCGCATGCGAGCTGCCTGCGCCGCCATGATAGCCACGCCCTCCCAAGGTGTCCCCGGGGATTCGCTGGTGCAAGCTTCGGCGGATTCGGGTCTACTTCCGCCGGGTGCCTTCGTCCGAGACCGTCCCGCGAGGCCCGCCATGGATAGTGCCGAGACTCCGCAAATCGCAGGGAGCGCCGCGTCCCCCGGGGGTGCGCCGCGCTCGGTGCTCGTGGGTCTGATCGGCGCGGGAATCCAGGCCTCGCGCATGCCCCCGCTGCACCAGGCGGAGGGTGCTTCGCTGGGGCTCAACTACGTCTACAAGCTCGTCGATCTGACGGTGCTGGGCCTCACCGAGGCGGCGCTGCCGGAGCTCTTGACCGCGGCGCGGCGCTTCGGCTTCGCGGGGCTCAACGTCACGCATCCCTGCAAGCAGGCGGTCGTCCCGCTCCTCGATGGGCTCTCCGAGGACGCGCGCATCATCGGGGCCGTCAACACCGTCGTCTTCGGACCCGATGGACGCGCCACCGGCCACAACACCGACGTCTCCGGCTTCGCCGAGGGCTTCCGGCGCGAGCTGCCGGACGCCGCGCGCGAGCGCGTCCTCCAGATGGGCGCGGGCGGGGCGGGAGCGGCCGTCGCGCACGCGCTCATGGGTCAGGGCGTCAAGCGGCTGGAGCTCGTGGACACCGACCGCGCCCGCGCCGGGCGGCTCGCCCGCGAGCTCTGCCATCGCTTCGGCGCCGGCCGGGCCGCGACCGCGGACTCCGCTGAAAAAGCGATCGCCCACGCCGACGGGATCGTCAATGCGACCCCGGTCGGCATGGAGAAATATCCGGGAACGCCGGTCGATGCCCGATTGCTCCGGCCCGATCTCTGGGTCGTGGACATCATCTATTTTCCGATCGAGACCGAGCTGCTGCGGCGGGCGCGCGCCTTGGGCTGCCGCACCATGGGCGGTGGCGGGATGGCGGTCTTCCAGGCGGTCGACGCCTTCCGCCTCTTCACGGGGATCGAGCCCGACGCCGAGCGCATGCTGCGGCATTTCCACAGGCTCTAGTCCCATGCGCACCGCGATCGCCACCGTCTGCCTCCCGGGCACTCTCAGCGAGAAGCTCGAGGCGATCGCCGCGGCGCGCTTCACGGGCGTCGAGATCTTCGAGAACGACCTGCTCTCCGCGGAGGACACGCCGCGCGCCGTCGGCGAGCGCGTCCGCGCGCTCGGCCTCGTTCCTGTCGTGCTGCAGCCCTTCCGCGATTTCGAGGGCATGCCGGAGCCGCAGCGCGCCAAGGCCTTCGCGCGCGCGGAGCGGAAGTTCGACCTGATGGCGGAGCTCGGCTGCGATCTCCTGATGGTCTGCAGCAACGTCGCCCCGGATTCGCTCGGCGGGATCGACCGCGCCGCCGCCGATTTCCGCGAGCTCGGCGAGCGCGCGGCCAAGCGCAAGATGCGCGTCGCCTTCGAGGCGCTGGCCTGGGGCCGGCACGTCAACGACTACCGCGACGCCTGGGAGGTAGTGCGCCGCGCGGACCATCCCGCCGTGGGCCTCGTCCTCGACAGCTTCCACATCCTCGCGCGCGGCACCGATCTGAAGCCGATCCGCGCGATCCCCCGCGATCGCATCTTCCTGGTGCAGGTCGCGGACGCGCCGAGGCTCGACATGGACTATCTCTCCTGGAGCCGGCACTACCGCTGCTTCCCCGGCCAGGGCGATCTCGCCATCGGCGATTTCATGGCGGCGCTCCAGGCGACGGGCTTCGACGGCCTGCTCTCGCTCGAGATCTTCAGCGACCGCTTCCGCGCGGGCTCCGCGCGCGGCGTCGCGATCGACGGCCAGCGCTCGGTGCTCTTCACGCTCGATAATCTCCGCAAGCGGACCGGGGCCGAGATTTCGGAGGTGCCGCCGCTGCCGCCGCCCTCGCGCGTCGAGGGGATCGAGTTTCTGGAATTCGCGATGGACGCGGCCTCCGCCGCCTCCTTCGAGACGGTGCTGCAGGGCCTGGGCTTCGCGCTCGCGGGACGGCACCGCTCCAAGGACGTGACGCGCTGGCGGCAGGGCGACGTCAACATCGTCGTGAACCAGGAGAAGGAGGGCTTCGCGCACTCCTTCAACATCACGCACGGGCCCTCGGTCTGCGCGATGGCGCTCCGCGTCGACGACGCCTCGAAGACGCTCGATCGCGCGGTGAAGCTCCTGGACCAGCCCTTCCGCGGCGCCGTGGGGCCGGGCGAGCTCGACATCCCCGCCGTGCGCGGCCTCGGCGGCAGCCTCATCTATTTCGTCGATCGCAAGACCCGGCTCGGCGATCTCTGGGAGGTGGATTTCCTCCCCGTCGACACCGGGGGACACGCCGACGCGGGCCTCACCCGCTTCGATCACCTCTCGCAATCGATGGAATACGAGGAGATGCTGAGCTGGCTTCTCTTCTACACCTCGCTCCTCGACCTGAGGCCGCGGCCCGTGCAGGACGTGATCGATCCCGGCGGGGTGGTGCAGAGCCAGGCGGTCGAGACCGAGGACGGCGGCGTCCGCCTCGTCCTCAATTCCTCGCAGAGCCGGCACACGCTCGCGGCCCGCTTCCTCGACGATTTCTTCGGCTCGGGCCTGCAGCAGATCGCGATCGCCTCGCGCGACATCTTCGCGACGCTCGAGCGCTTCAAGGCGAGCGGCGTCGAGCTCCTGCCGATTCCCGAGAACTACTACGCCGACCTCGAGGCGCGCACGGATTTGACGGAGGAGCAGATCGCGCGCCTGCGCTCCGCCAACCTCCTCTACGACCGCGAGGGCGGCGCGGAGTTCTTCCACGTCTACACGCGCACGCTTGCGGGCGGCTTCTTCTTCGAGATCGTCGAGCGCCGCGGCTATCGCGGCTTCGGCGCGGTCAACGCGCCCATCCGTCTCGCGGCCCAGGCCCGGCTCGCGCGCACTTCCGGCTTCGCGCGATGAAGGACGCCGTCAGTTCCTTTCTGCTGGTCTATGCGGGGCTCTTTCCGATCGTCAATCCCGTGGGCGGCGCGCCGCTGTTTCTGGCGCTGACCCAGCAGATGGCGACGGACGAGCGTCATGCGGCCGCCGCCCGGGTCGCCGTCAACGGCTTCTTCCTGCTGCTGGGCTCGCTCTTCGTGGGCTCGCACGTCCTGGAGTTCTTCGGCATCACCTTGCCCGTGCTGCGCGTCGGCGGGGGCCTGGTGGTGATCGCCTTTGCCTGGAAGCTGCTCAACTCCGATGACGAAATGCCGGATCGGCGGCGCGCCGCCGGAGCCGAGGGCGCGACCTCTCGCATCGATGCGTTCTATCCCCTGACCATGCCGCTCACCGTCGGTCCCGGCTCGATCTCGGTGGCGATCACCCTGGGGAGCCAGCGGCCGAGAGTGCCGCCGGGTCTCGAGCACCTCGCCCTTCTCGCGGGCGGCGCGGTCGCGGGCATTCTCGGGATCGCGCTCACGATCTTTCTCTGCTACCGCTTCGCCGAGCGCATCGTGGCGGCGCTCGGTCCGAGCGGGACCAACGTCGTCATGCGGCTTTCGGCCTTCATCCTGCTCTGCATCGGCATCCAGATCGTCTGGAACGGCTACAGCGCCCTCGTCGCCAATCCGTGAGGGGCGCTGCCG
>DATKNV010000136.1:0-5094 GCA_035541215.1 Allostellaceae bacterium | reverse complement strand
GCCTTGATGCCGAGCTTGACCCCGGCCTCGCCGACCAGGAGGGGATCGCTCTTGCAATAGCGCCGGCAGAGCGTGATGAGGTTGAAATTCGCCTCGGGCACGACGCTCGCGATGATGGCGGCCTCGATCTGGCCGCGGCTCAGCCCCTCGAGCGCGAGGAGGTGATCGAACCAGACCACGTACTCGTCGGCCGTGCGCTTCGCCTCGGTCGCGGTCCGCCAGGAGCCGCGGAGCGTGTCGCCTTGCCAGACCGCAAAGACGGTATTGGTGTTGTTGGCGTTGATGGCGAGAAGCACGACTGCCTCCCTTGCTAGGCCGCAGCCGAGAAGATCTCGCCGGCGGCGATGCGGCGCGGGCCCGTCGCAGTCTCCAGCAGCAAGGCCCCATCGCGATCGAGATCGACGAAGCGCCCCGTGACGCTTTCCCGTGGCAGCCTTACGCCGAGCGAGCCGCCAAGGCCCAGCGCTCGCTCGAGCCAGGCGCGGCGGACCGGCTCGAATCCCTCAGCCTCCCACCGCTCGACCCAAGCCCGAAGCGCATCCACGAGCTCCGGCAATAGCCTATCCGGCAACACTTCGCTCCCCCCAAGCGCGGCAAGCGAGGTCGCGGGATACACCGTCTCCTGCGGGTAGGACGCCAGGTTGATGCCGATCCCCGCCACCACCCAGTCGACGCCTTGACCCGCGCCCGCCGCGGACTCCAGCAGGATTCCCGCGATCTTGGCGCCGTCCACGAGCACGTCGTTCGGCCATTTGTAGCAGAGCACGCTTGCGTGCGGCAGACTCGGCACCAGCGCCTCACCGACCGCGAGCGCAGCGGCGAAGCCGAGCTGTGCCGCCGCGGCGAGGCTCGTGGAGGGGCGCAGGATCGCGCTCATGTAGAGGTTTCCGGGCGGCGATTGCCAGCTCCGGCCGCGGCGGCCGCGGCCCGCCCGCTGGGAGTCCGCGACGATCACGCTCCAGGCCGGGGCGCCGGCATCCGCGAGCCGCTTCGCCTCGTCGTTCGTGCCGTCGAGCTCCCCATAGCGGAGCAGGCGCAGGGGCTCGCGAGAGGAGGAGCCGGTCATCCCGCGAAGAGCGTCGCCGCCGCGGCCTTGGCGCTGTCGGCGATGGGCGCGGGATAGACGAAGAACAGCAGCACGAGCAGCGCCGTCAGCGTGAGCACCGTCCCCAGCACCGGCCCCGCGGGGCGGTCGAAGGCGGGCGCGGGCTCGTCGAAGAACATGACCTTGACGATGCGCAGATAGTAGTAGGCGCCTACCACGCTGGTGACGACGCCGATGATGGCGAGGCCGTAGTAGCGGGCGTCGATGGCCGCGAGGAAGATGTAGAACTTCGCGAGGAAGCCCGCGAGCGGCGGGATGCCCGCGAGCGAGAACATGAAGACGCCGATCGCCGCCGCGAGCGCCGGCTGCGTCCGCGCGAGGCCCGAGAGGTCGGCGATCTCCTCGACCATCTTGCCGTTGCGGCGCATGCAGAGGATGGCGGCGAAGGTGCCGACGTTCATGATGACGTAGATCACCATGTAGAAAAGGATGGCGCTCACGCCGGGATCGGTGCCGGTCGCGAGGCCCATGAGCGCGTAGCCCATGTGGCCGATCGAGCTATAGGCCATCAGTCGCTTGATGTTGCGCTGGGTGATGGCCGCGAGCGCGCCCAGGATCATCGAGGCGACGGAGATCGCCCAGATCACCTGCCACCAGTCGCTGGTGAGGCCGTGGAAGGGATCGAGCATCACGCGCACGAAGAGCGCGATCGCCGCGACCTTCGGCGCCACCGAGAAGAAGGCCGTGACCGGCGTCGGCGCGCCCTCGTAGACGTCGGGCGTCCACATGTGGAAGGGCACGGCCGAGACCTTGAAGGCGAGGCCCACGACGATGAATACGATGCCGAAGACGATACCGACGGAATGCGCGGCGTCGCCGCCCTGGATCGCGTGCTGCAGGCTCTCGAAATTCGTGGCCCCGGAGAAGCCGTAGATGAGCGATATGCCGAAGAGCATCATGCCCGAGGCGAGCGCGCCGAGGACGAAATACTTGAGCCCCGCCTCCGTCGACCGCAGGGAGTCGCGCTCGAAGCTCGCGACCACGTAGAGGGCGAGGCTCTGCAGCTCGAGCCCAAGATAGAGCGCGATGAAGTCGTGCGCGGATATCATCATCATCATGCCGGCGGTCGCCAGCAGGATGAGCACGGGATACTCGAAGCGCGCGATGCCGCGGCGGCGGTTGTAGTCGAGGGCGAGCAGCACCGAGAGCGCGGAGCCCGCGATCGCCAGCACCTTCATGAAGGCGCCGTAGCCGTCGGTGATGAACATGCCCTCGAGCGAGATCTGACGGCTCCCGCCGACGTGGAGCACCAGCCCCATCGCGACCACGAGCGCAGCGATCGAGAGCCACGAGACCAGGCTCGCGCTGCGCTCGCCGCGGAAGGCTCCCAGCAGCAGCAGCCCCATGGCCGCCACACCCAGGAACATCTCCGGCAGCACCGGGAAGAAATCGGGAACCACGCTGGTCGACATCGCCGGAACGTCCCGCCTCTCTCAGTGTTGCGCGAGCTGCAATTGCGGGGTCGCGTCCCCATTGGACGCGGCCTGATGCGAGACCCGGTCCATCACCCGCGCCAGCGTCGGCTGCATCGGCTTCAGGAACGAACTCGGATATATCCCCATCCACAGCACCACCGCCAGCATCGGCGCGAAGACCACGACCTCGCGCCAATGCAGGTCGAGCATGGCGCGCACGTCCTCCTTGGTGATCTTCTCGAAGACGATGCGGCGGTAGAGGTAGAGCATGTAGGCGGCGCTCAGTATGACGCCGGTCGTCGCGAGGAACGCGACCCAGGTGTTGCGCCCGAAGGCGCCGATGAGCGCGAGGAACTCGCCGACGAAGCCGCTGGTGCCGGGAAGGCCGATCGAGGCCAGCGTGAACACCATGAAGCAGAAGGCGTATTTCGGCATGTTGTGCACGAGCCCGCCATAGCGCGCGATCTCGCGGGTGTGGAGGCGGTCGTAGACGACGCCGACGCAGAGGAAGAGCGCGGCGGAGACGACGCCGTGGCTCAGCATCTGGAACATCGCGCCCTGCAGGCCCTCGGAGGTCACGGTGAAGATGCCCATGGTGACGATCCCCATGTGCGCGACCGAGGAATAGGCGATGAGCTTCTTCATGTCCTGCTGCGCCAGCGCCACGAGCGAGGTGTAGATGATCGCGACGATGCTGAGGCCGTAGATGAGCGGCGTGAACTGCAGCGTCGCCGCCGGCAGCATGGGCAGGGAGAAGCGGATGAAGCCGTAGCCGCCCATCTTCAGGAGCACGCCCGCGAGGATCACCGAGCCCGCGGTCGGCGCCTCGACATGCGCGTCCGGGAGCCAGGTGTGCACCGGCCACATCGGTACCTTGACCGCGAAGGACGCGAAGAAGGCGAGCCAGAGCCAGGTCTGCATCGTCTCCGGGAACTTGTCGTAGTTGAGCGCGGTCGGGATGTCGAAGGTGTCGGTGACGACGTAGATCTGCAGGATCGCCAGCAGCATCAGCACCGAGCCCAGGAGCGTGTAGAGGAAGAACTTGAAGGCCGCATAGACCCGGCGCTGACCGCCCCAGATGCCGATGATCAGGAACATCGGGATCAACACGCCCTCGAAGAACATGTAGAAGACGACGAAATCGAGGGCGCAGAACATGCCGACCATCAGCGTCTCGAGGACGAGGAAGGCAACCATGTATTCCCGGACCCGGACCGTGATCGACCGCCAGCTCGCGATGACGCAGAGCGGCGTCAGGAAGGTCGAGAGCAGCACGAAGAACAGCGAGATGCCGTCGACGCCCATCTTGTAGACGATCGAATAGCCGGGCAGCCAGCGCGCCTGGTCGATCATCTGGAAATCGGCGCTGTTGGAGTCGAAATTGACCCAGATCAGCAGCGACAGCAGGAAGGTCGCGAGGCTGGTCAGCAGCGCCACATTGCGGGCGTTGCGCGCCACGATGGCGGCTTCGCCGCGGATGGACAGGACGAACAGCGCCCCCAAAAGGGGCAGGAACGTCACGATGGACAGGAGAGGCCAGTTATTGGTCATTTGATCAGCCCACCTTGACGATGTACCAGGTTACGAAGGCCGCCACGCCGATCAGCATGGCGAAGGCATAGTGGTAGAGATAGCCGCTCTGCAGCGCTCCGACCCTCTTCGCGATGTCCCGGGTGGCCGCGGCCACGCCGTCGGGACCGACGCCGTCTATCAGCGCCCCGTCGCCGCCCTGCCAGAAGGCGCGGCCCAGGCGGAAGGCGGGACGCACGAACAGGAAGTCGTACAACTCGTCGAAATACCACTTGTTATAGACGAATCTGTGCACGCCCGGCATGGCGCGGGCCAGCAGGCCCGGCAGGACCGGCACGAACATGTACATGAGATAGGCCAGCGCGATGCCCGAGACGCCCGCGACGGTCGGCAGCAGGCTGACGATGGCCGGCACATGTTCGGCGCCTTCCATCGCATGATGGCTGTCGAGGATCAGGATCGCCTTCGACCAGAAGGCGCCCATCTCCTCGCCGACGAAGCTGCTGTGGCCCAGCACGCCGGAGAAGATGGCGCCGGCGGCCAGCACCATCAGCGGAACGGTCATCACCAGCGGGCTTTCATGGACATGGGCCATGACATGCTCGTCGGCGCGCGGCTTGCCGTGGAAGGCGACGATGATCAGACGCCAGCTGTAGAAGGCGGTCAGGAAGGCGGCCAGGACGCCGATGCAGTAGGACGCATGACCGACGGTCGTGCCCGCGCCCCAGGCGGCCTCGAGGATGGTGTCCTTCGAATAGTAGCCGGCGAAGGGCGGGATGCCGGCCAGGGCCAGGCTGCCCACGAACATCAGGGCATAGGTCAGCGGGATATGCTTCCAGATGCCGCCCATGCGGCGGATATCCTGCTCGTCCGACATGGCATGGATCACCGAGCCGGCGCCGAGGAACAGCAGCGCCTTGAAGAATGCATGGGTGAACAGGTGGAACATGCCGATCGAATAGGCGCCGGCGCCCATGGCGACGAACATGTAGCCGAGCTGCGAACAGGTCGAATAGGCGATCACGCGCTTGATGTCGTTCTGCA
>DATKNV010000135.1:0-15266 GCA_035541215.1 Allostellaceae bacterium | reverse complement strand
GAGCCGCGGCCAGATCGAGGCCGCCATCATCGCGAGCGTCGTGCCCGAGGCGAATTTCAACCTCATCACGCTCTGCCGGCGCTATTGCAAGAGCGATCCCCTCCTGGTCGGCGAGGCCGGGGTCAAGCTCGGCATCAAGGCCCTGGTCGACCGGCCCGAGGAGGTTGGCGCGGACCGCCTCGTCAATACCGCCGCTGCGCACGACCGCTACCCCGGCCCGCAGATCGTCGTCGATTTCGGCACCGCCACCACCTTCGACGTCGTCGATGCCGAGGGCAACTACCGCGGCGGGGTCATTGCTCCCGGCATCAATCTCTCGATCACGGCGCTCCATCTCGCCGCGGCGAAGCTCCCGAGCGTGCGCATCCGCCGCACCGAGCGCGTGATCGGCACCAACACCGTCGACTGCATGCAGTCCGGCATCTTCTGGGGCTATGTCGGCCTCGTCGAGGGCGTGGTCGAGCGCATCAAGCGCGAGTTCGGCAGCCCCATGGGAGTGATCGCCACGGGCGGCCTCGCGCCGGTCTTCGAGGGCGCCACTTCAGTGATCGAGCGGATCGACCCGACGCTGACGCTCTGGGGGCTCCGCCTGATCTACCGCGAGAACTCCGGGAAATGACGGCGCCCGAGGACCTGAACTGTCCGGAGGAGCTGGTCTTTCTCCCCCTTGGCGGCGCCGGCGAGATCGGGATGAACCTCAATCTCTACGGCTATGCCGGCCAGTGGCTGATGATCGACTGCGGCGTCTCCTTTGGCGACGACACCATGCCGGGGATCGACGTGATCATGCCCGACCCCGGCTTCATCGTGGAGCGCCGCGACCGCCTCGCGGGGATCGTGCTGACCCACGCGCACGAGGATCACCTCGGCGCGATCCAGTATCTCTGGCCTAAGCTCCGAAGCACGGTCTATGCGACGCCCTTCACCGCCGCGGTGCTGCGCGCGAAGCTCGAGGAGACGAATCTCGAGGGCGAGGTACCGATCGTCGAGGTGCCGATGTCCGGCAAGTTCACGGTGGGTCCCTTCGAGCTCGAGCTCATCACGCTCACCCATTCGATCCCCGAGCCCAATGCGGTGGTGGTGCGCACGCCCGTCGGCGCGGTGCTGCACACCGGCGACTGGAAGCTCGATCCCGAGCCTCTGGTGGGGCCGACCGCGGACGAGGCGGCACTCAGAAGCCTCGGCGATGCCGGCGTGCTCGCGATGATCTGCGATTCCACCAACGCGCTCCGGCCCGGCAATTCAGGCTCCGAGGCGAAGGTGCGGCAATCCCTGACGGCGCTGGTGGGGCAGTGCCGCAACCGCGTCGCGGTCGCTTGCTTCGCCACCAATGTCGCGCGGCTGGCCTCGATCGCGGCGGCGGCGGCGGCGCATGGGCGCCACACGGCCTTGGTGGGGCGCTCGCTCTGGCGCATCGAGCGCGCCGCGCGCGAGACCGGCTATCTCGAGGACGTGCCTCCATTCCTGACCGACGAGGAGGGCGCCTTTCTCCCGCGCAACAAGGTCGTCTACATCTGCACGGGAAGCCAAGGCGAGCCGCGCTCGGCGCTCGCGCGCATCGCAGAGGACGAGCATCCGCATGTCGTGCTCAGCGAGGGCGACGCCGTGATCTTCTCCTCGCGCATCATTCCCGGAAACGAGCGCGCGATCGGCCGGCTCCACAACCGCCTCGCGAGCCTCGGGGTGGAGCTGCTGACGGAGGAGGATCACTTCGTGCACGTCTCCGGCCACCCCGCGCAGGAGGAGCTCGTGCGGATGTATCAGATGGTGCGGCCGACGGTCGCCGTCCCCGTGCACGGGGAGGCGCGGCACCTGCGCCAGCACGTGCGCATCGCCGAGGCTTGCCAGGTGCCGCAGGCGATCCTCGCTTTCAACGGCGACATGGTCCGGCTGGGACCGCTGCCGGCGGCGACGGTTGGCCAGGTCGCGACGGGCCGCCTTGCGCTCGACGGAAATCAGCTTCTCTCGATCGGCGGCGAGGCCTGGAAGAGCCGGCGCCGGATCGCCTTCAACGGCGCCGCGGTGGTGACGGTGGTGCTGGGCGATCAGGGCGAGCTGCTGACCGGGCCGCGGGTGAGCCTCCAGGGCCTCGGCGAGCCCGATGCAGCGTTCCTGGCGGAGCTCGGCCGGGAGGTCGCGGCGGCGCTGAAGCGCCTCGGGCCGCGCGAGCGCCGCGACGATGCCGTCGTGAGCGAGGCCGCGCGCGCGGCCGTGCGGCGCGCGGTCAAGGCCTGGAGCGGCAAGCGGCCTGCGACGGAGGTGCAGGTGATGCGGGTGGGGCGGAACGGAGGCGAGCTATGATCGGACGGCTCAATCACGTGGCGATCGTGGTGCCGGACGTCGCGAAGGCGGCAGCGATCTATCGCGGAAGTCTCGGCGCTAGCGTCTCCGCGCCGATGCCGCTCCCTGCGCATGGCGTGACCGTGGTCTTCGTGACGCTCCCCAACACCAAGATCGAGCTCCTGGAGCCCTTGGGCGCCAATTCCCCGGTGCAGAGCTTCCTCGAGCGCAATCCCTCGGGCGGGCTCCATCACCTCTGCTACGAGGTCGAGGACATCATCGCTGTGCGCGACCGGCTCAAGGCCGAAGGGGCGCGCGTGCTCGGCGACGGCGAGCCAAAGCTCGGCGCGCACGACAAGCCCGTGCTCTTCCTCCATCCCAAGGATTTCTGCGGCACCCTCATCGAGCTGGAGCAGGTGTGAGCGCCGATGAACTGGCTCACGGGGATCGCCAGCTATGTCGTGATCTGGTGGATCGTGATCTTCGCGATCCTGCCAATCGGCGTGCGCCCCGCGGAGGATGAGATGGGCGAGCGCGCGGGCGCGCCGGCGCATCCCAATCTCCGCGCGAAGGCGATCTGGACGACCGTCATCAGCGCGGTGCTCTGGCTCATCCTCTATTTGATCGTGTCCTCGGACATCTGGAGCTTCCGGTGATGACGCCATGAGTGCCGCCTATTGCGCAGCCGCCCCCTCGCATCCCGTCCACGCGCCCTATCACGACCGCGAGTATGGGTTTCCATCGCGCGACGACAGCGTGCTCTTCGAGCGGCTGGTCCTGGAGATCAACCAGGCCGGCCTCTCCTGGCTCACAATCCTTAACAAGCGGCCGGCTTTCCAAAAGGCCTATCGCGGCTTCGAGATCGACCGCGTGGCGGCTTTCGGCGCCCGCGACGTGACGCGCCTCCTGGCGGACGCCGGCATCATCCGGAACCGCCTCAAGATCGAGGCCGCGATCGAGAACGCCCGGCGCCTCCAGGCGATCCGCGAGGCGCACGGCTCCTTCGCCGCTTGGCTCGACAGCCATCACCCCCTGCCGAAGCCGAAATGGGTCAAGCTGTTCAAGGACACTTTTCGCTTCACCGGCGGCGAGATCGTCGGCGAATTCCTGATGAGCTTGGGCTATCTCCCGGGCGCTCATGTACCGAGCTGCCCGGTCTATGCGCTCGTGAGCCGGCTCAATCCACCGTGGCAACGGACAGGGCGCGGAACGAAGAATCAATGACTTAGGTTCAAATATTTCTAGGAAGGTTCATGTATTCAGTTAGCGGGTAAAAAAATACGGCAAGACCACATCTAGTCTTGCCGTATCCAGATCGTTCTTGGTCTGTATTCTTCGGACTGGTCGGTAGTCTCCCCCGATGCCACGTCGCGAGCATTCCTCCCTGAACTTGGGCCGATCCGCAATTATATTGCGTTCCCCTCGACCGCCGCGGAGTGTACGAGAGAGTTCGCCCTACGTCACGCGGATTTTGCAAATCCGACATAAAATTTTTGCAATGTGCCGCTTATTGCGGCAGCACTGCGAAGCGGATCACGAAAAGCACCGCAAGGACCAGGACGGCCGGTTTTGCCTCGCTGAATCTACCCGAAAGGATTTTGACGGCGGCGAAGGTTACGAAGCCGAGGGCGATGCCGTTTGCGATCGAGAAAGTAAAGGGCATCGCGAGCGCCGTGATCATCGCGGGCACGTATTCCGTCACGTCCTCCCAATCGAGCTCGGCAAGGCCGCGGGCCATGAGGCAGCCCACGAAGAGGAGGGCGGGCGCCGTGGCGTAGCCCGGCACCGTTCCCGCAAGCGGGGCTAGGAAGAGGCACAGCACGAAGAGGATCGCGACCACCACGCCCACGAGGCCGGTACGGCCGCCGGCGCGCACGCCCGCCGCGCTTTCGATGTAGCTCGTGACCGTCGACGTCCCCAGAAGCGAGCCCACGACGGTCGCCGTGGAATCCGCCATGAAGACCTTGCCGAGGCGGGGAATCTTGCCATCCGTGCCGATGAGCCCCGCGCGCTGTGCCACGCCCACGAGGGTTCCGGTGTTGTCGAAGAGGTCGACGAAGAAGAATACGAAGATGATGGTGACGACGCCCGCCTTGAGCGCGCCCGCGAGATCGAGCTGGAAGAAGGTCGGCGCCAGGCTCGGCGGCGTGTCGAAGATGCCTCCGAACTGCGAGACGCCCAGGAGGATTGCGGCGGCGGTGGTGCCGAGGATGGCGATGATGATCGCGCCCGGCACTTTGAGCCGGTCGAGCGCCACCATCACGCAGAAGCCGCCGACCGCAAGGAGCGTCTCGCGAGCGCTCAGATTGCCGAGCGTCACCATGGTCTCCTTCGGCCCCACCGCGACGATGCCGGCGTTGTGGAGCGCGATCAGCGCCAGGAACATGCCGATCCCCGCGGAGATCGCGAGCTTCTGCGACTGCGGGATCGCGTCGACGACCCACTCCCGCACTTTGGTCACGCTGAGCACGAAGAACAGCACGCCCGAGATGAAGACGGCGCCGAGGGCCACCTGCCAAGTGTAGTGCATGCCCATCACGACGCCGTAGGTGAAGAAGGCGTTGAGGCCCATGCCCGGCGCGAGCGCGAGCGGATAGTTCGCGTAGAGCGCCATGATCGCGGTCGCGAGCGCCGAGGCGATGCAGGTCGCGACGAAGACCGCTCCCTTGTCCATCCCGGCCTGGCTCAGGATGCCGGGATTGACGAAGATGATGTAGGCCATGGTGAGAAACGTCGTGAAGCCCGCGAGGATCTCGGTGCGCACGCTGGTGCCGTGCTCACGAAGGCCGAAATAGCGATCGAGCATGATGGTCCCCCTGGCTCCCGTCGCGTCGCGCCTAGTGGGCGGCTGATGGGACGGCGCTTCGGCCGGGGCAGACGGGAGGCGAGGCCGCGGCAACGCCGAGCACCCGGCGCTCTCGGGAGGCGGGCGCCGTCGCCATCATGCGCGCCTGCATTGCGCCGGGCCAGGGTGTTACAGAACGGCTCGGATTCGCTGACAAATCCTATGCAATCAGCGGTCAGGGAAGGGATCTCCGCGCTCGACTCGCGGGACCCAAGAGCGAGGCAAATCGGTGGCACTCCCGTGCATGGACAGCGCGCGGCATAGTTTCTAAAGTCCGCGCGGTTCCCAGCGTTTTCAGCAAGAGGCCTCGCCGTATGCGCCTTTCCCTCTATTTCCTGCCGCTCCTCCGCGAGACACCCAGCGAGGCGCAGATCGTCTCGCACCGGCTGATGCTGCGGGCCGGCATGGTCCGGCAGTCGAGCGCGGGGATCTATAGCTGGCTGCCGATGGGGCTCCGCGTGCTGCGCAAGGTCGAGCGGATCGTGCGCGAGGAGCAGGACCGGAGCGGCGCCCATGAAGTGCTGATGCCCACGATCCAGCCGGCGGAGCTCTGGAAGGAGAGCGGCCGCTACGAGGATTACGGCAAGGAGATGCTGCGCATCACCGACCGGCACGAGCGCGAGATGCTCTACGGCCCCACCAACGAGGAGCAGATCACCGACATCTTCCGCGGCTCGATCAAGAGCTATCGCGATCTCCCGAAGAACCTCTATCACATCCAGTGGAAATTCCGCGACGAGGTGCGGCCGCGCTTCGGCGTGATGCGCGGGCGCGAGTTTCTGATGAAGGACAACTATTCCTTCGACCTCGACGCCAAGGGCGCGAAGCACTCCTACAATAAGATGTTCGTGGCCTATCTCAGGACCTTCGCGCGGATGGGACTCAAGGCGATCCCCATGCGCGCGGAGACCGGCCCCATCGGCGGCGACTTGAGCCACGAGTTCATCATCCTCGCGGAGACCGGGGAGTCCCAGGTGTTCTGCGACAGGCGCTGGCTCGAGACCGACATCCTCGGCGTCGAGGTCGATTACGACAGCGACCTCGAGCCGTTCTTCCAGCAGTGGACGCGCCTTTACGCTGCGACCGACGACAAGCACAAGCCCGAGACCTGCCCGATCCCGAAGGACCAGCTCGTGGAGGCCCGCGGCATCGAGGTCGGCCACATTTTCTATTTCGGGACCAAATACTCGAAGCCGCTGGGCGCCACCGTCGCCGGACCCAACGGCGAGACCATCACGGTGGAGATGGGCTCCTACGGCATCGGCGTCTCGCGCCTCGTGGGCGCCATCATCGAGGCGAGCCACGACGAGGCCGGCATCATCTGGCCCGAGGGCGTCGCACCCTTCAAGGTCGCCCTCATCAACATCCGCGCGGCCGACGAGAAATGCCGTGCGGCCGCCGACGATCTCTACGCCAAGCTCCGCAAGGCCGGGGTCGAGGTGCTCTACGACGACCGTGAGGAATCCCCCGGCGCCAAATTCGCGACCATGGACCTGATCGGGCTGCCCTGGCAGCTCACGGTGGGCCCGCGAGGCCTCGCGCAAGGGGTGGTCGAGCTCAAGGAGCGCAAGACCGGCAGGCGCGAGGAGCTGGCACCCGAGGCCGCGCTCAATCGCCTCGCGGCGGGCGGCTAATGGCCTTCGGCGCCTTCGAGCGGATGGTGGCGTTCCGCTACCTCCGCGCGCGCCGGCAGGAAGGCTTCATCTCCGTCGTCTCATGGTTCTCGCTCATCGGGATCCTGCTGGGGGTGATGGCGCTCATCATCACGCTCGCGATCTTCAACGGCTTCCGCGAGCAGCTCATCGACCGCATCCTCGGCCTCAACGGGCACGTCACGATCATCAACCGAGCCGCGCGGATCGCGGATTACGACGCGCTCGCGGCGGCGGTCGCGAAGGTGCCGGGCGTCGTGAGCGCGGTTCCGCTCGTCGACAGCCAGGCGATCGTCACCGCGCGCAACACCTCGACGGGCGCCATCGTCCGCGGCATGAAGCAGGATGACCTCAAGCGGCTCGGACTCTTCGGGGGCAGCAAGCTCGCAGCGGGCTCCCTCGACGACTTCAGCGGCGACAGCGTGGCAATCGGCTACCGCCTCGCAAGCCGCCTCGGGGTCACCGTCGGCGGCCAGCTCTCGCTGATCACGCCCGAGGGCTCCGCCACCGCCTTCGGGACCGTGCCCCGGATCAAGTCCTGTCGCGTCGTCGCCATCTTCAACGTTGGCATGCTCGAATACGACAACGGCTACGTCTACATGCCCCTCGACGCGGCGCAGCTCTACTTCAGGCTCCCGGAGGCCGTGAGCGAGATCGAGGTGCGGCTCGACAATCCCGAGCGCGCGGAAGCGCTGGCGCCCACGATCCAGCGCGCCGTCGGCCTCGATTTCCGGGCGATCCCCTGGCAGCAGCTCAATTCCAGCTTCTTCAATTTCGTGGCGTTGCAGCGGAACCTCTACGCGATCGTGGTGACGCTGATCATCCTGGTGGCGGCCTTCAACATCATCTCCGGTCTCATCATGCTCGTGCGCGAGAAGGCGAGGGGGATCGCGATCCTCCGCACCATGGGTGCCACGCGCGGCATGATCCTCCGCATCTTCTTCCTCGGCGGCATGACCATCGGCGCGATCGGCACCCTGACCGGCCTCGTGCTGGGCTTGCTGTTCTGCCACAACATCGAGGCCATCCATCAATGGCTCGAGCGAACGACCGGACAGAACCTGTTCCCCGCGGAGTTCTTCTACCTGACGCAGCTGCCGGCGGTGGTCGATCCGCGGGAGGTCGCGGTCGTCGTGGTCATGAGCCTCGGCCTCTCCTTCCTCGCGAGCATCTATCCCGCCTGGCGCGCGGCGCGCGTCGATCCCGTGGAGGCGCTCCGCTATGAGTGAGTCCGCACTCGCGCTCGAGGGGGTCGTGCGCACCTTCCGCCAGGCGGGCGAGGACCTTCACGTCCTCCGCGGCGTCTCGCTCAATCTCGCCAAGGGCGAGATCGTGGCGCTGGTGGGGCCATCGGGCGCGGGGAAATCGACGCTGCTGCACGCGGCGGGCCTGCTGGAGCGGCCCGATGGCGGCAGGGTGCGGATCGACGGCCGCGACTGCGGCGGGATGTCGGACAACGAGCGCACGGAGGTCCGCCGCGCCAGGCTCGGCTTCGTCTATCAGTTCCACCACCTGCTGCCGGAGTTCTCCGCGCTCGAGAACGTGATGGTCCCGCAGATGATCGCGGGCGTGGGGAAGCGCGCGGCCCGCGCGCGGGCGCGTGAGCTCCTGGGCAGCGTCGGCCTCGCCAAGCGCGAGAGCCATCGTCCTGCGCGGCTCTCCGGCGGCGAGCAGCAGCGGGTGGCGATCGTGCGGGCGCTCGCGAATCGGCCGAGCGTGCTGCTCGGCGACGAGCCCACCGGCAACCTCGACCACCGCACCGCCGACGAGGTCATGGGCGTCCTGATCGGCCTCGTGCGCAGCACCGGGCTCGCGGCCCTGATTGCGACGCACAATCTCGACATCGCGCGGCGGCTCGACCGCATTCTCTCGCTCGAGGACGGCGTCGTCGTGGAGCAAGCGCGCTGACATCGCCCACGCGATGTGCGATCCTCGCTCCTGAAATGCCGCACGCCGATTTCATCCACCTCCGCGTCCACTCCGCCTATTCGCTCTCGACCGGCGCGATCAAGATCAAGGAGCTGGTGAAGCTCTGCCAGCGCCACCGCATGCCCGCGGTTGCCATGAGCGATGCCGGAAATCTCTTCGGCGCGCTCGAATTCGCGACCGCCTGCGCGGAGTCGGGGGTACAGCCGATCGTGGGCTGCGAGCTGCCGATCCGTCGCTTCGATGCCTCCGAGTCGGGCGCGCGGATCGGCAGGCTCGGACCCGCACCGGCCCCGGACACGCTGGTCCTGCTGGTGCAGGACGCGACGGGCTATGCCAACCTGCTGCGGCTCGTGAGCAAGGCCTTCCTAGAGACCGAGGCCGGCGAGACGCCGCAGGTCGAGCTGGCGGCGCTCGAGGGCGAGAGCGAAGGCTTGATCGCGCTCACCGGCGGCACCTCGGGCGCGGTCGGGCGCCTCATCGGCGAAAGCCAGGCCGAGGCCGCGACGGCGATGCTCCGGCGGCTCAAGGATCTCTTCCCCGGCCGGGTCTATGTGGAGCTGACGCGCCACGGCCTTCCGGCAGAGGAGCGGATCGAAGGGAGCTTGATCGATCTCGCCTATGCCGAGGGCTTGCCGCTGGTCGCGACCAACGACGTCTATTTCGCCGATGCGGACTTCTACGAGGCGCATGACGCGCTCCTCTGCATCGCCGAGGGGACGGTGCTGAGCAATCCCGACCGGCGGCACCTGACGCCGGAGCATCATTTCAAGTCGGCGGCGGAGATGCGGATCCTGTTCGCGGATTTGCCGGAGGCCTGCGACAACACGCTCGCGATCGCGCGGCGCTGCGCCTTCATGCCGGAGCCGCGGAAGCCGATTCTACCGGCCTTCCCGACCCAGAGCAGGCGGAGCGAGGCCGAGGAGCTGCGCGCGACGGCGGCGGAGGGGCTCGATCGCCGCATCGCCGCCGAGGGCATTGCCACGCCCGAGCCCTACCGCGAGCGCCTCGCCTTCGAGCTCGAGACCATCATCGAGATGGGCTTCGCGGGCTACTTTCTCATCGTCGCGGATTTCATCCAGTGGGCGAAGCGGCAGGGGATTCCCGTGGGGCCCGGCCGCGGCTCCGGCGCGGGCTCGGTGGTGGCCTGGGCGCTCACCATCACGGACCTCGATCCCCTCCGCTTCGGGCTCCTCTTCGAGCGCTTCCTCAACCCCGAGCGCGTGTCGATGCCGGACTTCGACATCGACTTCTGCCAGGACCGCCGCGACGAGGTGATCCGCTACGTCCAGGAGAAGTACGGCCGCGACCGCGTGGCGCAGATCATCACTTTCGGAAAGCTGCAGGCGCGCGCGGTCCTCCGCGACGTTGGCCGCGTCCTCGAGATGCCCTATGGGCAGGTCGACCGCATTTGCAAGATGGTGCCGAACAACCCCGCCAATCCCATTCCGCTGGCGCAGGCGATCGAGGGCGATCCGCAGCTCCAGGCGATGCGCGAGGAGGACGAGGCGGTGCGGCGCCTCATGACCATCGCGCTCAAGCTCGAGGGTCTCTACCGCCACGCCTCGACCCACGCGGCGGGCGTCGTCATCGGCGACCGGCCGTTGGAGCAGCTCGTGCCGCTCTACCGCGATCCGCGCTCCTCCATGCCGGTGACGCAGTTCAATCTCAAATACGTTGAGCTCGCGGGGCTCGTGAAGTTCGACTTCCTCGGCCTCAAGACCCTGACGGTGCTGGCGCGCGCGGTCGAGCTGCTGCGCGCGCGCGGCATCGCGCTCGACCTCGATCATCTCCCGCTCGACGACGCCAAGGCCTACGAGCTGCTCGGGCACGGCGACACCGTCGGCGTGTTCCAACTCGAAGGCCAGGGCATGCGCGACATGCTGCGCAAGCTGCGCCCCGACCGCTTCGAGGACATCATCGCGGTGGTGGCGCTCTACCGGCCGGGCCCGATGGAGAACATTCCGCGCTACATCGACGTGAAGCACGGCCTGGAGAAGCCGGACTACCTGCATCCGAGCATCGAGGGAATCCTCAAGGAGACCCACGGGATCATGATCTACCAGGAGCAGGTCATGCAGATCGCGCAGGTGCTGTCGGGCTACAGCCTCGGCAGCGCCGACCTGCTGCGCCGCGCCATGGGCAAGAAGATCCAATCGGAGATGGACGCGCAGCGCGAGGCTTTCGTCGCGGGCGCGACCGGGCGCGGCGTCGCGCGCCACACCGCCGAGCACATCTTCGATCTCGTCGCGAAATTCGCGGGCTACGGCTTCAACAAGTCGCATGCCGCGGCCTATGCGCTGGTCGCCTACCAGACGGCCTATCTCAAGGCGAATTATCCCGTGGAGTTCCTGGCGGCGCTGATGACGCTCGACCTCGGGAACACCGACAAGCTCAACATGTTCCGCCAGGAATGCAGCCGCCTCGGCATCAAGCTGCTGCCTCCGGACATCAACCGCTCCGGCGTCGAATTCACGGTGGAGACAACGGCCGAAGGGCAGGCGATCCGCTACGCGCTCGCGGCCGTCAAGGGCGTGGGCGCCCAGGCGATGCGGGCGGTGATCGCGGAGCGCGAGGCGAACGGCCGGTTCAAGGACCTGCTCGATCTCGCGGGGCGCCTCGATCTCAAGAGCTTCAACAAGCGGCAATTCGAGAGCCTCGCCAAGGCCGGCGCCTTCGATTGCCTCAATCGCAACCGCGCGCAGACCTTCGCCGCGGCGGAGCTGCTGCTGCGCCACGCGAGCGCTGCGGCCTCCGAGCGCGAGAGCCGGCAGGTGAATCTGTTCGGCGACACGCCGGAGGCGGCGCCGCGAGCGGCATTGCCGCAGCAGCCGGATTGGACCGCCATGGAGCGGCTGCAGCACGAGTTCGAGGCGATCGGCTTCTACCTCTCGAGCCATCCGCTCGACGCATACGGACGGAGCCTCGAGCGCGTCGGCGTGGTGCGCTCGGCGGAACTGCCGGCGCGGCTCGCGATGGGCGGCAGCACCCGCTTCAAGCTCGCGGGGATCGTCGTGGGAAAGCGCGAGCGCACCTCCGCGCGCGGCAGCCGCTACGCCTTCCTGCAGATGTCCGACGTGAGCGGCCTCTTCGAGGTGACGGTGTTCTCGGAGGTACTGAGCCAGGCGCGGGGGCTGCTCGATGCGGGCCAGCCGCTCCTAGTGACGCTCGACGCGCGCGCGGAGGAGGAGAGCCTGCGCCTCACTGCCCAGCGCATCGAGGCGCTCGACGGCGTCGTGGCGCAGGCGGCGGCAGGGCTCAAGGTGTTCCTCGGCGACCGTGAGGCGCTGGCGCCGTTCCGCAGCCTCATCGGGCGCGAGAGCGGCGGCAAGGGCCGCGTCACCGTGGTGGTGCCGCTCCCGCCCGCGCGCGAGGTCGAGATCGTATTACCCGGAGGCTTCCGCATCGGCCCGCAGGTGCGTGCGGCCGTGAAGTCGCTCCCGGGCATCGCCGAGGTGCTGGACGTCTGACGACGAAATCAGAGGAGAGGTAACGATGCTGAAGATCTGGGGCCGCGCGAATTCCTCGAACGTGCAGAAGGTGCTCTGGGGCTGCGCGGAGATGAACATCGAGTTCGAGCGCGTCGACGCCGGCGGCCCCTTCGGCGTGACCAAGGAGCCCGCCTATCTCGCGATGAACCCGAATGCGCTCGTGCCGACGGTCGAGGACGGGAAGGCCGTGATCTGGGAGTCGAACACGATTTTGCGCTACCTCGCGGCGACGCGGGGCTTCCCCAAGCTCCATCCGGCCGATCCCGTCGAGCGCACGCATGTGGAGCGCTGGATGGATTGGCAGATCTCGGCGCTCGCGCAACCGATGGCGACGCTCCTCTTCGGCTACTACCGCATGAAGCCGGAGCAGCGCGACACCGGCGCGCTCGAGGCCGCGCATCGCCGTTGCGCGGATCTCTGGAAGATCCTCGAGGGCCACATGCGGCACGGCAAGGCGTACATCGCCGGCAACGACCTCACGCTCGCGGATATCTGCATGGGGATCTTCATCCACCGCTGGTACAACTATCCCGTCGAGCGGCCGGAGACCCCGCATCTCAGGGCCTGGTACGACCGGCTTGCCACGCGCCCGGGCTACCGGAAGCACGTTCTCGTCCCGGTGACGTAGCCTCCGGGAATAAAGCATCGGCCTGACCGGTCTCGCCTCTGGAAGGCACGAGCGGGCCATCACGGCCCGTAAACGAAACGTGATCGGGCGTTTCTGCGGCTGGTCGCTAGTTTTCTCGCCAGGGCGGCGCAAGGCGCGCAAGCGAGTTAAGGCACCGCCCTGAAACCAGATAGGAGATCGGGACGTGAGGAAACATCTTCCAGTTCTCGGTGCGGCAGTCGTGGCAATGGCGGCCGTCTTGGGCGCCGGCACGGTAGCCACTCTGGCGGCGGACAACGAGACGGTCGTGAAGGAGCGCCAAGCCGCGATGCGGCAGCGCAGCGCCGATCTGAAGACGATCAACGCGTACATCGACGACAAGGGCGGCGACCAGGCTTCCGCCGTCGCGGCGGCGAAGGAAATGCTCGTGCTTGAGCAGAAGATCGATGCGTCCTGGCTGCCGGGAACGAGCTCCACGGATCTGCCCGGCAAGAGCAATGCCAAGCCGGAGATCTGGGCCGAGATGGACAAGTTCAAGGCCATGGGCGCGATCCTGCAGAGCGGCCAGCAGAAGCTGCTAGCGGCGCTCGAGCAGGGCGACAAGACAGGCGCCAAGGCGATCATCGCGGATTTCGGCAGGAATTCCTGCGGCGCTTGCCACACCGCATACCGCGTCAAAGCAAGCTAGGGACGGGGGCAGCGAGCGGCGGTGGCACCATCGAGAGCAATAGCCTCGATCGTCGCGCTGGCGTTCCTGGCGATCGTCGCAGCCCCCACCCGCGCCGCGCTCGAGGGCGTGCCCGAGCGCGGCGCCTACCTCTTCGCCGCTGCCGACTGCGCGGGCTGCCACACGGACGTGAAGGGCAAGGGCCAGCGGCTCGCGGGCGGAAGAGCGCTCGCGACGCCTTTCGGTACCTTCTACGGCCCCAACATCAGCCCAGATCCCAAATACGGCATCGGCAGGTGGAGCGAGCAGCAATTCCATCGCGCGCTTCGCGGCGGGATCGGGCCCGGGGGGACGCACCTCTTCCCGGTGTTCCCGTTCACTTCCTTCACGGGGATGAGCGACCAGGACATCGCGGACCTCTTCGCCTATCTGAAAACGCAGCCCCCTATCGCGGAGCCGAGCAAGCCGCACGATGTTTCCGCGCCATTCGGCTGGCGCTTCACCCTGGTATTCTGGCGGCTTCTCTTCTTCGAGGAGGGGCCGCTGAAGCCCGATCCCGCGCAGGATGCCGTCTGGAACCGCGGCAACTACCTCGCCAATGCCGTCGCGCATTGCGGCGAATGCCACACGCCCCGCAATTTCCTGGGCGCGCTGCGGACGAGCCGGGCCTACGCCGGCAATCCCGACGGGCCCGACGGTCAGAAGGCCCCCAACATCACGCCCGACCCCGAGAAGGGCATCGGGAAATGGAGCCTCGAGGACATCGAGAGTCTGCTTGCGACCGGGCAGAAGCCCGATTTCGACTACGTCGGCTCCGGCATGGGCGAGGTGATCGAGGGAACGCGCATGCTCACCGATGCCGACCGGCACGCGATCGCCGTCTATCTGAAATCGCTGCGGCCGGTGCCGGGATCGTGAGAGACATGGCGCATTTCTTGCGGCACCTCATCGCCTGAGTCTGGACGCGCGCGAGCGCGTGCCTATGATGGCGCCCTGGGCATCGGTCGGAGGGCGGCAATGGATTTCGGAATTGCGGGCAAGACGGCGTTGGTTTGCGCGGCCAGCAAGGGGCTCGGCAAGGGCTGCGCGATGGCGCTCGCCCGCGAGGGTGCCGACCTCGTGATCCTCGCGCGCGGGCGCGAGGCGCTGGAGGCGACGGCCGCGGAAATCCGGCGCGAGACCGGCGTCAAGGTGACGACGCTCTCCGTCGACATCACGACGGCCGAGGGCAAGAAGCGCGCGCTCGAGGCGTGTCCCAATCCCGACATCCTCGTCAACAACGCCGGCGGCCCGCCGCCCGGCGACTTCCGCGAATGGGACCGCGAGACCTGGATCAAGGCGCTCGACGCCAACATGCTGACGCCGATCGAGCTCGTTCGGCAAACCGTCGACGGCATGATCGCACGCCGCTTCGGCCGCATCGTCAACATCACCTCGAGCTCCGTGAAGGCGCCGATCGAGATTCTCGGCCTCTCGAACGGCGCGCGCTCCGGCCTCACGGGCTTCGTCGCGGGTCTCGCGCGCAAGACCATCAAGTTCAACGTCACCATCAACAGCCTGCTGCCGGGCGCCATCGACACCGACCGTCTCCGCTCGAATTTCGAGGCCGTCGCCAAGACCCGCGGCATTCCCGTCGAGCAGGCGCGCGCCGAGCGCGTCGCCGGCATCCCCGCGGGCCGCTTCGGCACCATCGAGGATTTCGGCGCCATGTGCGCCTTCCTCTGCAGCCAGCAAGCGAGCTACATCACGGGCCAGAACTGGCTCTGCGACGGCGGGATGTATCCGGGGACGTATTGAG
>DATKNV010000134.1:0-22893 GCA_035541215.1 Allostellaceae bacterium | reverse complement strand
GGCGCGCGGCCTCGCGCTCAAGGTCCGCGCCGATCACGTAATCCTGCCGGAGACGATCTCGAAGGAGCCGATCGGTCCCGTCGTGCGCAAGGGCGACGCGCAGTGGGCGGACATCGCGCGCTGGACCTTCTTCGCGCTCATAACCGCCGAGGAGCTCGGCGTGACGCAGGCGAACGTCGACGACATGAGGAAGAACTCGCCCAACCCCGAGGTGAAGCGCCTCCTCGGCGTAACCGACGAGTTCGGCTCGAAGAACGGCATCTCCAACGACTGGGCCTACAACGCCATCAAGGCCGTCGGCAATTACGGCGAGATCTACGAGCGCAACATCGGGCCGAAGACGCCGATCGGGCTCGACCGCGGCATCAACAAGCTCTGGAAGGACGGCGGCCTCATCTACTCGCCGCCCTTCCGCTGAGCGCGCCCATAGCGTCTCTCCAATGATGCAGCGCCGGGACATCGGCGCCGTCGCGATCCAGGCGGCGGTGCTGATCGTCCTCGGCGCCATCGTCTGGTTCGCCGCGAGCAATGCCGCCGCCAATCTGACGCGGCTCGGCATCAACACGGGGTTCGGATTCCTGTGGCGTCCCGCGGGCTTCGCGATCTCGCAGACGCTCATCCCCTATAGCGAGAGCTCGCCCTATCTCGCGGCGCTCACAGTCGCCGCGCTCAACACCGTCGTGCTCGCGGCGGTCTCGATCGCGGTCGCGACGCCCATCGGCTTTGCGGTCGGGCTCGGCCGGCGTTCCGCGAACGGTCTCGTCCGCGGCGTCTCGACCGGCTACGTCGAGCTCCTGCGCAACGTGCCCCTGCTGCTGCAGCTCTTCTTCTGGTATTTCGCACTGCTGCGGCCGCTGCCGCCGCCGCGGCAGAGCCTGACGTTGCTGGGCGCGGTGGCGCTCAACGCCCGCGGCCTCTTTCTGCCGATGCCGGTGGCGGACGAAGGTTTCGGCGCGGTGCTCGCGGCGCTCGTCGCCGGCATCCTTCTCGCGGGCATCGCTGCGCGGATGCTCGCGCGGCGGCGCGAGCGCACGGGCGATGCGCCGCCTGCGCCGCCGATCGTGCTCGCGCTTGCGATCGGCCCCGCGCTCATCGCAGCGCTCGTGACGGGCCTGCCGATGCACTGGGACCTCCCGCATCTTCAGGGTTTCAATTACCAGGGCGGGCTCGCGGTGCAGCCGGAGCTGGTGGCGATGGCGCTCGCGCTCTCGCTCTATTCCGCCGCCTACATCGCGGAGATCGTCCGCGCCGGCCTCGACGCAGTGCCGCGGGGACAGATCGAGGCGGCTCGCGCGCTCGGGCTCAGGCCCCTCACGGTGAGCGGCAAGATCGTGGTGCCGCAAGCGCTCCGCGTCATCGTGCCGCCGCTCGGCAACGAGTATCTCCGCCTCTTCCGGAACACGACGCTCGCGGCGGCGATCGGCTACCCCGATCTCACGATGGTCTTCGGCGGCACGGTGCTCAACCAGACCGCGCAGGCCTTCGAGGTGATGCTGATCCTCTGCGCGGTCTATCTCGCGATCAACGGCGGCGTCTCCGCGCTCATCAACTGGTACAACCGGCGGATCGCGGTGGCGCATCGATGACCACGCTCGAGACACCGCTCCAGCCCGGCATCGGCGCGCGCGCGAGCCGCCTCCTTCATAGCTGCATTTCCTCGCCCGGCAACATCGCGCTCACCCTGGCGCTCGTGCTGCTCGCGGCCTACGCGCTGCCGCCGCTCCTGGATTGGACGATCCTCCAGGGACATTGGAGCGGCGGGCCCGACGCCTGCGCGCCCATCGACGGCAAGCAGAGGGAGGGCGCCTGCTGGGCCTTCGTCGGCTCGCGCTGGACTCAGCTCGTCTATGGTCCCTATCCCGACAGCGAGCATTGGCGGGTCGATGCGGTCTTCGCGATGGTGCTCGCGGCGGGCATCGCGCTCTTGAGCCGCCGGGTCACGAGCAAGGGGCTGATCGGCCTCCTGCTAATTCTGGTGGCGCCGCCCATTGCGGGCGTGCTGCTCGCGGGCGGCGTCTTGGGACTGCCGGAGGTCCCGGTCTCGCGCTGGGGCGGGCTCATGCTGACGGTGACGCTCGCGGGGGCGGCGCTCGCGGGCTCGCTGCCGCTCGGGCTTGCGGTGGCGCTCTGCCGGCGCTCGAGCCTGCCGGTCATCCGCGTGCTCGCCGTCGGCTACATCGAGTTCCTGCGCGGCGTGCCGCTGGTGCCGCTGCTCTTCCTGGTGATGTCGATCCTGCCGCTGCTGCTGCCTCCGGGCACGGATCTGGCGCTGCTGCCGCGCGCCATCGTGGCCTTCATCCTCTTCAACAGCGCGGGGATGGCGGAGGTGTTCCGCGGCGGGCTGCAGGCGATCCCCAAGGGCCAGTTCGAGGCCGCGCGCAGCCTCGGCCTCTCCGGCGCCAAGACCATGGCGCTCGTGATCCTGCCGCAGGCGGTCGCGATCGTGACGCCCGGCCTCCTGAACGTCGCGGTCGCCATCGTCAAGGAGACGACGGTCATCCTGATCATCGGCCTCATCGATTTCCTGAATCAGATCCAGGCGGGCCTCGCCGATCCCAAATGGCTCTTGGGCGATCAGGTGCGCGACAGCGCCTATCTCTTCGCGGGCCTCGTCTATTGGGCCGTGTGCTTCGGCCTCTCGCGCGTGAGCGCGCGGCTCGAGCTCGAGCGCGAGCGGCGGGGCTAGCTACTTCCAGATCGGCTTCCCGGAGCCCGGGAGCCCGAGGCTCGGCCATTTCCGCGTCACCGCCTCGATGACGTCGTCGCTCATGCGGATCTTGCGGCCCCAGTCGCGGTGCGTCTCCGGCGGGAGCTTCGTCGTGGCGTCGAGGCCGATCTTGCCGCCGAGGCCCGATTCCGGCGAGGCGAAGTCGAGATAGTCGATGGGCGTGTTCTCGACGACGGTGATGTCCCTCGCGGGGTCCATGCGCGTCGCCACCGCCCATATCACGTCCTTCCAGTCGCGGGCGTCGATGTCGTCGTCCACGACGATGACGAACTTCGTGTAGATGAACTGCCGCAGGAAGGACCAGACGCCCATCATCACGCGCTTGGCGTGGCCCGCATAGGCCTTGCGCATGGAGACGACGGCGATCCGGTAGGAGCAGCCTTCGGGCGGCAGCCAGAAATCGACGACCTCCGGGAATTGCTGCTGCAAGAGCGGGATGAAGACCTCGTTGAGCGCCTGGCCCAGCACCGAGGGCTCGTCCGGCGGACGCCCCGTGAAGGTCGAGAGGTAGATGGGATTGGCGCGCATGGTGATCGCGGAGATGCGAAAGACCGGGAAACGCTCGACGGAATTGTAGTAGCCGGTGTGATCGCCGAAGGGGCCTTCCTCGCCGGTCTCGTCGAGCGAGACGTGGCCTTCGAGCACGATCTCCGCCTCCGCGGGCACCTTGAGCGGCACGGTCTTGCACTCCACGAGCTCGACCTTCCTTCCGCGCAGGAGGCCCGCGAACTGGTATTCCGAGAGCGTGTCCGGAACCGGCGTCACCGCCGCGAGGATCGTGCCTGGATCGGCGCCGATGACGGCGGCGGCGGGGAGCGGCTCGCGCTTCGCCTGCGCCCAGCGCCGGTGGTGCTGCGCGCCGCCGCGATGCTTGAGCCAGCGCATGAGGGTGCTGTCGCGCCCCGTCACCTGCATGCGGTAGATGCCGAGGTTGTAGCCGTCCTCGCGCGTCTCTCCGGGCCCTTTCGTGACGACGAGAGGCCAGGTGATGAGCGGCGCGGGCTCGCCGGGCCAGCAGGTCTGGATCGGGAAGTGCCCGAGATCGATCTCGCTCCCGCGGAGCACGATCTCCTGGCAGGGCGCCGCGCCGACCGTGCGCGGCTTCATCGCGAGGACCGTGCGCAAGAGCGGCAGCATCTCCAGGGCCTCGCGCCAGCCCCCCGGCGGCTCCGGCTGCTTCAAGAAGGCGAGCGTCTCGCCGACCTCGCGGAGCTGGTTGGGCGCGCGGTCCATGCCGAGAGCCACGCGCTCGACCGTGCCGAAGAGATTGACCAGCACCGGCATCCCATAGCGCCCGCCCGCCGCGCGCGCGACGTTCTCGAAGAGCGCCGCCGGCCCTTGCTCCGCAAGAAGCCGGGTCTGGATCTCCGTCATCTCCAGAAAAGGCGAGACCGGCGCCGTCACCCGCACGAGCTTCCGCTCGGACTTGAGGCGAGCCATGAAATCGCGGAGCGAGGCGTAGGGCATGAGCGGGCCGGTCGCATTGAAGACGCCGGACTATAGGCGTCCCGCCCCGGGCGTGCCATTCGTTCTTGAAATGTTCCACCCGCTCCTCTATCAGCAACGGACGTTGCCGGGCGACGGAGGTGCGACACCGCATGAAACCGACCGCAGCACTTTCTGCGCCTTTCCTGAGATCGATCGCGCTCCTTCCGGAGCGCGCAGCGCCGGGTCGGTTTCCTTTCACCTTGCCGTTCCTCGCGGGCGGAGAATTCCGGCTCGACTTCGAGCGCTCAATCGCCTTCCTCGTCGGGGAGAACGGCGGCGGCAAGTCGACGCTGCTCGAAGCGATTGCCGCGCAGTGCGGCTTCAATCCGCATGGCGGACACAGCGAGCACCGGCTCTCGCATCGATTCGAGCAGCCGGAAGGCGAGGGCGGGGAGCAGGAAATCACGCTGAGCGCGGCCCTGCGTATGGCGTGGAAGCCGAAGGTGACCAACGGCCTCTTCTTCCGCGCCGAGAGCTTCTTCGACGTCGCGCGCCACCTCGATCGCGTGGGATCGCGCCAATACAGGGGCACGAACCTGCATTCGCTGAGCCACGGCGAGTCCGTGCTGGCCTTCCTCGATACGCGCATCGAGGAAGACGAGCGGAACATCGTGCTGTTGGACGAGCCGGAGGCGGCGCTGTCGCCGGAGCGGCAGATGGCGCTGGTGGCACTCTTGCACCGCTGGCACCGTTCCGGCCGCGTGCAGGCCATCATCGCGACTCATGCGCCGATCGTGATGGCATATCCGGAGGCGGTAATCCTCTCGCTCGACGGCGACACAATCCGGCCGATCGAGTTTCGCGACACGAGCCACTATCGCCGCCTCAAGAGCTTTCTCGACGCGCCGGAGCGGTATCTCCGGCGGCTGCTAGAGGACGACGACTGATTTTTCCCTTCTCTGCATTGCCGGTGGCCTCGCGAGCGCTAGCTTGAAAATGCGCAGCACAGAAGAGGCATGCCATGGCATTCGCTCCGGGTTTCAATCTGCAGGAGGCGCTCGACCTCTTGGCGCTCTCGGGAATCTCGGAAAACCCCGCCACGACGGACGTGCCCAATCCACCGAAGGGATGGAGCCTCTTGTTCGCTTCGCCGGTGATCGGACCGTTCGACAATCTTTGGCAGCTTTGGAAGCAGGACGGCACCGGCCGCTTCGCCATCGTGCTCCGGGGAACGGTACCCAAGGCCGGCAGCGTGATCGAAGACCTCATCTCCGTGATGATCGCGGGGAAGGGAGCGATTGCGGTGGGACCGGAGAGCGCCGACTATCAATTCGCCGACATACCGCAGGCCGGCGTCCATCTGGGCTTTGCGCTGGGTGCGTTGCTGCTCCTGAAAGATTCGGCGAACGGCATTCTCGCCCAGCTCGAGGCCCGCGTTCCCGCCGGTAGCGAGATCTACGTCACCGGCCACAGCCAAGGCGCCGCCATGGCGACGCTGCTGCGGTCCTATCTCCACTATCCCAATTCCGACCGGCCCGACGGCTACGGCTACAAGACTTACGTCTTCGCTCAGCCGAAACCCGGCAACGATCATTACGCCGCGGATTTCGAGAGCCGGTTCTCCAATGCCGGCTTTGCCTATCGCATCACGAATTCGCTCGACTGGGTGCCGCAGGTGCCCTTCACGATCGAGCTGGCGAGCGACGTCGACAAGCCAAATCTGGTGAGCGCATGGCTCGATAAAGTTGCGCCGATCATAGGTCCCGGCGCGCTGATCACGGCGACGGAGAAAGCCATCCAGCTTTTGCAACGCGAGTTCGCAAAGCATGTAATCGAGAGGCACGGCGGCGCTGCGCGCCAGCTCTTCCGATCAGTGAAGCCGGGCGCGCCAGCAGCGCCCTTGACGCTGCCGATCCTGTCATCGCTCAACTTCGTCAACGCCGGCAGCGAGATCGCGCTCATCGGGACGCCGTGCGCCGGCACCGAATGCGACGACGGCTTCTTCGAGCATCACGCGGGGACCTATTACAAGCTCCTGCAGGCGCAGATTCCCAATGCCTAGGCAGTGAGCCGCCACACCACGCCCTCGCGACTCTCGCGGTCCTCGAGCTCGCGCGTCGTCGGGACGTCGTAGCGGGCGAGGGCCTCGAGGCCGGTCTTCGGGAGATAGGCGCGGCCGGGATCGCCGAGGAGGACCTCGGCGCCTTCCCGCGCGAGCGAGCGCAGCCAGGCCGTGAGCCGCTCCGCGAGCGGCCGCTCGTAGCACATGTCGCCGACGAGGATGAGCCGCCAGGGCGTATCCGCGCGGCCGATCACGTCGGAGGATTCGATCTCGATCGCGACGCCATTGAGGGCCGCGTTGAGGCAGATCGCCGCGCGGGCGTAAGGATCGATCTCGGCGGCGGTGACGACGGCGCCCGCGCGCGCCGCGGCGATCGCGACGAGGCCGGAGCCCGCGCCGAAGTCGAGCGCGCTCTTGCCGCGGGCGCGCTCGGGATGGTCGAGCAGGTAGCGCGCGAGCGCCTGTCCGCCCGCCCAGGCGAAGCCCCAATAGGGCGGCGGCAGCTGGATCTTCGCCATGCTCGCCTCGGTCGCGTGCCAGAGCGGCACGATCTCGCTTGCGAGATGGAGCTTGATTTCGGGCACCAGGGGCGGCGCCGCGATCACGGTGTTCGCGCGGACGAAAGCCTCGGGCTCCGCGGGCTCAAGCACTGCCGATTCGGTGCGCGGCGATCGCGCCCAAGAGAAGCGCCCAACCGACGAGCCGGTTCGAGCGGAACTTGGCGAGGCAATCCTCGGGATCGTCGATGTCGATGCGGGCTGCCTGCCACGCCATCTGCATCGCCGCGAGAGCGACGCCGAGATAGAAGGGCCATGCGAGACCGGCGCCCGCTCCCGCAGCCGTCCAGAGCGCGGCGGCCGCTCCATAGAAGACGAAGAGGAAGGGCCGCGTGCTCGCGCCGAGCGCGAGCGCCGAGGATTTGACGCCGATGCGGACGTCGTCCTCCTTGTCCTGATGCGCGTAGATCGTGTCGTAGCCGAGCGTCCAGGCGATGCCGCCCGCATAGAGAAGCGCCGGCGCGAGCGCGAGCTCTCCGCGCACCGCAGCCCAGCCCAGGAGCGCGCCCCAATTGAAGTTGAGGCCGAGGAAGAGCTGCGGCCAATAGGTGATGCGCTTCATGAAGGGATATGTAGCGATCAGCACGAGCACCGCGAGGCCCACGGCGATCGCGAAGCGGTTGAAGCTGAAGAGCACGGCGGCGCCGATCGCGAGCTGCAATGCCATGAAAAGGACGGCTTGGCGCGGCGTCACCGCGCCGCTCGGTAGCGGCCGCGTGCGCGTGCGCGCGACCTGCGCGTCGAAGTCGCGGTCGACGAGATCGTTGAGCGTGCAGCCGGCGCCGCGCATCGCCACGGCCCCGATCCCAAAGAGCGCGAGGAGCAGCCAATCGGGCCAGCCCTCCGCCGCCATCGCGATCGCCCACCAGCCCGGAAAGAGCAGCAGCCAAGTGCCGATGGGCCGGTCGAGCCGCGCCAAGCGGATGTATGGCCGCACGCCCGCCGGCGCATAGCGGTCGGTCCAATCGCCGGCGCGGATGTCGCTCATGGTGAGGTAATGCGTCCTGAGCTAGTCTCGCCCATGGCAACGAGTGTGCCGCCCGCTCGGGGGATCGCACAAGAGCCATGGCCTATGAGCCGCGCACCCGCCTCTACGTCACCGCCGATCTCGCGGCGGGCGCGAGCATCGTGCTGTCGCGGGAGCAGGCGCATTACCTCGAGCGCGTGCTGCGTCTCGCGCGGGGCGCGAGGCTCGCGCTCTTCAACGGGCGCGACGGCGAGTGGTCCGCGACGATCGACGGCTTCGGCAAGGGCTCGCGCTCCGTCAGCGTGGGCGAGCGGCTACGCGCGCAGCGGGAGGAGGGCGATCTCTGGCTCGTCTTCGCGCCGGTCAAGCGTGCGCGCATCGACTTCCTCGTGGAGAAGGCGACCGAGCTCGGCGCGAGCGCGCTCCAGCCGGTCGTGACCGAGCGCACCCAGGTCGAGCGCGTCAATCTCGATCGCCTGCGTGCGAACGTCATGGAGGCGGCGGAGCAGACCGAGCGCCTCACCCTGCCGGAGGTGCGCGCGCCGGTGGCGCTCGATCGCTTGCTCGCGAGCTGGCCCGCGGAGCGGCGCCTCCTCTTCTGCGACGAGACCGGCGAATCCCCGGACATCGCCACGGCGCTTGCGGCTCAAGCGCGGGGTGCCTGGGCAGTGCTCATCGGACCCGAGGGCGGATTCGCGCAAAGGGAGCTTGACCTTCTGCGCAAACTTCCCTTTGTTTGCCCCGTCGGTTTAGGGCCGCGAGTGCTTCGTGCGGATACGGCTGCGCTCGCGGCTCTTGCCGTGTTCCAGGCGCTGCTCGGCGACTGGGCGCGGCGGCGGGGGTAGCAACCGGCCGGGGGCATCACCATCTCTTTCTGAGCGAAGGCTGGCGGGGAATCGTTTCGGCACATGTCGGGTCCTACTCAAACCGTGGGCGCGGTCATCACCGACCGGCGCCAGCTCGTCGAGTACATCGAGGCCGGCTGCAAGCCGCCCGAGCGTTGGCGCATCGGGACGGAGCACGAGAAATTCGTCTTCCGCCTCTCGGACCTGCGCCGCGTGCCCTATGAGGGGCCGGACGGCATCCGCGCGCTCCTCGAGGGCCTGTGCCGCTTCGGCTGGGAGCCCGTGCTCGAGAACGGCAATCCGATCGCGCTCAGCAACGGCAGCTACTCGATCTCGCTCGAGCCCGGCGGGCAATTCGAGCTCTCGGGCGCGCCGCTGGAGACGCTGCATCAGACCTGCGCCGAGGTGCACGAGCATCTACACCAGGTGCGGACGGTCTGCCAGGAGCTGAAGCTCGGCATGATGGGCCTGGGCTTCGATCCCAAATGGGGCCGCGAGGACGTGCCTTGGATGCCGAAGGGGCGCTACGCGATCATGCGCCGCTACATGCCGACCAAGGGCAGCCTCGGCCTCGACATGATGCTGCGGACCTGTACGGTGCAGGTGAATCTCGATTTCGCCTCCGAGGCCGACATGATCCGCAAGTTCCGCGTCGGCCTCGCGCTGCAGCCGGTGGCGGTCGCGCTCTTCGCGAACTCTCCTTTCCTCGAGGGCAGGCCCACGGGCTTCGTGAGCTTCCGCAGCCACGTCTGGACCGATACCGATCCCGATCGCTGCGGCATGCTGCCCTTCGTCTTCGAGAAGGGCTTCGGCTTCGAGCGCTGGGTCGACTACATGCTCGACGTCCCCATGTACTTCGTCTATCGCGACGGCCGCTACATCGACGTGGCCGGGCAATCCTTCCGCGACTTCCTCGCGGGGAAGCTGCCGGGCCTGCCGGGCGAGCAGCCGCGCATGAACGACTGGAGCGATCATCTCACCACGGCATTCCCCGAGGTGCGCATGAAGCGCATCCTGGAGATGCGCGGCGCGGACGGCGGCCCCTGGGGACGGCTCTGCGCGCTGCCGGCGCTCTGGACCGGGCTCCTCTACGACTCGGTGGCGCTCGACGCCGCCGCCGATCTCATCAAGGACTGGACCGTCGAGGAGCGCGAGCAGATGCGCGCGGCAGCACCACGGCACGGCCTCCGCGCGCAATTCCGGGGACGGCCGCTATCGGCGCTCGCAAAGGAGGTGCTGGAGATAGCAAGCGCCGGCCTCCGACGCCGCGCCAAGCGCGATTCCAGTGGCGAGGACGAGACGCTCTACTTGGAGCCTTTGCGCGCCATCGCCGACAAGGGCCGCACGCCCGCCGATGATCTCCTCGAGGCCTACCGCACGCGCTGGGGCGAGAGCGTCGATCCCGTGTACAAGGAGCAGGCGTACTAGGGCGTGGTTCACCGCCAATACGCCAGCCTCTTTCTCGCGGCGAAGCCGCAATAAATCCTCAGCGACCTCCGCGCGACCCCAGCGCGATTCTTTCGCGCAGAGGGCGCGGAGGAAGCGCTGAGGACGCAGGGAGGGGGATTGCGGCTTCGCCGCCAGAAAGAACTTGGTGTCCGTTGTGTCTTGGTGATTCGACGCGATTTCAGCGCGTCGCGTCGAGGCCTTCGAGACGCACGGGGAGCCAGCGCTCGGGGTGTGCGCTTCCTTCGGCCGGGGACAGGCCCGAGAGCGACATCCAGCGCGAGCGGAACCAGGGCGAGGCCGAGACCTCGATCTTGAGCATGCCGTCCTGGGGCGGTCCCGAGAGACCGAGCGCAGACCACGGCAGCAGCGCCTCGCCGACGATGCGCGGCTGGTCGGCGCCGAAATAGAGCACCTCCCCGCCCGCGACCGGCGGGCACCGGTTGGGACCCTCGGCGATGGCGCGGCCCTCGCAGAGCAGCGGCGCCATCGGCGGATGGTCCTTCATCTTGGTGCGCGGGGGAATGAAATAGACGGTGAAGCGCTTGGGGCCGGCGCCGGCGTCCACGTCGAGCTCGATGCGATAGGCCTCGCTCAGCGGGAAATCGCCGTCATAGGCGAGGACGTCGAGGTCGTAATAGTCCTGGCCGATGGTGGCGAGCGCCAATCCCCGGTCGCTCCAGGAGAGATAAGCCTCGCCGAAGGCGATCTCCCCGTCATTGGGCAGGAGCGGGGGCAGCAGCGCGGCGGGCTTCGGCCAGTCGATCAGCGAGCGGTGCGCGGGATCGATCGTCGCGCGGGGCGCCACGAACTCCGTCGGGCGCGATGCGTCGGCCGGAGGATCGACGGCGTGGATTTCCGGCAGAGCCCGATTGGCCGCGGCGAGCTGCTCGGTCACCCGCCGATAGGGCTCGTCGCGGATGTCGACGAGGCCGAAATTGTAATCCTCGGCGTCGGCGCGACCGCCCACGGGATAGTCGTAGTACTGGAACCAGTGGAGGCCCACGAGCTCCGGGAGCGCCGCGAAGCTGCGCGCGGCGGCCGCAGCGCCGAGGGCGCGCTCGGCCTGCGTGTCGACCGTCATGAGGTGGCCGTTGTTCCGATTGCCGGTGCGGTTCTCGTGCGCGGCGTAAAACCACTCCGAGATCAGCACGGGCTTTTCCGGTGCGAGCCGCCTGATGCCGTCGAAATAGTAGCGGGCGACCCAGCCCTCGGGGCTGTCGACGTTGTAGTTGGTCGCGATCACGTCGACGTGACGCGCCTCCGCGCGGAGCGCCATCGGATCGTAGTAGATCGGGAGGCGGTCGCCCAGGAAGAGCGCGCCGGGATCGACGGCGTGGATCGCCTTCGCCGCGAGATCGTAATAATGCTCGGCCACCACCTCGGTCCAATGCCGAACGGCTGCCGCGCCGTTCGCGCCCGGGCGCAGCCGCGTGAAGCTCTCGGCCGCGAGCAGCGTCTCCCAGGAGGTGGCGCCCGCGGGCGGCACGAAATCCGCGGTGAAGCGCTGCCAGTCGTCGCCATAGAATTGGCGGAGCTCCGCGAGCCAGCGCTGCTTGGTGAAATTCGCGGCGGGCTTCGCGGAATAGAAGGTGAAGAGCGCGCCGCCCCACCAGCCGACCTCGTTGTCCGAGAAATAGCCGAGGCGATAGGGCGTGCCGCGATAGGGGGCGGTGAGGCGCTCCGCGGTCTCGCGCATGCGCTCGGGCATGGCGGGGTCGAAAGGATCGAACCAATGGAAGCGCGCGTTCCGTCCGAGCTCGAGGTCGATCACGGTCGGCAGGCGAAGCTGCTGCGGCGGAAGCGACCAGGCGCCGGCGGAATTGAACCCCCAGCCGAGGAGGCGCTTGCGGGCGTCGGCCGTCCAGGCCTCGAGGCTCGGCGCAAGCTGCTGCCAGTCGTAGTGCGGGCGCTGCAGCTTCGCGCCGGAGGCGCCGCCGTCGACGACGTTGACCCCGACCGAGAAGAACTTGTCGCCGCAGGGAGTCACGAGCCAGGAAGTGCCGTCGGCGTCGCGTGCGGTGCTCCAGCGCGTCGAGGGCGCGCGGTCGAAGTCGCAGGCATGGGCGCCGCCGCAAAGCGGCAGTATCAGCAGTGCCGCGAATGCGAGAGCGCCGCCAAGTCGCGGCAATCTCATGCGGCCGTGCCGCCGACCGTCAGGCCGTCCATGCGCACCGTGGGCATGCCGACGCCCACGGGGACGGTCTGCCCGTCCTTGCCGCAGGTGCCGACGCCGTCGTCGAGCTTGAGGTCGCTCCCGATCATCGTGATCTTGGTGAGCGCGTCGGGGCCGTTGCCGATGAGGGTCGCACCCTTGACCGCGGGGCCGATCTTGCCGTCCTCGATCAGATAGGCCTCGGAGGCGGAGAAGACGAATTTGCCGGAGGTGATGTCGACCTGGCCGCCGCCGAAATTGACGGCGTAGAGGCCACGCTTCACCGAGGCGATGATCTCCTTGGGATCCTTGTCGCCCGCGAGCATGTAGGTGTTGGTCATGCGCGGCATCGGCGCGTGGCCGAAGCTCTGGCGCCGGCCGTTGCCGGTGGGCTTCACGCCCATGAGCCGGGCGTTGAGGCGGTCCTGCATGTATCCCCTGAGGATGCCGTCCTCGATCAGCACCGAGCGCGAGGAGGGGGTGCCCTCGTCGTCGACGGTGATCGAGCCGCGGCGGTCCTGCATGGTGCCGTCGTCGACGACGGTGACGCCGGGCGCGGCCACGCGCTGACCGATGAGGCCCGCAAAGGCAGAGGTCTTCTTGCGGTTGAAGTCGCCCTCGAGGCCGTGCCCCACCGCCTCGTGCAGCATGACGCCGGGCCAGCCGGGCCCCAGCACCACCGCCATCTCGCCCGCGGGCGCGGGCACCGCGCCCAGATTGACGAGCGCCTGGCGCAGCGCCTCGTCGACGTGCTTCTTCCACTGCCGGGGATCGAGGTAGCGGTCGTATTCGATGCGGCCGCCGGCGCCGTAGGAGCCGTGCTCCATCCGATCGCCCTCGCCGACGACCACGGAGACGTTGAGGCGGACGAGCGGGCGGATGTCGCCGACGCGGTTGCCGTCGGGCCGCACGATCTCCACCGCCTGCCAGACGCCCATGAGCGTCGCCATCACCTGCCGCACGCGCGGGTCCTTGGCGCGGGCATAGGCGTCGATCTCCTGGAGGAGCGAGGTCTTGGCGGTGAACTCGACGCGCGCCAGCGGATTGACGTCGCTGTAGAGGCTGCGATTCGTGCCCGGAGGCGGCGCCGCGAAGACGCCGCCCGTGCCGGAGCGCACGGCGCGGACGGTCTCGCCCGCGCGCTTGATCGCGTCCTCGGAGAGCTCGGAGGCGTGCGCGTAGCCCGAGGCCTCGCCGCAGACACCGCGGAGCCCGAATCCCTGCGTGGTGTCGAAGGTCGCGACCTTGATGCGGCCGTCGTCGAGGGAGACGCTCTCGCTCTGGCAGTATTCGAGGAAGAGCTCGCCGTCATCCATGCCACGGAGTGCCTCGCCCACGAGGCGCTGGACCCGGCCGCTGTCCATGCCGGTGCGCTCGAAGAACAGGGCGTCGAGGCGGGCGAGGTCGGTCATCTCGGGAACTCCGTTGAACGCATGGGGCGCGGGCGAAGCTATCACGCCCGGCGCCGGCAATGCCAGATATGGGGGTGGCGCCGCGCCATTCCAGTATCGGCGGGGGTCTCAGCGCTTCCAGGCCGCGGCGTGCATGCAGGCCGGCAGCTTCGCATGCGCGAGGTCGAGGTCGTCGCCGGCGACCGGGATTTGCGCCGAGACCGGGTTGGGCGGGGAGGGAAAGGCTTGGCTCCAGGTGATCTTGATGGCGCGCGCGGGCTCGGGCTGGGTCTTCCCCTGCGCTGGCGGCACTGGGCCTTCCACGTATTCGACCCTGCGCTCCTCGTCGGCAAGAGAGCGATAGGCCTCGGCGCGCTTGGGGTCCTCGCAGGTAAGGAGCGCCTCCCGCACCACGCGCTCGGCCGAGGCGTAGCTCAGGACCGCCACCACGTGCGGGTCCTTGAGGCGCGCATCCTTGGTGTCGTCGGGCGGGACCTCCAAGCCCACGAAGCGCGGGGTGTCGGACTCGCGCGAGATCGAGAACTCCACCGGCTGCACATAGGTGTCGAAGAGATGCTCGCCGTTGACGAGGGCGTGCACCGACCACCACTCCACCTCCTCGAGCGTCCGGTCGAAGACCAGGACGGAATTGCGTGCGGTATTGACGCCCGTGCCGTCGAGAGTGACGGAGTAGCGCGGCTTCTCCCCGAAATCAGTGCCGAGCGGCCACGCCTCGACGGTAACCGAACCCTCCATTCCGATATCGCCCATCACCTGCTTCGACTTCGTCGTGACCCGCAGGACCAGCAAATCCGTCTTCTTGCCCGGCACATAGGGCTGAACGAGATCGTAGGTCACATTGTTGATCGTGATGGTCTGCTCGTCGCTTTTGAACTCGTAGGAGAAAGTCGAGCTGCTCTGGCCCGAGACAGGCTTTCCCACGGGCGGCAATGGCGCCTGGGCCCACGCGGCATGGACGAAAAACATGGTCGCGAACGCGCCCGCCGCGCACCTGAACACCCTCCGGAACGTTCTCATGATGCCTCGCTTGGCCCGATGCGCGGAGGCCCGCCTGGGCCCTGCTTGATGGGCGCTATCGTAGCGAATTTTGCAAGGGCTGGGTTGCATTTATGCGTCATAAGGTCGCAATGGAACCGTTGGCATCCGGCGGCTCCGGCGGCTATGACGGGCGCAGGATTCTGCGCCGTGGCACGCTGTTGTGAGGGGCGGCGTCTTTGGTGTAGGGTCCGGCCGCGCTCGCCGCCGCCCGGCGGCAAAGCCGCGGCATCAGGGGTGCGACGCCGTTCCGGCGGAGCATGAGGACCTTCGGGCGGCAGCGTCCGGCGGTTCGCCGCCTTATCGGAGACGAGGGGCTCAAAGAGGCATGGGATTGGCCACGATCACGAAAGAATTTCGATCCATCTCGGGCGCGCTCGGCGCATTCGCGATGCTCGCGGCAACGGCGCCGGCGGCGCTCGCTGAGCAGGCCTATGACTGGCAGCTCGGCATGCAGCCCGCCGCTTCGGAAGTGCGGGACCGCATCGATTCCCTGCACCACGAGCTCCTGATCATCATCACGGCGATCACGGTTTTCGTGCTGGCCCTCCTGCTCTGGGTGATGGTGCGCTTCAACGCGAAGCGCAATCCCGTGCCCTCGAAGATCTCGCACAACACGGTCCTGGAGATCGCCTGGACGCTCATTCCGGTGCTCGTCCTGGTGGCGATCGCCATTCCCTCCTTCCGCCTCCTCTATTTCATGGACAAGGCCGAGAAGGCGGAAATGACGCTCAAGGTGACCGGGCATCAGTGGTACTGGAGCTACGAGTATCCCGACAACGGCAACGTCAATTTCGAGAGCCGGATCGTCGTCGACGACAAGAACGAGCCCGCCGGCAACCCGCGCCTGCTGCAGACCGACAACCCCGTCTTCCTGCCGGTCGGCACCACGATCCGCATCCTGGTCTCCGGCACCGACGTGATCCACAGCTGGTTCGTTCCCGCCTTCGGCATTCAGGAATACTCCGTCATCGGCCGGGTGAACGAGAGCTGGGTCAAGATCGATCGTGAGGGCACTTACTACGGCCAATGCAATCAGATCTGCGGCCTCAACCATCCCTTCATGCCGATCGAGATCCACGCGGTCTCCAAGCAGGAGTTCGCGGCCTGGGTCGAGAAGCAGAAGAAGGCCGCCGAGAAGGGCGCGGGCACGGCCGCCGTCGCCTCCCGCTAGACCGCGAGAACGCATTCGTCCGATCACGAGGACCAAGACCATGGCTCAGGAACACGCCCACACTGCGGAGCACGACGACCACCGCCCCGGCTTCGTCACGCGCTGGCTTTTCTCGACGAACCACAAGGACATCGGGACGCTCTACCTGCTCTTCGCGATTTGCGCGGGATTGATCGGCGGCCTGATGTCCGTGCTGATGCGCATCGAGCTGATGACGCCGGGCGATCATCTCCTGCACGGCAATCACCAGCTCTTCAACGTCCTCATCACCGCGCACGGCCTCATCATGGTGTTCTTCATGGTGATGCCCGCGATGATCGGCGGCTTCGGCAATTGGTTCGTGCCGCTCATGATCGGCGCGCCCGACATGGCCTTCCCGCGCCTCAACAACATCAGCTTCTGGCTGCTGGTGCCGTCCTTCTGCCTGCTGATGGGCTCGGCCTTCGTGGGCGACGGCGCGGGCGTCGGCTGGACCGTCTATGTCCCGCTCTCGGGGACCTGCATGCGCGACGGCGTCGCCTATGCCGCCTGCCATCCCGGCGCCTCTGTCGACATGGCGATCTTCTCGCTGCATCTCGCGGGCGCCTCCTCGATCCTCGGCGCCATCAATTTCATCACCACGATCTTCAACATGCGCGCGCCCGGCATGACCATGCACAAGATGCCGCTCTTCGTGTGGTCGATCCTGGTGACCGCCTTCCTGCTGCTGCTGTCGCTTCCCGTGCTCGGCGGCGCCATCACCATGCTGCTCACGGATCGCAATTTCGGGACGACCTTCTTCGATCCCGCGGGCGGCGGCGATCCGCTGCTCTTCCTGCACCTCTTCTGGTTCTTCGGCCACCCCGAGGTCTACATCATGATCCTGCCGGGCTTCGGCATGGTCTCGCAGGTGGTCTCGACCTTCTCGAAGAAGCCGATCTTCGGCTATCTCGGCATGGCCTACGCCATGGTCGCGATTGGTGTCATCGGCTTCGTGGTGTGGGCGCACCACATGTTCACGACGGGCATCTCCGTCGACACCCGCGCCTACTTCACGCTCGCGACGATGGTGATCGCGGTGCCCACGGGCATCAAGATCTTCTCCTGGATCGCGACCATGTGGGGCGGCTCGATCGAGTTCAAGACGCCGATGCTCTGGGCCTTCGGCTTCCTCTTCCTCTTCACCGTCGGCGGCGTCACCGGCGTGGTGCTCGCCAACGCGCCCGTCGATTTCTCGCTGCACAACACCTATTACGTCGTCGCGCACTTCCATTACGTGCTCTCGATGGGCGCGGTCTTCTCGCTTTTCGCGGGGTTCTACTACTGGTTCGGCAAGATGTGCGGGAAGCAGTACAACGAGACGCTCGGCAAGCTCCATTTCTGGCTGACCTTCGTCGGCGTCAACCTCACCTTCTTCCCCATGCACTTCCTGGGGCTCGCGGGCATGCCGCGGCGGATCAGCGACTATCCCGACGCCTTTGCCGGCTGGAACTACGTCTCCTCGATCGGCAGCTACATCTCCGGCGCGGCGGCGCTGCTCTTCGTCTTCATCGTCCTGCAGACGCTGCTCGCGGGCAAGCGCATCGGCGCCAATCCCTGGGGCCCGGGTGCGACGACGCTGGAGTGGACGGTCTCCTCGCCGCCGCCCTTCCACAGCTACGAGGAGCTGCCGGTGATCGGACCGGGCGGCGGTCACTGATCGCCGCCGCCGGAGGACGCACGCCGCCGTGACCGACCTCTCGCTTCCCGTCGCAAGCCGCACCGGCACCCTGCCCGAGGCGGGTGCCAGCGTCGCCGACTTCGCGGCGCTGCTGAAGCCGCGGGTGATGTCGCTCGTGGTGTTCACGGGCTTCGTCGGCCTCTACCTCGCGCCGGGCCACCTCCATCCGGTGCTGGCGGCGGTGGCGGTGCTCTGCATCGCGGTCGGCGCGGGCGCTTCGGGCGCCATCAACATGTGGTACGACCGCGACATCGACGCGCTCATGCGCCGTACCGCGGATCGGCCGCTCCCGGCGGGCCGCATGGCGCCGGGAGATGCGCTCGGTTTCGGCTGCTTCCTCGCGGGCACCTCGGTCGTGCTGATGGGGCTCGCGATCAATTGTGTGGCGGCGGCGCTCCTCGCCTTCACCATCGCCTTCTACGTCTTCGTCTACACCGCTTGGCTGAAGCGCCGCACGCCGCAGAACATCGTGATCGGCGGCGCCGCGGGCGCGCTTCCGCCGGTGGTCGGCTGGACCGCCGTCACCGGCGACGTGAGCCTCGCGCCGCTCGCGCTCTTCGCGCTCATCTTCTTCTGGACCCCGCCGCATTTCTGGGCGCTCGCGCTCTACAAGACCGGCGACTACGCGAAGGCCGGCGTCCCCATGCTTCCGGTCGTGGCGGGACCGCGCGAGACCAAGAAGCAGATGCTGCTCTACACGCTCCTGCTCTGGCCCTGCGCGCTCGCGCCCTATTTCCTGGGGCTCGCCGGCGCGATCTACGGCGGCGCGGCGCTGGGCCTCAGCCTGCTCTTCACGGGCTTCGCGGTCGCGGTCTGGCGGGACCAGGGCGACACTGCCGCTCGCGGCATGTTCGCCTTCTCGATCCTCTATCTCTTCCTGCTGTTCGCGCTCCTGGTGATCGACCGGGCGGCGCTGGGCCTGGCCTGAGATGAGCGTGGCGGCGGTATCCGGCGGAGGGACGGTGGACGAGAGGCGGCGGCGGCAGCGGGCGCGGAACTGGGCGATCTTCGCGCTCCTCATGGGCTTCGTCGCGCTGATCTATCTCATCACCCTCGTGAAGCTCGGGGGCTTCTGATGGAGCGCGATCTCGGCCGCCGCAAGCGCGTGACGGTGCTCGCTCTCCTGGGCGTTCTCGGCGTCATGGTCGGGCTCGACGTGGCGGCCGTGCCGCTCTATCGCCTCTTCTGCGCCGTCACGGGCTACGGCGGCACGACGCAGCGCGCGGCGAGCGCGCCCGGGAGCGAGAGCGCCCGCCTCATCACCGTGCGCTTCAACGCCGTCACCTCCGACGATCTCGGCTGGCGCTTCGAGCCCGAGGTCCTCTCGGTCCAGGTTCATCCCGGCGAGGAAAAGCGCGTCGCGTATCGCGCCGTCAACGAGAACCGCACGCCCGTCATCGGCACCGCGACCTACAACGTCACGCCCGCAAAGGCCGGCGTCTATTTCGACAAGATCCAGTGCTTCTGCTTCACCAAGCAGAAGCTCGCACCCGGCGAGAGCGCCGATCTCTGGGTGAGCTTTTTCGTCGATCCCGACATCCTGACCGACCCCAACACGCGCGACGTCGACACCATCACGCTCTCCTACACCATGTTCCGCGCGCCGGATCAGAACGATCCCACCGCCGTCACGCACGGTCAGAACCAGGCATTCGCCCAACCCAAATAGGCCCCGTAGCCGCATCCCGCGAGAAAAACGCCATGAGCACGAGCCCCGCCGCACACAAGCACCCCTATCACCTCGTCGATCCGAGCCCGTGGCCGATCATCGGCGCGCTGTTCGCGGGGACCATGTTCGGCGGCACCGTGCTCTACATGCACGGCGACACGCTCTTCGGCATCCCCGGACCCTGGGTGATGGCGCTCGGCATCCTGGGCATCCTCGCGATCATGGCGATCTGGTGGCGCGACGTGGTGTGGGAGGCCGTGCGCGGCGGCTATCACACGCCGGTGGTGCGGATCGGGTTGCGCTACGGCATGGCGCTCTTCATCGCGTCCGAGGTGATGTTCTTCGCGGCCTTCTTCTGGGCCTTCTTCAACGCCTCGCTCTTCCCGGTGGGCGGCGTCTGGCCGCCGGCGGGCATCCGTCCCTTCGATCCCTTCGAGGTGCCGTTCCTCAACACGCTGGTCCTGCTGCTCTCCGGCACCACCGTTACCTGGGCGCATCACTGCCTCCTCGAGAACGATCGCAAGGGCCTCATTCAGGGCCTGGCCGTCACGGTCTTCCTCGGCGTCTGCTTCACCTCGCTCCAGGCTTACGAGTACAGCCATGCCGCCTTCAGCTTCAAAGGCGGCATCTACCCCTCGACCTTCTTCATGGCGACGGGCTTCCACGGCTTCCACGTGATCATCGGCACCACCTTCCTCGCGGTTAACCTGGGCCGCGCGATCAAGGGCCACTTCACGCCGGACCATCATTTCGGCTTCGAGGCCGCGGCCTGGTACTGGCACTTCGTCGACGTGGTCTGGCTCTTCCTCTTCGTCTGCGTCTACTGGTGGGGCGGCGCCGGCGCGGCCTACGCGGGCTGAGCCCGCGCCGGGCGCGATGAGCGAAGGCTACGCGCCGGTATCTCCGCTCGCCGCCGCGCTTCGCTGCCGCTGCCCGCGCTGCGGCAAGGGCAATGTCCTCCAGGGCTGGCTCGCCGTCGCGCCGCGCTGCGGAGTCTGCGGGCTCGATCTGCGCGGCGAGGACGTCGGCGACGGCCCCGCGGCGCTCGTGATCCTGGTCTTGGGCGCCCTCGTCGTGGGCGGAGCCGTGCTGCTCGAAGTGAAGGCCGAGCCGCCGATCTGGGTGCATCTCCTCATCTGGATCCCCGTGACCCTCGCGGGCACGGTGTTTCTCCTCCGCGCGCTCAAGTCATGGCTCATCGCCCAGCAGTACCGGCATCACCTGCTGGAGCAGGACCGGGCGCGGTGATCGTGGGAAATGCGTGCGTTCCCGTAGAATTCTCACCCTCACCCTTGCAGCGGCCGCGGCCTTCCTGGTCCTGATCGGGCTCGGCACCTGGCAGCTTCAGCGCCGGGAGTGGAAAGGGGGCCTGATCGCCGCGCGCGAGGCTGCGCTCGCGGCGGCACCGATCGATCTCCCGAAGAGCGGCGATGCCGCGCGCGACCTGGAGTTTCACCGCGTGCGAGCGACCGGCGCCTTCCTTTACGACCGCACGCTCTTCGTGCACGCGATCGAGCGGGCGCATGGCGAATCTGGCTATCTCGCGATCACGCCGATGCGGCTCGCCTCGGGGGGCGTCGTGCTGGTCGAGCGCGGCTGGATCCCGCCGGCGTTTCGCGATCGGGCGCGGAGCGCGGAGGGCGGCCCCGCGGGCGATGCCACGGTCGAGGGCATCCTACGCCTCGCGCCGGAAGGACGGCCGGACTGGTTCGTCCCCGACAACGACCCCGTGAAGGGCGAATGGTATTACGTCGACCTCGCGGGGATGGCGCGTGCCGCGGGCGTGCCCGACGCGCTGCCCTTCTACGTCGAGGCCGGACCCGCCCCCAAATCCGGCGGATATCCCCTGGGCGGCCAGGCGAACACGGAGCTCCGCAACGAGCATCTGCAATACGCGATCACCTGGTATTGTCTCGCCGCGGCGCTCGCCGTGATCTATGTCTTGCTGCTGCGCCGCGAGCGCGCCAGCACGAGAAAGCCATGACGCCCTATCGCACCCTCGAAACCCGCTTCAACCGCCTCGGCACGCTCGGCGAGGCCGCGGCGCTGCTGCAATGGGACGCCGCGACCTTGATGCCCATCGGCTCCGCCGCGGCGCGCGCGGAGCAGATGGCGACGCTCAAGGTCATGTCGCACGAGATCCTGACCCAGCCCGACACCGGCGATCTCCTCGCCGCGGCCGAGTTGCAGAACGATCTCGACCGCTGGCAGCGCGCGAACATCCGGGAAATGCACCGGCGCTGGCTGCACGCGACCGCGGTGCCGCCCGATCTGATCGAGGCTCTCACCAAGGCCTGCTCTGCCTGCGAGATGGTCTGGCGCAAGGCGCGTCCCGCCAACGACTGGGCGGCGGTGAGGCCGCACCTGCAGAAGGTGCTGGACCTCGTGCGCCAATCGGGTGCCGCGAAGGCGGCGCGGCTCGGCAAGACTCCCTACGAGGCGCTCCTCGACGAGTTCGAGCCCGGCGGCAGCACGGCGGAGATCGACCGGCTCTTCGACGATCTCGCGGCGATGCTGCCGGGCCTCGTCGAGAGCGCGATCGCGCGCCAGCGCGCGCCGCTCCCGCTCGAGGGGCCCTTCCCGGCGGAGACGCAGCGCGCGCTGGGTGCCGAGCTGATAAAGCGCCTCGGCTTCGACTTCGAGCACGGAAGGCTCGACGTGAGCCTTCATCCCTTCTGCGGCGGCACGCCCGACGACGTCCGCATCACCACCCGATACGACGAGGCCGATTTCACGCGCGCGCTCATGGGCGTGCTGCACGAGACCGGTCACGCCATGTACGAGCGCGGCCTCCCCTCGGCCTGGCGGCGCCAGCCCGTCGGCGAGGCCCGCGGCATGAGCGTCCACGAGAGCCAGTCGCTCCTGGTGGAGATGCAGGCCTGCCGCAGCCGCGAGTTCCTGGAATTCGCGGCACCGATCCTGCGCGAGGCCTTCCACGGCAAGGGGCCCGCCTGGGAGGCCGACAACCTCTACCGGCTCTACACGCGCGTCGAGCGCAGCTTCATCCGCGTCGATGCCGACGAGGTCACGTATCCCGCGCACGTCATCCTGCGTTATCGACTGGAAAAGGCGATGGTCGCGGGCGATCTCGCGCTCGACGATCTTCCGGCGGCGTGGAACGCGGGCATGCGCGAGCTCATCGGCGTGGCGCCGCCGACGGACCGCGAGGGCTGTCTCCAGGACATCCACTGGTACGACGGCGCCTGGGGGTATTTCCCAACCTATACTTTGGGCGCGATGACCGCGGCGCAACTCTTCGCCGCGGCGACGCGCGCGGACCCTGCAATCCTGCCGGGGATCGCGAAGGGAGATTTCGCGCCGCTCTTCGCCTGGCTTCGTGCGCACGTCCACGGCAAGGGCTCGCTGCTGACGACCCGCGAGCTGCTCGAGGAGGCGACGGGCTCGGCGCTCGATGCCCGCATTTACGAGGATCACCTGCGGCGGAGATATCTATCCGCCTGACCCTCACCCTCCCGCGCTCCGCGCGGGCCCCAACCCTCTCCCACCTTCGGTGGGAGAGGGACAAAGAGAGTCCCTCTCCCGCTATGCGGGAGAGGGTTGGGGCCCATCGCGAGGCGATGGGAGCAACTGTGTCTTAGCAGGCTTTGGCGTGTTTCCAAGGTTGGTTGTCGCGAAGGATGGCGTTGAGGGTGACGAGCATTTTGCGCATGAGGGCGACAGTTGCGACCTTGGGGGTTTTGCCGGCCTCGATGAGG
>DATKNV010000133.1:0-24393 GCA_035541215.1 Allostellaceae bacterium | reverse complement strand
CTTCAAATAGCGTGGCTTCGCGTGGACCTCCGCATGATCCGAGAGGTACCGGTCACACAAATCGCCAATGGTAGCGGCCTGTCGTCGCTCTTTGCGCTCGGCAGCGGGGTCAGCGGGGCTCTTGGCGTCCTTCACATCGGCTAAGTGTCGGGCGGCCCGCTTGCGAGCATCCTCGAGCTTTAACTCAGTGGTTTTGCAAAGGGTGAAGCGCTTGGAAACGTGATCGGCATTGCGGTACTGGATGAGGTACGACTTCACGCCGGAAGGCTTAACGCGCACCCCAAAGCCCGGGAGCGCATCGTCCCAGAAAAATTGGTCAGACTTCGATTTCTTGAAGCTGATTACCAGCCGCTCTGTGAGCTTCATGGAGCACCCCTACACGCCTTATGCCCCGATGGCACCTTGGCCGGGTAAGCATCGGGTAAGCAGAAGGAATCATAATGGGGCGCAGTCTGTAGACAAGGAAAATCGCTCAGATATATCGAGCAGACAGGGGTTTCTAGCAAGCCATCGGAGTAGGGCAAAATCGGTCAAAAAGGCCCTGAACACACTCAAAATCTGTTTCTCGCAAGGGAGTGGGGGTTCAAGTCCCTCCAGGGGCACCAATGAAATTCGAGCCATCGGAAGCCGGCGCTGCGCTCCGATTTGGCGAACTAACCATCGGGCATTTGTAGCTCGATCCATGGCTTTGGGGCGCCATCACAAATTTGCTTTTCGCGTGCCTCGGTTGGATACTTTCGCCGGAGGTCCTAGGCCCGGAGCATCGTTTTGTTTGGAAGACGGACTCATACTCCCTATGACGCGGCTTTCTTTGCGGGCCTGGCCAAACTAGCGACCGCCTCGGCCGATGTCGTGGTCCCGCTCTTGCTGGATAACCTGTCTCCCTATTCCGTTCGTTCCGTCGTCGATGTCGGGTGCGGAACCGGAGCGTGGCTCAGAGCGTTCCAGCGCCATGGTGTAGAGGACATCCTCGGCATAGACGGTGAGTATTTAGCGAAGCAGTATCTCGTGATACCGGAAGACCGCGTGATGTGCGCCGATCTCTCGAGTTCGATCGAGGTTGGGCGACGTTTTGACCTCGCGATCTCGCTGGAGGTAGGTGAGCATCTGCCGGAATCCTCTGCGCGCGGGTTCGTAGAGACGCTGACGCGGCTCTCGGACGTAATCCTGTTTTCGGCCGCCATTCCTCGGCAGGGAGGCCCGGGCCACGTGAACGAGCAGTGGCAAGATTATTGGCGCGGGCTCTTCCGCGACCTTTCATATCGCGTCGCTGACCCAATCCGGCCGAGAATTTGGCACGACGAGAGGGTGATGGGCTATTATCGCCAGAATATTCTGCTCTATGTTGCGCAGAAGCGAGCGGCCGAGCTGCCGCAATTGGAATTCGTCGCGCCAGACCGCTCCGTCGATCTCGTTCATCCGCAGGTCTACAAATCGCAAAAGGCGCTCACGCTCGGACCCACGGTGCGCAAGCTGCCCAGCCTGATCGCGGCGTCCGTCCGAAAGCATGTTCGTCGCCGCTCACGTAAATGAAGCCCTTCAACGCGTCACAATCGGCGTCGATTTCGGGAAGAGGCCGTAGAGGGGATTTGCCTCGCAAGTCTTTTTTCAATGCTCGTGCGAGCCGTAGGACGGCCGCGTTCTTGCCTTTGCTTGATGCTGTCGGCGACTGCCTCTCCCGCTGCGTCTCAAAAACGGGTCATCCAACCATGCCCGGCGCCCTCGCCCCCGAAAGGAGCGACAAGAGACGAAAACATCGTCTCGGTGCGCTGAACCAGAGCATCTACCGAGAAGGATTCGATGATGTGCCGGCGACATGCCAGAGCCAGCGACGGCCCCTCGGTCGCCACTCGATGCAATTGACGCCGTATCGCGTCAGCTAAGGCAGAGGGATCTCGAGGAGGTACAACGAGGCCCCACGGGCCGACGGCAAGGGCGTTGTCCCCCGAATCGGTGACGACGACCGCCGTTCCACATGACATGGCCTGCACGACGACATAAGACGTCCCGGCAGCAGTCGAAGACTCCACGAGGACGTCGAGCGCAACGTATACTTTCTCAATGTCACCGCGAGCGGGGTGCCAACTCAAACGGGCACGCAGCCCCAACTGATCGGCTTGCGCCATGAGCGAGTTGCGATATTCATCGGGACCGCTGCCGATCACCACGATGCGGACTTGCGCATCTGCCGCGAGCCGCGCTGCAGCAGCTAAGAAAGTCGGAATGTCCTTCTGAGGATCGAGACGCGCGACCATCCCCACCAGGCGAGTCCCGTCGGGAATGCCCCATTCCCTGCGTAATTCGGCGCGAGCATCGGGATCGGGTCGATATCGTTCAGTATCGACCCCATTGGGGATCACCCGCAACTTGGCCCTCGGATAGCCGAGCTTTATCGAGGCTTCGACACCGCTGTTCGAATTCGAAATTATGAGATCTGCCCACGAGGCGAAACGCCTCTCTAGCGCGTAGGATGCGCGCGTCAATCGATCGTAGTGGCTGAGATCGAGCGACGCCACGACAATTCCCCAGACGATCCGGACATCCCACTTTGCCAGACGTGACGTAAGTGCCACGAGGTTCGGAACAGGCATGAGGGTGTGTATCACCTGCGGACGGCTCCGCCGAACTTCCATGAGGAAACGCAGCAGAAAGCGGAGGACCTCCCATCGCCCGCGTTTTTGCAATGATACCAGTCGGACTCCGGCCTCAGCGAGGCCTGCGCCCAAAGGATTCCGGTCATAGAAAGTGACCACCGTCACCTCATGCCCGCGCCGCGCAAGGCCTCGCGCCAGCTCGACCATGTGCATCTCTGCACCGCCGTAACCGAGCTGTTGGTGAAGGAGCATCAGGCGCATGTCGCTACGCTCATCCCGCTATCCGAAGGCTCTGCCGCCTCGCCGCATTTGGGCTCCGGGACCGTCGCCGCATAAATTGACCTCGGTGAGGGCATAGGGTAAAGGGTGCCCGTGCCCGCGGTCAGCGCAAGGTTTTACGGATGCCGACGGAAATTTACGATGAATGCAGATTCCCAATCTACTAACGTCACTACGGCTAGCTTAGCTGCCCCCGACCTCCTTATCCACTTCCATATCCCGAAAACGGGCGGAACCACCCTCAACATTATCCTGCGGGGAAACTTTCCTCAGTCGCAGGTTTTCGTGGCGCAGACCGGTGAGGTTCATTCGGCTTTATGGTCCGAATCTCTCGGCGCGCTGGAAACGAAATACAACTCCCTGCCGGCGGAAGAACGGCGCATGATTCGCTGTGTTGCCGCCGGACATCTTCCCATGGGCGTCCACGAAATTTTCGGACGCCGAGCCAAATACGTCACGGTTCTGCGCAATCCGGTCGATCGCGTATTGTCGCATTATTACTTCGCAAGGAAAACGGGGATATCCCTGAAAGAGCGCGTCTTCGATTCCATGACGCTCGATCAATACCTCGATAGCAAGATCGACCTCGGCCCACATAATTTTCAGGTTCGCTTGTTGAGCGGAGCTCGCGAGCTCGATAGCGACATGGACAAAGTTGGGAGCCCGCTCGAGATTGCTCCGGTCGAAGAGCGTCATCTCGAAATGGCCAAGCGCAACATCGAAAAGTATTTTTTGGCCGCGGCGCCGCTGGAAGATTTTGCGGCTCTCGTCCTCTATCTGCGGCGAATCTACGGGTGGCGGTGGACGGGAATGCTGTATGACGAAATCAATCCGACGAAGGATCGACTGACGGTTGGCGAAATACCGGCAGCCACACAGCGCCGCATCGAGGCTTTGAACAGGTTCGACGCGGCGCTCTATGATTGGGCGAAGACGCGTTTCCGTCTTCAGATCGACGCCCTCGGCGCCTCATTTGCGCGAGAGCTGAGCATGTTCAGGGCGATTAACAGCGCAATCCGAATTGCCGGCGGAGCGATCCCGTTCGGCATGCGCAAGAGATTGGCGCTATGGTTGCTTTATCGCCGGAACAGTTTGCGCGAAGTGTGAGGCTTACCGAAAGCCGTTAGGCTCGAGGGCTTACTCGCTCCTCGGCTTGCGAGTGACGAAGACGGCCATCCCATACGATCCCGTCAATTTCTGCCAGCTCGAGTAGATTGGCATGAGCAAGCGGTCAAAAGCCGTCAGCGGATTGGCGCAGATATAGCGGACGGTGTTTGCGAAAGTCGGCGCAAGGCCAAGTCGAGCAAAATACTGAAAGCGAATCTCCGGGAGCTGCTTCCAGTCCAGCGGCGGCCTGCCGATCAGCTTCCGCAGGAAAAAGCGGAGCCAGTGGAGCGGCTCCAAGGTGTAAATCGATCCGTCGGTCCTGCTGTGGATCATCTGAAGAGACGCTTTTCCGGCGTAGGCGGCGATCGATTTGCGATCGAAAAAATACAAGTGCCGCGGTACGTCCTCCTGCAGGAGGTAGCGCGATGTGATGCTCCCGAAATTCGGGGTGACGAAGGCAAAGATGCCGCCGGGCTTCAAGACCTCGGCCGCCTTCCTGAAATAGGCCATGGGATCATGGACGTGCTCGAGCACCGACCAAGCCGTTACGGCATCGTAGCGCGGCTCCGCAACGGGAATTCTGTCGAAGGGGATGCGGAATACCGGAAAATCGTCGATGACATCGGAGTTTTCGGCGACCTCGACGCCCTCAACTTCCCAGCCGAGATCGCGTACGAATCGGGGAAAGGCACCGTTGGCGCAGCCGACGTCCAGGAGTCGCCGCTTACCCCCTCCCGGGGTCTGCACGAAGTCCAGGTAGGAGGCTTCACGCCGATAGCGTTCCGCGAGAAGCTCGGGGCGCGTCTTGAAATTATCGACGAAATACTCTGCTGGATAATACTTGCTCATCGCTTCGGGCCGCGGCCTTGGATTGACGAATCCCAGGCCACAGGAACGACACATCACGACCTGAAATGACTCGTCTCGATGGTACTTCTGGTCCGGGATTCGATATAGCTCTTTGAAATCCCAACTGCCGCAGAGATTGCAGGGGACGCTCTCGAACGCGTCCGCAGAGTTGTCAGAAAGCGCTTCCCTAGCCATCGGTCATATGATTCTTTGGCACCGCTGTTGGGTAATCCATTGCCTGACTATGTGCGCCTCGGATCGTGGCATCAAGCGTATGACCGGCCCCCGAGGACGGATCCGGTTGCAAAGTTAGTGTAAAGCCATGCTCGGTGCCAGGGTTGCGGTGGCCGGCGGGTCGGGGGTTCGACGAGCCAAGGCAGCTCAACGCCGCCAAACGAGAGTCCGCAGTTATTTGTGATGACCGTCGCTGCGATTTTGGCCATAAGGATACGATCGAAATCGAGCGGCTGCCCGCCTTTCCTGCCAGCCACGACCGAAATGGGAGGAAGGCCGGTTTCATGAGGAATCAGTTTGAACGATTTCGTTAGCAGCCGAAGTCATGCACGCGCCATGAATGCGGCCCGACGATCCCAAATTGGATCGTCGCGCGGTCCTCGGAAAGGCCAATTTTCTCATCCGCGGATCCCCTGGCAATGAGGGTGCCTTCAGTGGCCGTCAGCGTTTCCGCCAACATAATCGCCAACGTCGCCGCACGAGTTTGGATCGGCGGGTTGCAGTTGATATTCGTACCGGTCTACCTTCGTCTCTTGGGAAGCGAAAGCTACGGCCTCGTCGGCTTTTACGTCACGTTGGTTACCGCCACCATTTTCCTCGACAGTGGAATTAGCCCGGTGCTCATGCGTGAATTTGCGCGCCTTCGGCACAAGGCGGATTCCGCATCGGAAATGCGCAGACTGTTGTTCAATCTGGAGTGCCTCTCTCTTGGCACCGCGCTGGCGATCGGCGCCGCTCTAGTCCTTCTTGCGCGCACGATCGCACTGCATTGGCTCGGCACCGTCAGCTTATCCACGAGCGACACGAGCCGTGCGGTCGCTTTAATGGGCCTTTCGCTCGCTTGCCAATGGCCCGGGATGCTCTACGCCAGCGGCTTGATCGGATTGCAACGCCAGGATTGGCTGATGCGCCTTCGAATTGTCGGAGGCACAGTACAATGGGCGGGCGGCGCAGCGATATTATGGCTGGTGGCCCCGCGCGTCGACTTGCTCCTGCTATGGCAAGCCGGTGCGCTCGCTCTGCTGTCGGCGCTCTCGCGCTGGGCGCTGTGGCGGCAGCTTCCTTTGTCCCCGGAACGCCTGCGCTTCGATTTGTCTCGCTTGCACGGCCTTTGGCGATATGGCGCCGGCATGCTGAGCATCGGCGTGACCTATTCCATCATGATGCAGGCTGACAAGCTCGTGGTGTCCTCGTTCCTTCCATTGGATCGTTTCGCCGCTTACAGCCTGACCTTCACGGCGGCGTCTCTGATTCCGGTTTTCGTGGCGCAGCCCGTGGGCTTCGCGGTCATGCCGCACCTTGTGCGTCTCTATCTCGACGGAGACGAACGCGGACTGGCGCGCGAATATCATCGATGGACGCAAGTCACCGCCGTGCTGTCGCTCCCAGCGGCTGGCGTGTTGTGCGCCTTCGCTCGGCCTCTCGTGGAGATATGGCTGGGGAAGACCTCGCCGATGGTCGACGAGGTGACCGAGCTTCTTCCTTGGGCGGCGATGGGGAATTTGCTCTATACTTTATATATTATCCCGACGCGCCTCCAGGCCGCGGCTGCATGGACGCGGCTTAGTTTCCTCATCAACGCTGTTGTGATTGCGGTCGGTCTACCAGCACTCTTGATCGGCGTGCCGCGTGTTGGACCGGTAGCGGGCGTGGGGTATTGGTTAGGCTTGAATGCAGGCACCCTTCTCATTGGTACGATATTCATGCATCGCCGCTTGTTGCAGAGCGAGCTCGTGAGGTGGTGGTCGTTCGACGTATTGCTTCCGAGCGCGATAGCAGCGCTGCTTCTCTTTCTTTCGACGCGGCTTTCGCCGCCCGGGCAGGGATATTGGGACGGCGTCTTGCAAGCCGCGGCTACCGCGGCGGCGGTCTCCACGGCATTGGCTGCGGTATTGCCGTATCCCCGACAAATGCTCACAATTCTTTTCTGGCGCACGCTGCGAGCGTTTGGGTAATCGGCTTATCTGGGCCGACCATGAAAGCGCTCGCGCCCGGCCGCGGCTCATGTCGCGGCGTTGAATCGCCCTTTGGCGCGCGTCGCATGGCACTCGCGCGCGACCGCCCGCATTGGGCAGGCCTTGGCTTCGAGATTGACTCGAGCACAGGGCGCGGGCTCTCGGGGTTAGATCGTCAAGGCGCTCCACGATATGCTGCTGGCTATCGGTCCGGACCCTAGCCCGGCAATCGACGGTGACAGCGGGGGACCCCTCATGAGGTCACGTATAATTGCCATCGATAATGGCAAACGGAGGAACGCCCCTTGCCCGAAATCGTCGCCTGCAATCTCTGTGGAAATGCCGAATGCGATCCGCTTTACCGCAAGCCGGACGTTCTTTATTACCCGAACGAATGGTTCGATATCGTTCTTTGCCGCAGCTGCGATCTGGCCTTCGTCAGCCCACGTCCAAAGCAGGACGAAATGAAGCGATTTTATCCGCCCGAGTATTTCGATTTGTTTTTCGCCAAACGTCCGAAATTCACTGGCGAGCGTCATCTCAAACAACTCAAATCGATCACCGGACTCAATCGCAATGCAAGCAAGCGCTTGCTGGACATAGGCTGCGCCAACGGAGATTTTCCGCGCCTGGCCATCGAGAGCGGATGGCAAGCGGAGGGATTGGAAACCGCGGAAAACGTGGCTTTGAGAAACGACGTGCGGATTTATCGATCTCTCGAGACCATACCAACCGAAAACCAATACGACGTCATAACCGCATGGGGCGTTCTCGAATATCTCCACGACCCGATGGCCTACTTCAAGGGAATCGCCGATCATCTCGCGCCGAACGGGGCCTTCGTGTTCGCCGGCTCCAATCTCGACAGCATATCCGCCCGCCACCTCTTCGGCGTGGATACCCCTCGCGCCCTGCACATCTTCGGGCGCAAGGCCATCGAAGCCTACGCCCGTCGCAACGGCCTGGTTGTCGAGAGCATGACCGCCGACGACACCATTTACGGCATGACGCCGATCCATTGGCTCAGGTATTTCATGCGGCGGTCCCTCGGCCTGCGGCCGTTGCGGTGGGAGGAGCTTCCGGAAACCCCCGGTCAATACCTCCGCCGCAAAGGCATTCCGCCGAGCTTCAAGGCAATCATGAATTACGCGCTCTCCCACCCGCTAACGGCTTTGGATAGGGCCCTGGCACCGGCCTACGCAAAACTGCAGATGCTTTGCAATAATTACGGAATAGCAAACTATACGCTGAGAAAACGAATACAGGACTGAATCAACTACGAAGTCTTCCGACAGGAACGCGCGCGGCGTCCGGTTTAGGCGGACGGGGTCGTCGGGTGTTCTGGGCGAGCGCCCGAATCGAAGCACGCAAAAGCGCCGCATCGCGGCGGGCTTGCTGCGCCGCTGGCGGCGCGAGGGGCCAAGGCGAGTTCGCCGCGGCCGCTGCGGCTTGCAATTCCCGCGCAAGCCATGTTCCCTCTCCCGCCATGTGCGGCATCACAGGCTTTCTCGATCCGAGGCCTGCCGACGGATCGAAACTGCGGGAGCGCTTGATGGCGATGGCGTCGAGCCTCGTCCATCGCGGACCCGACGGGACGAATCTGTGGTGCGACTGGGGGGCGGGGGTGGGGCTCGGCCACACGCGTCTCGCCATCGTCGATCTCTCCGCGGCGGCCTCGCAGCCCATGATCTCGGCCGACGGCCGCTACGTGATCTCCTACAACGGCGAGCTCTACAACACCGAGGACCTCCGCGACGAGCTCGGACCCGCACGGCTCAATTGGCGCAGCCGCTCCGACACCGAGGTGCTGCTCGAGGCCTGCGCCGCCTGGGGTGTCGAGGCTGCGCTTCGCCGGGTCAACGGCATGTTCGCGCTCGCGCTCTGGGACCGGCAGATGCGGACCCTGAGCCTCGCGCGCGACCGGCTCGGCATCAAGCCGCTCTACTGGGGCCTCTTCGGCGGCCTCCTTCTCTTCGGCTCGGAGCTCAAGTCGCTCCGCGCGCACGAGGGCTGGCGGCCCGAGATCGACCGCGACGCGCTCGCGGCCTACATGCGGCTCGGATACGTCCCGGCGCCGCGCACGATCTATCGCGGCGTCTCCAAGCTCGAGCCCGGCCGGGTCCTGACGCTGCCGCCCGCGGGATCGCCGGCGATCTCCGCCTATTGGGACATGGCGGAGGTCGAGCGCGCCGGCCGCGAGGCCCGCGGGAAGCTCGACGAGGCCGCCGCGATCGAGCGCATGCACGCGCTCTTGAGCGATGCGGTGCGGCGGCAGCTCGTGTCGGACGTGCCGTTGGGCGTCTTCCTGTCGGGCGGCATCGACTCCTCGACGGTGACGGCGCTGATGCAGGTGAACAGCAGCAAGCCCGTCAAATCCTTCTCCATCGGCTTCCGCGAGACCGGTTTCGACGAGGCCGAGGCCGCCAGGGCCGTCGCCCGCCACATCGGCACCGACCACACCGATCTCTACGTCGAGCCCGATCATGCCCTCGAGGTCGTCCCGCGCCTCGCGGACTACTACGACGAGCCCTTCGGCGATCCCTCGCAGATCCCGACATACCTGCTCTCGGAAATGACGCGGCGCCACGTCACCGTGGCACTCTCCGGCGACGGCGGCGACGAGCTCTTCGCGGGCTACGACCGGTATTTCCTGGCGCGGACCGTCGGCCGTTGGATCGGCCGCGTTCCACGCGCCGCACGCGCGCCGCTCGCAAGCGTCATGCGGGCGATCCCCCTGCGGGCCGGAAACGCGCTGGGCCGGCTCGTGATGCCTCGCGGGCGCATCTCGGAAGCCGGCGAAAAGCTGCATCGGGTGGCCGCCATGCTGCGCAATGGCGGAGACGGAGTCTATCGCGAGATCCTCAGCCATTGGCGCGCGCCGGAGGAGCTCGTCCTCGGCGGCGAGGAGGCGAAGGGGCTGCTTTGGGATACCGATTTGCCGCGCACGCTGCCCAATGCGCTCGAGCGCATGCAGTATCTCGACACGATCACTTACTTGCCCGACGACATCCTCACGAAGGTCGATCGCGCGAGCATGGCGGTCTCGCTCGAGGCGAGGGTGCCGCTGCTCGACCATCGCGTCGTCGAGCTTGCTTGGGCGCTCCCGCCGGAGCTCAAGGCGAGAAACCACGGCGGAAAATGGCTCCTCCGGCAGATCCTCTACAAGCACGTTCCGCGCGCGCTGGTCGATCGCCCGAAGATGGGATTTGCCGTCCCCATCGCGGAATGGCTGCGCGGCCCGTTGCGCGATTGGGCGGAGGATCTGCTGGACGAGCCGCGGATGCGGAAGGACGGAATCCTGCGCGCCGAGCTGGTGCGCCGCGATTGGCACGACCATCTCGCCGGCCGCCGGAACCGGCAATATCAGCTATGGGACGTCCTGATGTTTCAGGCCTGGCAGCGGCGCTGGGCTTGAAGGCGCGGAGATCCTGAAACCCGCGGGGACGGTGCCGGCGAGCACGGCCTCGTAAACCTCGAGATACTGCTGTGCTATTCGAGCGATGCCGTAATGCTCCTCGATGCGTCGCCGCGCGCGCAAGCCCAGGGCGGCGCGAGCCGCCGCCGGCATTGCGAGGAGATCGCGGAGCGCCGCGGCGAGGGCTTCGGGCTCCCGCGGCGGCACGATGCGGCCGGTGTCGCCGACGATTGCGGCGGCATCGCCGACGTCCGTCGCGACGCAGGGCACGCAGCAGGCCATCGCCTCGCCGAGCACGTTGGCGAAGCCCTCCCCGAAGGCCGATGAGAGGCAGAGCAGATCGAATCCCGGCATCAGGTCCGGGAGGTCGGAGCGCTCTCCGAGCAGGCTCACCTGCGCTTCGAGCTTCAGTAGCGCGACCTCGCCCGCGAGCGCCTCGGTGCCGCGCCCGACGAGAGCCGCATGCACGCTCGTCCCGCCCGCGCGCAGCGCGGCGATGGCCCTGAGGAAATTGGAGTGGTCCTTCATGGGCGCAACGCGCGCGCACATGCCCACGACCGGCACAGTCTCGGGAACGCCGCAGAGGGAGCGAAGTCGCGCCCCCGCCGTCTCGTCCCGGCGCCATCGCTCCAGGTCGAAGCCGTTGGGGATTTCCGCCCACCATTTCGGCCGGTATCCCAGGGCCTCGTGATAGAGCCTTCCGGCATGGCTGTTGACGATGATCCCATTGGGGAGCGCGGAGCAGCGCGCCAAGATCCGCAGCATGAGCTTCAGACCGGACCGCGCCCGGTCCTGCGCATCCATGTCGGAGCAGCGGAGATTCCAGATCAGCCGCGGCAGGCGGCGGGTCAGGGCGGCGGCGATGAGACCCGCGAGATCGGCGTGATAGAGCCAGGTCTCGACGATGTCCGGCCTAAGGCGCCGCACGATGCCGGGGAGACGCAGGACGGCCCCGAGCGCCGCCTTCGAGCGCATGCCGAGGACGATGACCGGCGCTCCGATCCGCTCGATCTCGATGGCAAGCGGTCCTCTCTCGACGAGGCAGACGACGTGATTCTCGATTCCCGAGTCGGCGTGGGCGGCGATCAGCTTCGCCAGCATCGCCTCCGCGCCGCCTCGGCGCAAACCCGTGATGATGTGAAGCACTCGCATGGGGCCGTCGGCGTTCCGCGCTCGGTTTCGGTTCCATGGGAATTTATATCAGCGGGCCGGCCAAACCTTTACGGCATATTGGACCTCGACCGGAGACGGGGCGGCAACGGAGCATCTTGCGGGATCCGGAAGGCACGTGAAGGCTGGGTAAGTTCTCACGCCTCGCCGGGTCCATCGGCTTCATTGATGCCGCTTCAGATACTCCCGCATCGCATAGGCGCGGCGAAGCTTGTTGCGCTGGGCGACGGTGAGCTGATGGTGGGGACGCCCGCCGGCGAGGAGAAGGTCGAGGCCGGTGCCGTCCTTCTCCCACTCGCGGGGCGGGCCGGTGTCGAGATGGATGAAATGCGAGCGCGGATACCAGCCGACGCCGCCGCGGCCCATCTCGAGCGCCGCCGCGCGCGCATCGGGAAGCCGCGTGTCGAAAGTGACGTCGAGCGCGCGGCCCAGGAGATGCTGACTCTTCTCGGCGGCGCCGAAGGCCGAGGCGGCCAATTTCCGGTTCGTCTCGGGCGTGCGGAAGGCGGAGAGGACGGTCGCGTGGCTCTGGCCCGTCGCCGCCATCACGTCCGCGAGAAAATCGAGCGTCTCGACGTCGACAGGCCCGACCTTGTTCACGTGATGGTCGCGCAGGAGAACCGCGAGGTCGCCGATCGCATCCGGGATCGGCCCGTCGGCGTCGCGATAGGGACCCTCGAAGCTCTCGCCGGTATTCGCGTTCGTGAGCGAGAGCCGGCGCGGGGCGGAGGGCGCCGCAAGCGCGCGTCCCCCGAGGAGCAGGCAGAGGCCGCTCCCGATCAGGAACTCGCGCCGCCTCGTAAGAATGCTATTCATGCCCGGGACCCGATGCCCTATCGGTAACTGGGTAAGAAATAAGTGGCGATGGCCGAGAGTAAAGGCCGCCGGGTGCCGTAAAGGCTTTTCGTCGCAGCATGTAATCGAGGAGCGGAACATGAGCAGTCGAGCGGAGTTGCGGGAGCGGGGAGAGAGGGTTCGACGCGAGCTTTTCGGGCCGGAAGCGCGGCATGCGGCCTTGACCTCGCCCGTCGCGGGGTTTCCGGAGCTGATGGCGGAGCTCGTCTATGGCAGCATCTGGACGCGGCCGGGGCTCGGACGACGGGAGCGAATGGCCTGCACGCTCGCCGCCCTCTGCGCGCTGCAGAATTCGGGTGCGCTCGAGAAGCACTGCCGCGCCGCGCTCGAGATCGGGCTCGAGCCCAGGGCCATCGTCGAGATCATCGTCCAGGATGGAATCTACCGCGGATTTGCGGCCTCGGAGGCGGCGCTCGAGGCGGCCGGGCGCGTCTTCGCCGAGCGCGGGATCGCGCTCGACGCGACGGAGTCCGCGAGCCCATCGCTCCAAGAGCTCGCCGCGCTCGGGCGGGACGTGCAGACGTCTCTGCACCGCGAGCGCAGCGACGAGGGCCACGCCGATCCCGCGAACCCCATCACGGGCTCGATCTATCCGCTGATCGTCCAGTTCTGCTACGGCGCGATCTGGAACCGTCCGGGCCTCGACCGGAGGACGCGGGCGCTCGCGGCAGTGGCCGCCTTCACCGTGCTCGGGCGCGAGCTGCTGCTGCGGAAGTTCGCACTCTCCGCGCTCAACGTGGGCGCGACGCGCACGGAAGTGATCGAGGCGGTCGTGCAGACCGGACCCTATGGCGGTTTCGCCTTCATGCTGAGCGGATTGAGCGCGGTCGGCGAGGCCTTCGCCGCGCGCGGAGCCAAGTCCGCGCGCTGACGCCGCGGATCGTCAGTCGCCGGCGAGGGCCTCTGCGGCCTCGGCGAGGCGATGCGCGAGGCGGGGGTCGAGGCGCTTGGCAAGCTCCGCATGCGCCTTGCGCCACGCCGGGAGCGCCGCCTCGAGGCGCCGCGCGCCCTGCTCCGTGAGCCAGACGGCGCGGCGGCGCTGATCCCACTCGACGGCGGCGATCTCGACGAGCCCCGCCTGCTCGAGCCCGCGGAGGTTCCGCGAGAGCGTCGACTGGTCGAGGCCCGTCCGCTCCGCGAGCGCGCCCAGCGTGTCGCCGGTGGACGCCGCGATCTGGGCCAAGAGCCCGAATTGCGCGAGGCTCAGGCCGCTCTTCTCCATGCGCCTCTCGAGAAAGCCCGTGATCCGCCGCGCCGCGAACCGGCTGCTCCAGCCAGCGCAGCTCTCGATCGCCGCGCGGAGTTCGCGGACGAGGGTCTTGCTCGGGGCTTGCGGTCGTTCCGGCATCGGTGTATGTATCTACATCTTTTGCGGATACAAAGGAATGGAATTATGGGGACCGCACGGCGCTACGGACTCGCGCGCGCCGAAGAGATCGCGGGAATGACCGGCAAGGAGGTCTTGCAGGCGATCGTGGAGGGACGGCTCCCCGCGCCGTCGATCACGTCGACACTCGCCTTCGAGCTCGTGGAGGTCGGCGATGGCCTCGCGGTCTTCGAGGGCGATCCCGGCCCGCAGCTCCTCAATCTGCTCGGGACGGTTCATGGGGGCTGGGCGCTGACGCTGATCGACAGTGCCGCGGGCTGCGCCGCGCATTCGCTCCTGCCGCCCGGCGTCGGCTATGCGACGGTCGAAACCAAGGGCAACTTCTCGCGCCCGATCACCGCGGGCACCGGCCGCGTGCGCGCGGTGGGCCGCGTCGTCGGGCGCGGCCGACACATCGTTTCAGCCGAAGTTCATGTGCTCGACGCCGAGGGCCGCGTCGTCGCGCACGGCACCTCGACGATCCTCGTGCTTCATGGTGAGGGACTGGCCTAGAAGATAGGGGCCCCGCGGCGTGTCAATTTTCGGGCACGCGCTCGCCGGCTCGAGCGGGCGCGTGTTCCGGCTCCGAATCTGTGGCATAGGAACCGACGTCGCGCGGCGGCGCGGCCACGCATGGGTGCCGGCGGGGGATAGGGCGGACGGCACGCACATTCGAGGGGGAACGCATGCGTCGGAGTCTGGCCATTGTTCTGGCTCTCGCGCTCGGCGCCTGCGCCGATCACATGGCGCGGCAGCAGATCATCGACAGCCGCGCGCCCGACTATCTCGAGCGGCTGCATGCGGCCACCATGGCACCCTATTACGCCTGGGAAAAAGAGGATCCGGTGAGCTGCGATTCGCCGACGCTGCTCGAGGCACGGGCGGCCGTGCTCGACACCGCGCTCATGATCACGCCGCAGAAGCAGGGCTTTCCTGCGAGCTATGACGCGGCGCGATGGATGCTCGAGGTCGCGGACGGTGCGAGCGCCCGCGGCTGCAGCGGCGTTGCGCGCGATCTCTACGCCAAGGTCAACGCGATCTACGTCGGCCTCGGCTACGTGGCGCTCCGTCAGCACGCTTCCGCGGGGCTGGCGCAGCTCGGGGATTAGCCCGGCGCTCGCTCCCAAATTATAGCTCGAGCTCCAGCACGTAGAGCCCGCCGGCGAAGCGGTCGACGGCATAGATGATTCGATTCTCGTCGACGTAGACGTCGTTGATGGCCGGCGCCCCCGCGCGCGATCCCGCGGGCGCCTCCGGCACGAAATGGGCGACCTCGCGCGGGCGGAAGGGATCGCTCACGTCGTGCACCCGCAGCCCGCCGTTGAAATAGGTGCCGAAGACGAGCGTGCTCGAGCGGAAGGCCGGGCCCGGCCGGTTCTCGTGGAGATTGTGCGCGCCGTAGCGTCCCGGGAGCTGGCGCTGCTCCTCGATCGGCGGCAGCGGCAGCGTGCTGATCGGCACGAGATTGTCCTCGCGCCGTGCGTCGACGACCCAGACCAGCTTCGGCCAATCGCGGCCGCGATCGGTGATGGCCTCGTCGCTGACGATGAGAAGATCGCGGTCGAGGAGCGGCAGCACCGTGTGCGTGAAGCCCGGGAAGGGGGGGTGCGGGTTCCAATGCCCGACCGGCTTCGGCCGCGCCATGTCGGAGATGTCGAGTATCCAGACCCCGCCGTCGATGAAGCCGACATAGGCGCGGCCGGGCCGCTCGGGATAGACGTTGGTGTTGTGCGCGCGCGTGCCGGTGTCGAAGACGGGATGCCGGAGGAGCGGCGGCTCGGCATCGCCCTCGCGCTGGCCCGGGACCCACCAGCCTCCGGCCTCGCGCGGCCGCGAGGGCTCGCGCACGTCGAGGATCCGGTAGAACTGATGGTCCCGCGGATTGCGCGGCACGAAATCCGCGGCGCCGCCGGAGAAGTGGATGTAGGCGCCGTCGACGAACCAGAGCTGATGGACGCCGCGGGAATGCGGACCCGAGCAGTCGAAGAAGGCGATGCGGCGGGGCTCCTCGGGCTTGGCGATGTCGAGAAGCTCGAGCCCCGCGGGCTCTATCCCCGGCGCCGAGGTCTGATAGGCGACCGCCATCACGTCGCCGCAGACCTCGAGCGAATTGGAGCGCATCTGCTGGTGCGGCAGCTCCGTCTGCAGGATGACTTTGGGGCGGCGCGGATCCGTGACGTCGACGGCGGTGAAGTTCTTCGGCGCGGATTCGTGGGCGAGCCAGAGGATGCGCCGGCCGTCCTTGGCAAGCTGCAGGCTCATGCCCTCGCCCATGCCGCCGAAGCCCCTGAGGGCATCATGGGCGATCAACTTCATGTTCTTCAGGCTCACGCTCATTTTTCCAATGCCCCCTCGGACCGCGCCGGTAGTCGGCGGAGCGTGCGAATCTTAACGGAGGAAGCGAAGCTGCGAAGACGGAATCGTCGGCGCGCGAGGACGCGCGCACTCTCTCTCGGGTCGGTCGGCGTCTCTTTCGTCCGAGTTTTGTTCTTCGCCCGCGGGTGCGACTCGGGGTCGTGTTCGTATTCATTTGAATAGTCAATTGGCCGGGGTATATTGACGACAAAAGGGGGCAGGATACCGAAGGTAAATCCTAAGCTTTGTTAAGCATATTTTGAGACAAGCGACACGGACCCGCCAGAAAGGGTGAGCAACGGCCCTTTTGGCGTGTGACACGTGTCATGGCGGTGTCGTGCCTCCCGCGTCCACCTTTGAAGCACGTTGGCGCTGACGGCGTCGGCGAAGGGCCTGGCCGGGCTCCCTGGGAGGCACTGCGTGGGCAATCGGATTTCATGGCTGCGGCAGCCGGGCTCGTGCTCCGGCCATTCTCGCTGGGGCGTCGGGGCCCGCCGGTGATGCGCGCCCTGCTGCGGCCCCGTTTTTTGTTCCTGCTGGGTCTTCTGGCCCTCGCGGGGTGCGGCGGCGCGGGCGGCGCCGCCAAGGCCGACTCCGCGGATGGCTCGGGATTGGGGCAGGACCTCGCGGGCGAGCAGTGCCGCGGCGTGCCCCGGAGCGGCGTGTTGGTTCCGGGCGTAGCGCCCCCGTTCGACATCTTCTGCGGCGAGGGAAAGGAGGCCGTCGGCAGCCTCTGGACCTCGGCCGAGCCCGCGAGCATCGGCTCGCTCGGCGGCGCGGAGCGGCGGGAGGCGGTCGAGCGCGCGGCGCGTGAGGGCGTCGCCGGACAGAGCATCCGCGAGCGCCTGCGCTGCGGCGATGCGCAATGGCTCGGCAGCGGCGATACCGCGCTCTATACCTGCACGCTCCGGAACGGCGGCTGGCCGCAGATCGTCCTCGTGGCGGGAAGCGGCGCAGCGCTCTATCAGGCCGAAGGCCTGCCGACGCTCTGGCCGGTCTTCCTCGCGGCGATCGAGCAGCGCGAGGGCCGCCCGCTCGACGTCGGCGACCGCGCGGCCGTCGTCGCCAGGATCGAGGCGGCGTCGACGGTGAAGGGCGGCCGTCTCGGCGGCGGCGACGTCGCGAGCTTCAACGACCTCACCAAGCTCGGGCGCCTCTACAACAGTACGCACAATTTCGCCGCCTCCGAGGATGCCTATCGCCGCGCGCTGGAGATCCAGACGCGGGTCTTCGGGCCGGATGCCGAGAGCGTCGGCGCGACGCTCATCGAGCTTGCGCTCGAGGTGAGCAACCAGGGCCGCTATGCCGAGGCGGCGGGGCTCTTCCGCCGCGCCGACCCCATCATCCAGCGCTCGACCGACGATGCGCTGCACGCGCGCTATTACTCCTACCTCGCGCTCGATGCCGCCAATCAGCGCAAGTACCAGGACGCGCTCAACTACGCCCGCGAGTCGACGGCGATCCGCCGCAAGCTCGCGGAAGGCCAGGGCACCGCCGTCGCGGGTCTCTCCGCCGGCGGCCAGAACCTCGGCGCCAAGGGCGAGCTCGTGCACAGCTTGCGCGTCGAGGCGGCGATGGCGCTCAGGCTCGGCGAGTTCGACGATGCCGAGGCCGCGATCACCGAGGCGCTCTCGATCATGTCGGAGGTGCGAGGCCTGCCGCTCGCCTGGCGCGTGGAGGCGCTGGCGCTGCTCGGAGACATCGACGCCGCCAACCACCGGAACCTCGCGGCCGAGCGCGACTACAACGCCGCCGTCGCGCTCTCGCGCAAGCTCTTCGGCAACACCGCGCCGACGGCGCAGGCGCTCATCAAGCTCGGGCGCTTCGAGGCCTATGCGAAGAAGAACGCCGAGGCAGTCGCCGCCTACCGCGCGGCGCTCGACATCCTCGTGCGGGACGAGGTCGCGCAGGCCGAGCTGGTGCCCGACGAGGTGACGCCGTTCTTCGACGCAGCGGCCGCGCTCGCCGCGGCGGACCCGAGCCAGCGCGAAGCCCTCTCGCGCGACATGTTCCGCCTGAGCCAGCTCATCAATTCCGACGTCACGGATCAGACCATCAGCCGCGCCTCCGCGCGGCTTGCGACCGGCGATCCCGCGATCCAGAAGCTCATCCGCGAGACGCAGGAGGCCGAGCGCGACCGCGACACCGCCCGCCTCGTGCTCGCAAACGAGCAGGCGAAGCCAGACAACGAGCGCGGCAGCATCCTCGAGAACGAGCTCGAGAAGCGCGTGACCGACGCCAATGCCAAGGTGGCCGCGCTGCAGAAGAGCCTGGAGCAGGCCTTCCCGACCTATGTCGGGTTCCGGACGCCCGATGTCGCGGGCCTCGCTCGGCTGCAGCAGTTCCTCGCGCCCGACGAGGCCTTCCTGACCTTCGTGATCGGCCACCAGCACGGCTACGTCATGCTGGTGCGGCACGAAAATGCGGCGGTGCGGCCCGTGGAGATCAACGAGGAGCAGCTCACGGAGGCCGTGACGAAGCTGAGGCGGGGCCTGACGCCGCGCCTCGGCACCGTGCCGGAATTCGATCTCGCGGGCTCCTATGCGCTCTACAAGAAGCTGATTGGCCCGGTCGAGGCGCAGCTCAATGGGGTCAATCATCTCATCGTGGCGCCGACGGGCGCGCTCGCGAGCCTGCCCTTCGCGCTCTTCGTGACGGAGCAGCCGGCGCCGCGCGGCTACCAGAGCGCGCAATGGCTCGTCCGCCGCACGGCGCTCAGCGAGGTGCCCTCGGCGCGCGCCTTCATCGACCTCCGCAAGGCGCGCGCGCATGCGAAGCCGGCGCCGCGGGCCTTCCTCGGCCTGGGCAACCCCAGCTTCGTCGGCGGCGGCGAGTCCGCGACCGCGCTCGAGCGTCTCGCCGAGACCTGCCGCAGCAGCGGCCCCGTACCCTCGGCGCTCATACGCGCGCTGCCGCCGCTGCCGGAGAGCGCGGACGAGGTGCGCCGCGTGGGCCAGCGCCTCAACGCCGATTCCAGCGCGATCCTCCTCGGTGCCGCCGCCAGCGAGACGAACCTGCGGCATCAGGCCCTGCAGGACTACAACGTGCTCTATTTCGCGACGCACGGGCTGCTGCCGGGCGAGCTCGAATGCGATTCCGAGCCGGGCCTGGCGCTCTCGCCGCCCGCGGGCGAGGCGACCTCGACCGACGACGACGGGCTCCTCGACGCGACCGAGGTGGCGAAGCTCAATCTCAACGCCGAGCTCGTGGTGCTCTCCGCGTGCAACACGGCGGCGGGGGGCGGGCGGCTCGGCGGCGAGGCGCTCGCGGGCCTCGCGGAGGCATTCTTCTACGCGGGCGCGCGGACGCTGGTGGCGAGCCACTGGCAGGTTCCCTCGCGCGCGACGGCGACCTTGATGGTGGACATGTTCGACAAGCTCGGACCGCGCCTCGCCGGCGGCGTAGCCGAGTCTCTCCGGCGGGCGCAGCTCGCCGTGGCCGGCGATCCCGCGACGGCGCAACCCTTCTATTGGGCAGCCTTCACCGTCATCGGCGACGGCGGCCTGCCCGGCGCTGGCGCGAGCACCGAGGCGTCGCTGGGCGGCGACGCTCCGGGGAAAGGAGCGGTCAAGCCATGAGGCGCGCATTAACGATGGCTCTCGGACTAATCTTCGTGCTGCTCGCGCCGGAGGTGCGCGCCGCCGATTTGGTGGTGATCGAGGCGACGGGCACCTCGCTCAAGGCCGGCGACACCATCGACGGCAGCAAGCCGCTGGTGCTCAAGGAGGGCGAGCAGGTCTCTCTGGTCAGCGAGGACGGGAACGTGCTCAAGCTCCGGGGCCCCTACGAGCGCGCGCCCGGCAGCGCGAGCGACGGCGGCGTCGACGTCTCCAAGGCGCTGGCGGCGCTGGTGAGCGGCCAGCGCAGCGAATACGGCGTCATCCGCTCGAAGGTCGATACCGCCAATCTGCCCAATCCCTGGGTCGTGGACGTCACGCATTCCGGCAAGGTCTGCCTGCGCCCGGGCGAGCGCCTGGTGTTCTGGCGGCCGGACCGCGGTCGCGACGTCACGCTCACGATCATGCCGGTGGACCGGAGCTGGCGTGCGCAGGCGGAATGGCCGCAAGGCGCTGCGGAGTTCGAGGCTCCGAGCGGCTTCCCGCTGAAGGAGCGGCGGACCTATCTCTTCTCGATGGGCGGGCGGACCGCGGCGCTGACCTTGCTCGCGGTGCCGGACTCGCTCAGCAACGACCACATGCGCGCGGCCTGGATGCTGGAGATGAATTGCATCGCCCAGACGAAGGCGCTGCTCAGCGCGATGCGCTAGGCGCGAGCGCGGCGGTATTGCCGTCCGCGCGCAGGTGGCAGGCGACGTAGCGGCCGGGCGAGACTTGCCGGAGAGGCGGCTCCTCGCTGCGGCAGCGCGCGATCGCGAAGGGGCAGCGCGTGTGGAAGCGGCAGCCCGGCGGCGGATCGATCGGGCTCGGCACGTCGCCCTCGATGATGAGCCGCGTCCGCCGCGCGCGCGGATCGGGTAGCGGCGCCGAATCGATCAAGGCCTGCGAATAGGGATGGAGCGGGAGCGCGAAGAGCTCCGTCTTCGGCGCGATCTCGACGATGCGGCCCAGATACATGACGGCGATGCGGTGGCCGATGTGCTCGACCACGCCGAGATCGTGCGAGATGAAGAGGTAGGCGAGCTTGAACTCGTCCTGGAGGTCCATGAGCAGGTTGAGCACCTGCGCCTGGACGGAGACGTCGAGGGCGGAGACGGGCTCGTCCGCGATGATGAGGCTCGGATTGACCGCGAGCGCGCGGGCGATGCCGAGGCGCTGGCGCTGGCCGCCGGAGAACTCGAAGGGGTATTTGCGCATCGCCTCCGCGCGCAGCCCCACGCGCTCCAGCACCGCGGCGACGCGTGCCTCGCGCTCGGAGGCCCCCATGCTGTCGTAATTCTCGAGCGGCTCGCCCACGATGGTGCCGGCGGTGAGGCGCGGGTTCAGCGAGGCGTAGGGGTCCTGGAACACCATCTGCACGTGGCGCCGGTGCGAGCGCATGGCGTCGCCCTCGAGCGCGGTGATGTCGGTACCGCCGAGGCGGATGCGGCCCGAGGTCGGCTCGATGAAGCGCAGCACGAGCTTCCCCACCGTCGACTTGCCGCAGCCGCTCTCGCCGACGAGGCAGAGCGTCTCGCCTGCTGCTATGCTGAAGGAGACACCGTCCACCGCCTGCACCTGTGCGACGGCGCGGCGGAGGAGGCCTCGCAGCACGGGGAAATATTTGCGGAGTCCCTCGACCTCGAGGACCGGTGCGGCTTCGTTCATGCGGCGGCCACCCGCTCGGCTTCCCAGCAGGCGACCCAATGGCCGTTGCCGCTCCGGGTGAGCGCGGGCGCCTCGCGGTGGCAGCGCTCGGTCGCGAAGCTGCAGCGCTCGGCGAAGGCGCAACCGGGAATGGGCTCGCGCAGCGAGGGCACGATCCCCGGAATCTCCGTGAGGCGGCGCGCGGGTTTGGCGGCGCTGCGGCGCGGGATCGAGGCCATGAGGCCGCGCGTATAGGGATGCATCGGGCGATCGAAGAGCTCGGCGATCCCGGCTTCCTCGACCTTGCGTCCCGCATACATCACGATGACGCGCTGGCAGGTCTCCGCGACGACGCCGAGATCGTGCGTGATCAGCATCACGGCGGCGCCGAAGCGGCCCTTGAGCTCCAGCACCAGCTTCAGGATCTGCGCCTGGATCGTGACGTCGAGCGCGGTCGTGGGCTCGTCCGCGATGAGGAGCTTCGGATTGCAGGAGAGCGCCATCGCGATCATCGCGCGCTGGCGCATGCCGCCGGAGAACTGATGCGGGTAGTCGCGCACGCGCCGCTCGGCGTCGGGAATGCGCACGAGGCGCAGCATCTCCACCGCCCGCGCCATCGCCTCCGCGCGCCCGGCCTTCTGGTGGATCGTCACGGCCTCGGCGATCTGATCGCCGACGGTGAGGACCGGATTGAGCGAGGTCATCGGCTCCTGGAAGATCATCGCGATCCGGTTGCCGCGGATGTCGCGCATCTCCCGCTCCTCGAGCCCCAGGAGATCGCGCCCGTCGAAGCGGATCGCGCCGGAGACGGTGCGGCCGATCTTCGGGGGGATGAGCCGCATGATCGAGAGCGCGGTCACGCTCTTGCCGCAGCCGGATTCCCCGACGATGCCGAGCGTCTCGCCCTCGCGCACCTCGAAGCTCACGCCGTCGACGGCGCGCGTCACGCCGTCGAGCGTATAGAAATAGGTACGGAGGTCCTGTACCTCGAGCACCGCGCCCATGTCACATCCGCCGCGCAAGGCGCGGATCGAGCCGGTCGCGAAGTCCGTCGCCCACGAGATTGACCGCGAGGACCACCAGCGCCAGGAACGCGCCCGGGAAGAAGATCGTCCAGGGCGCGACCGCGAGGAAGAGCCGGCTCCCCGCGATCATGTTGCCCCAGGTCGGGATCTCCGGAGGCACGCCCGCGCCGAGGAAGGAGAGCCCGGCCTCCGTCAGGATGGCGGAGGCCATGATGTAGGTCGCCTGCACCACCAGCGGAGCCACGGTGCTCGGCAGGATGTGGCGGAGGATGATCTTGAGGCCGCGGCTCCCGCTGCCGATGGCGGCCTCGATGAAGGGTTGCTCGCGCGTCGCGAGCACGACAGAGCGCACGAGGCGCACGACGCGTGGGATCTCGGGGATCGAGATGGCGGCGATGACGATGCCGACGCTAGCGCGATTGAGCGAGACGAGCGCGATCGCCAGCAGAATGCCGGGGATCGCCATGAGCCCGTCCATGAAGCGCATGACGATCCCGTCGACGCGGCGGTAATAGCCCGCGAGGAGCCCGATCGTGAGGCCGATTGCGACGGCGATGGCGGCGACGCTCAGACCCACCGCGAGGGAAATTCGGGCGCCGAAGAGGGCGCGCGCGTAGACGTCGCGGCCGAGATGATCGGTGCCGAACCAATGGAGCGCCGAGGGCGTCTTGAGGCGGTCGACCGGCGTCATGAAAAGGGGGTCGCCGGCGATCGCCGGCGCGAGAATCGCGACCGCCGCCATCGCCGCGAGCAATGCCCCGCCGAGCACGATGGTGGGATTGCGCCGCGCGAAGACCCGCAGCCGGGCCGGAAGACCGGGGGCTGCGCGCGAGGCTTCGGCAAGGCTCGTCATCTCAGTACCGGATGCGCGGGTCGAAAAGCGTGTAGGAGAGATCGACGGCGAGGTTCACGAGCACGTAGACGCCGGCGGAGACCATGATCACGCCCTGGATGATCGGATAGTCGCGGCGGGCGATCGCGTCGACGACGAGGCGGCCGATGCCGGGGATGTTAAAGACGGTCTCGGTGATGACGACGCCGCCGATCAAGAGCGCGACGCCGATTCCGATCACCGTCACGATCGGCACCGCCGCGTTCTTGAGCGCGTGCTTCAGCAGCATCGGCGCCGCCGCCACGCCCTTGGCGCGCGCCGTGCGGATGTAGTCCTCCGCGAGCACGTCGAGCATGGTGGTGCGGGTGATGCGCGCAATCAATGCAACGTAGGCGAGGCCGAGGGCGAAGGAGGGGAGGATCAGGTTCCGCAGCCACGGCCAGGGCCCCTCGGCGATCGAGGTGTAGCCCTGGACCGGCAGCCATTTGAGCGTGATCGCGAAGACGAAGATCAGGAGATAGCCCACGACGAAGACGGGGACGGAGAAGCCCATCACCGCGAATCCCATGACGGAGCGGTCGATGAGCGTCCCGGGCCGCGCCGCCGCGACGACGCCGAGGACGAGCGCGATCGCGACCGCCACGAGGATGGTGGTGGAGGCGAGCGCGATCGTGGGCTCCGCGCGCTGCCGGATCAGATTGAAGACCGGCTCGTCCCAGAACATCGAGCGCCCGAGATCGCCCTGCAGCAGGCTTCCGACCCAGACCAGGAATTGCTTCCAGATCGGCTCGTCGAGGCCGAGGCGCTGGCGGATCGCAGCGATGTTGGCGGGCGTCGCATTGTCGCCGGCGATGATCGCGGCGGGATCGCCCGGCGCCAGGTGCAGCAGCAGGAAAACGAACATCGCCACGATCGCCATCACCGGCAGCATCGAGGCGAGGCGGCGGACGATGTAGGCGGTCATGCGCGGAGCGCGCTCATCCGCGAGAGCAGGGCCGAGCGCGCTCCTGCGTGCTCAGGTCTTCTCCACGTTCCAGAAGGGAATGACCTCCGCGACGGGGATCACGCCCTTGATGTTCTTGCGCATGGCCGCGGGCTGGATCCATTGGCCGTA
>DATKNV010000132.1:0-2785 GCA_035541215.1 Allostellaceae bacterium | reverse complement strand
CTAGACCGCTCTCATCTCGCGGAGCACGCTCGCCTCCTGCTCCTTCTCCTGGAGCCGATGCTTGACGAGATCGCCGATGCTGACGATGCCGCTGAGGCGGCCGTGGTCGAGCACGGGCAGGTGGCGCACGCGATGCGCCGTCATCAGGCCCATGACCTGGTCGGCGCGATCCTCGGGGGTGCAGGTGGTGACGTCGGGATTCATGATCTCCTCGACGCGCTGCGCCAAGAGCGATCTGCCGTGCCGGTCGAGCGCGTAGAGGATATCGCGCTCCGAGAGCACGCCCACGAACTTCCCCCAGCGGTCCAGAACCACCAGCGCGCCGATGTGCAGCTCGGAAAGCTTGTGAACGGCTGTATCGACGGTGTCGACCGAGCGGATCGTCGAAACCGCCGATCCCTTGCGGTGCAGGATTTCGGCTATTCGCATGACCCTATCTCCCGAGGCGCCCTTGCGCCTCAGACTGAAATATAGGGAGCAAAGCGCCGGCTGCATGGCGCGGAGATTAAAATTCCGTCAGGTACCGACAGCCGCTCCTGCCGTCATGGCCGGGCTTGCCCCGGCCGTCCACGCGCTGCGCAGGATTCGAACCGCCAAGATGGCGAGGCGCCGAGTTCTTTCACGCGGCGAAGCCGCAAATTTCCTCCCTGCGTCCTCAGCGTATCCACCGCGTCCCCCGCGCGATTTTTTCGCGCTGAGGACGCCGGGGATTGAATGCGGCTTCGCCGCGAGAAAGAACTTGTTGGTGTGCACGACCCCGACGGCGCCTTGGCGGTGAAAACGGTTGACTTCCACGCACCATCCGATGCGGACAGCCGTGGCAGCGAGCGGGAGACGCTTATGCCTCTGCGCGCTTGCGCTTGGTGACGCCCGCGGCGGCGATCACCTCGGGGATGGCGGAAGGATTCTGCGGCGCCATCACATGGGCACCGGCGATCCCCGGAATCTCCGCGAGCTCCTGCAGGAGCTCCGCGCAGATCGCGCGGCCCTCGCGGGCGGGGTCGGCGGCGCCGTCGAGGCGCGTCACGATCGCCTCGGGAATGACCGTGCCGAAGAGCTTCTCGCGCATCCAGCGCGCGGAGCGCGCGGAGGGAATGGGAGCGACGCCGATGAGAATGCCCACTCGCTGTGCGATGCCGAGCTCGCGGAGCCGCGCCGCGTAGCGCCGCACCACGCCCACGTCCATGCAGAACTGCGTCTGCACGAAATCGGCGCCCGCCGCGAGCTTCGCCGCGAGGCTCTTCGCATCCCAGCCCGGCGGCGGGTCGACCGGAAGATCGGCCGCGCCGAGGACGAGATCGACGTTGCCCTTGATCTCCGTCCCCGTGGGCAGCCGGCGCTCGCGGCGCATCTTGTCGGCCATGGCCAGCAGCGAGCGGCCGTCGAGATCGAAGACGGGCTTGGTCTCGGGCTGATCCCCGGCCTTGGGATCGTCGCCGGAGAGCACGAGCACGTTGCGGATGCCGAGCGCGATCGCGCCCAGGAGGTCCGCTTGCAGCGCGAGGCGATTGCGGTCGCGGCAGGTCATCTGCAGGATCGGCTCGACGCCGGCATCGAGGAGGAGCTTCGCCGCGACCAGGCTCGAGAGATGCGCCTTTGCCCCGGCGCCGTCGGTGACGTTGACGGCGGTGGCGAGCCCCTCGAGCGCCTTTCCGCGCTCCAGCAGCAGCGGCGCCTCGGTTGCGACGGGCGGCGTCAGCTCCGCGGTCACGACGAAATCGCCGGCGCGGAGGCGTGCCTCGAGCGCGCTCCGCGCCGGGCTTTCGGAGGAGGGATCGGTCACGGGCTCGGCGGGAATGGAATCCAGTTGAAGAGCGAGAGGCCGCCGTCGACGACGACGGTGGTGCCCGTGACATAGCGCGAAAAGCGCTCCGAGAGCAATGCCAGCGCCATGTCCGCGACGTCCTCGGGCGTGCCGAGGCGTCCCATCGGGACCATCGCGGCCATTTTGGGATCGGCCGCGAAGCCGCCGCCGGGGATGGCGCCGGGCGCAATCGCGTTGACGCGGATCCCCGCGGGGGCGAGCGCGCGGGCGAATTCCTTCACCAGCATGGTCATGCCCGCCTTGGAGGCGCTGTAGTGCGGGAGGTTCCGCGGCGTCTCCGCGTGGAGCGAGGTCACGAAGAGCATCCGCCCCTTGATGCCGCGCGCCGTCATCTGCCGCCCCGCCGCGCGCGCCAGGCGAAAGCCGCTGCGGACGTTGACGCTCAGCATCGCCTCGAAGACGTCATCCGCGACCGCGAGCACGGTGTCGCCCTCGCGCCGCCGCGGGCTCGCGCTGTGGACGATCATGCTCGGCGGCCCCAGTCGCGCCGTCGCCGTCTCCAGCGCCGCCTCCGCGGCGGCGGGGTCGGCGAGATCGGCCGGGAGGAAGACGGCCTTCTCGCCCGCGGCGGCACGCGCCGCCTCGCCCTTCACGGGGTCGTTGTCGACCATCGCGACCGTGGCGCCTTCCTTCGCAAGGGCGACCGCGATCGCCCGTCCAATGCCGTTGGCCGCGCCGGTGACGAGGGCGATTTCTCCGGCGAACATGGTTTTCTCCTCGAGGAACAAAGAATCGCGCAGAGGGCGCTGAGGATGCGCAGAGGACGCAGCGAACTCCTATTTGATCGTTTCTTAGCGTCCCCTGCGCATCCTCTGCGCCCTCTGCGCGATTCTTAGCCTACCCTACGCCGCCCATTTGAACGGCGCGAAGTGGCCGTTGTTGCCGGTACCCGCGAGATCGAGGTCGAGGCCGAAGCCGTGGAGATGGAACTCCTTCGCCCGCGCGAGCGCGAGACGCTTC
>DATKNV010000131.1:0-101770 GCA_035541215.1 Allostellaceae bacterium | reverse complement strand
GTCATGCGGGGGCTGTTCCGCGCGGTGAAGTTCACCTTGGACGGCCGCCGGCAGGTGTTTGCTTTCTACATGGCGGGCGACCTTTGCGGGCTGGAGCCCGAGCCGATCCACAAGCTCACGATCGAGGCGGTCGACGCCGCTGCGATGGCGATCCTGCCGCGGCGCGCCTGCCGCGCCCGCATGGACGATGACCCCAAGCTCAATGCGGCGCTCTTCAAGGGCGCAACTCGCGCGCTGACGCTTGCCATCGATCATATGATGATGATCGGCCGCAGCTCCGCCGAGGAGAGGCTGGCGTGGTTCCTGACGATGCTCGCCGAACGGTCGGCGCGACCGGATGAGCGCCTGCTCGAGCTCGCCATGCAGCGGCAGGACATCGCCGACTATCTTGGGCTCACTATCGAGACCGTGAGCCGCACCTTCACTTTGTTCCGGGATCGCGGCTATCTGAGGCTGCCGCGCAAACGCAGCATTGAGATTCTGCGGCCGGAGGCGCTCGCGCGCCTCGCTGCGGCGAATCGCGACGCCGCGCCTCAGCCGATGGAATTGGTCAAACGGCGCCACGCGCAGCTTGAGGCTGTCCCGGCCTGAGGCGCTGTCGCCTTTCTCAACGCAAAAGCTGGTTCCTAAGCGACAGCGCCGAGCGCCGCCGAAACCCTTTGTTGTCCGTGCGGATCTGCGCCGGGCTGCGACAGTTCGCCGCGGGTTTTGGCCGCCAACGCGACCAACGAACCGATGGACGGTTTGGCGCCTGATGTGCAGTAGCTTGCAGAAGCGCGAGACGGTATAGAACCGACGGCGTTTTGTTGACGGCCGCCGTCTCACGGCGAGTGGCGTTGCGTACGGGTGCCCGCAGCAGCGCGCCCGGCTGACCTTGGGGATTTTCGGGATGCAGACGGTAGCACAGCCAAAGGCGCTCTGGAGCGGCGAGGTCGGGATGATCGGGGCCCTGGCGCTGCTCGGGCTGTTCTGTCTCTTCGTCGCCGCCAAGACGGTCGAGCCCGCTTATGCGTTCCATATGGGGCTCGCGGTCGTCGCCGCCGGTCTCGGCCTATTCGCAATTTTCCATCGCTTCTATCATCGCCCGGCCGAGCCTCCGCCGATGGAGATCGCCGGGCTGCCCAACTACAATTTCGGGGTCGTCAAGTTCCTCGCCATAATGGCGCTTTTCTGGGGCTTCGCCGGTATGGCGGCTGGCGTTTACATCGCCTTCGAGCTCGCCTACCCCGACCTCAACTTCCTGCCCTGGATCAATTTCGGGCGCTTAAGGCCGCTGCACACCTCCGCCGTCATCTTCGCCTTCGGCGGCAACGTGCTGCTTGCGACCTCGTTCTATGTCGTGCAACGGACTTGCCGCGCGCGTCTCGCCGGCGATCTTTCCCCCTGGTTCGTCGCGCTCGGCTACAACTTCTTCATCCTCATCGCCGGCACCGGCTACCTGCTCGGCATCACCCAGAGCAAGGAATACGCCGAGCCCGAATGGTACGCCGACCTGTGGCTGACCGTCGTCTGGGTCGTCTATCTCCTCGTGTTCCTGGCCACGCTCTATCGCCGCAAGGAGCCGCATATCTTCGTGGCGAACTGGTTCTTTCTCGCTTTCATCGTCACGATCGCGATGCTGCACCTCGGCAACAACCCCGCCGTGCCGGTGTCGATCTTCTCGTCCCAGTCCTACATTGTCTGGAGCGGCGTGCAGGATGCGATGTTCCAGTGGTGGTACGGCCACAACGCGGTCGGCTTTTTCCTCACCGCCGGCTTCCTCGCCATCATGTATTATTTCGTGCCCAAGCGCGCCGAGCGGCCGATCTACTCGTACCGGCTCTCGATCATCCACTTCTGGTCGCTCATCTTCCTCTATATCTGGGCGGGGCCGCATCACTTGCATTACACGGCGTTGCCGGACTGGGCGCAGACCCTCGGCATGATCTTCTCGGTGATGCTGTGGATGCCGTCCTGGGGCGGCATGATCAACGGCATGATGACCCTCTCGGGCGCGTGGGACAAGCTGCGCACCGATCCTGGCCTGCGCTTCTCGGTCACCGCCGTGGGTTTCTACGGCATGGCGACGTTCGAGGGGCCGATGATGTCCATCCGCCAGGTGAACTCGCTCAGCCACTACACCGATTGGACCATCGGCCACGTGCACTCCGGCGCGCTCGGCTGGGTCGCCTTCATGACCTTCGGCGCTTTCTACTATCTCGTGCCCGTGCTCTGGAAGCGGCCCGGACTCTACTCGAACAGGCTCGTGGCCTATCACTTCTGGATCGCGACGCTCGGCATCGTCTTCTACATCACCTCGATGTGGGTTGCAGGCATCATGCAGGGCCTGATGTGGCGCGCTTACGACTCCCTAGGCTTCCTCCAGTACTCCTTCGTCGAGACGGTGGCGGCGATGCATCCCTATTACATCGTGCGTGCGTTCGGCGGGATCCTGTTCCTCCTGGGCGCGGTGCTCATGCTCTACAACCTCTGGCACACCGCGCGCGGGACCGAGCCGAGACCGGCGCTGGGCGCGGTGCCGGCGGCCGCCGAGTGACGGGAGGCGCATCATGAAGCTTCGTCACGAGACGATCGAGCAGAACGCGATCCTCCTCCTCGTGCTCGTGCTGCTGACGGTCTCGATCGGTGGCCTCGTGGAGATCGTGCCGCTCTTCACGATCGAGACCACGATCGAGCGCGTCAAAGGCGTGCGCCCCTACTCGCCGCTCGAGCTCGCGGGGCGCGACATCTACGTCCGCGAGGGCTGCTATCTCTGCCACAGCCAGCAGATCCGGCCCTTCCGCGACGAGGTCGAGCGCTACGGGCATTACAGTCTCGCAGCGGAGAGCATGTACGACCATCCCTTCCAGTGGGGCTCGAAGCGCATCGGCCCCGATCTCGCGCGCATCGGCGGCAAGTATTCGAACGACTGGCAGATCGCGCATCTGAACGATCCCCGCGACGTTGTGCCGGAATCGCTGATGCCGCCCTACGCCTTCCTCGGGCGCCACCCGCTCGACATCGAGCACATCGCGGAGCATCTCGCCGCCAATCGCGCGGTGGGCGTGCCCTATAGCGACGAGATGATCGCCCAGGCTCGCGCCGACCTCCTGGCGCAGGTCAACCCCGACGGCGACAGCTCGGCGCTTATCAAGCGCTATCCCGGCGCCGTGGTCTTCAAGTCGGTGGGCGGCTCGCCGGCGGCGGTCACGGAGATGGATGCGCTGCTGGCGTATCTCCAGATCCTCGGCACCGAGGTGAAGTTCCGGGACGTCGACCCCGCGGACCTCGTGCAGTAGCGGAGGCGCGCGATGAACTGGTTCGACCTCGCGATGACCGTGCGCCCGCTCTTCATGGTGTGGGTGGCGCTAACCGTGACGGGGCTGCTGCTCTGGTATTGCCGGCCCGGCCGCGTCCGCCTGCACGAGGAGCACAGCCGCATCCCCTTCAACGACGATCGCGCCTAAGTCCCGGGAATCCCAGCCATGCCGACCAAAGGCGAGAAGGACACCCTCACCGGAACCGAGACCACCGGCCACGAATGGGACGGGCTGCGCGAGCTCAACACCCCGCTTCCGCGCTGGTGGCTCAACATCTTTTACGCGACCATCCTCTTCGCAGTCGTCTACTGCGTGCTGTTCCCGGCGGTGCCGTGGATCACCGGGCACACCAAGGGCCTCCTCGGCAACACGCAGCGCGGACAGCTGGCGCTCGATCTCGATGACGCGGCGAAGCGGCAGTCCGCGATCCTTGCGCGGATCAACTCCTCGGACCTCGCGACCATTCGCAAGGACCCGGACCTCTTCGCCTTCGCGGTCGCCGGCGGCAAGGCGGCTTTCGCGGACAATTGCGTTCCGTGCCATCGCGCGGGCGGAGCGGGCGCGCCGGGATACCCGATGCTCGCGGGCGACCGTTGGCTCTGGGGCGGCACGCTCGACGCGATCTATCAGACGATCTCGCACGGCGTGCGCAACGACGATCCGGACTCGCGGCAATCCAACATGCCCCGCTTCGGACTCGACGGCATGCTCACCGCGGCGCAGATCGGCGACGTCGCGGATTACGTCCGCTCGCTCTCCGGCAATCCCGGCCCCGCGGACGCGATCTCCCGGGGCGCCGCGATCTTCAAGGAGAACTGCGCCGTCTGCCACGGCGAGAACGGCAAGGGGAACCACGACGTCGGCGCCCCCGACCTGACTGCGAAGATCTCGCTCTACGGGAACGACCGCGCGACCGTCGTCGACGTCATCACCCGCGCACGTGCCGGCAGCATGCCCTCCTGGAGCCGGAGGCTCGATCCCGCTACGATCAAGATGCTGACGATCTACGTGCACGCGCTCGGCGGCGGCCAATGAGGACCGACTGGTATGACGGTGGAAGCGCGCGAGGTCGCTGAGAGCGGCGCGAGCCGGAAGCAATCGCTCTACCAGACGCGGCCGAAGGTCTATCCGCGGCGGGTCCGAGGGCCGATCCGCCGCATCAAGTGGGTCGTGCTGGCCCTCTGTCTCACGGCCTATTACGTGGCGCCTTGGCTCAGATGGGATCGCGGGCCGGGCCGGCCGGATCAGGCCTTCCTCGTGGACATGCCGGCAAGGCGCGCCTATTTCCTCGGCCTCGAGATCTGGCCGCAGGAAGTCTATTACATCGCGGGCCTGCTCATCCTCGGCGCGATCGGGCTCTTCTTCGTCACGAGCCTCTTTGGGCGACTCTGGTGCGGCTTCACCTGTCCGCAGACCGTCTGGACCGACCTCTTCATGTGGGCAGAGCGCCTCGTCGAGGGCGACCGCATGCAGCGCGTGCGGCTCGACCAGCAGCCCTGGACGCTCAGGAAGCTCGGGATCAAGACGGCAAAGCACGGCATCTGGCTGCTGATCGCGGCGGCGACGGGCGGTGCCTGGATCATGTATTTCAACGACGCGCCCACGGTGACGAGGAACCTGCTGACGCTCCAGGCCTCGACCACCGTCTATTTCTTCTTCGGCCTCTTCACCGCCACGACCTATCTGCTCGCGGGCTGGGCGCGCGAGCAGGTCTGCACCTTCATGTGCCCCTGGCCCCGCTTTCAATCCGCCATGGTCGACGAGGAGACCTTGACGGTGACCTATCGCGGCTGGCGCGGGGAACCGCGCGGGCGGCTGCACAAAGGCGAGACTTTCGAGGGTCGCGGCGACTGCGTCGATTGCCATGCCTGCGTCGCGGTCTGCCCCACCGGCATCGACATCCGAGACGGCCTGCAGCTCGAATGCATCGGCTGCGGCCTCTGCATCGACGCCTGCAATGAGATCATGGACGGAGTCGGACGGCCCCACGGCCTCATCGCCTTCGACACCGCGCTCAACAGGATCGCGCACGAGCGCGGCACCACGGCGCATCCCCGGCTCATCCGCCCGCGCACCATCGTCTACGCCGCCGTCATGCTGATCGCCTCGGGCATCATGCTGGCGGCGGTACTCAATCGCGCCACCGCCTCCATCGCCGTCCTCGCGGAGCGCAGCCCGCTCTTCGTGCGGCTCTCCGACGGCTCGATCCGCAACAGCTACGTCATCAAGATCGAGAACAAGACTCCGGCCGAGCGGAGCTTCGTGCTGTCGGAGGAGGGGCTGCCCTTCGCGATGCTCCAGGTGGCCGAAGGCGAGGGCGCAGCCGTCCCCGGCGGCGCGGGCGTCATCCTCACGGTGAAGCCCGACAGCGTTGGAACCTTCCACGCCTATCTGCACCTGGAGAAGACGGCGCAGCCGGAGACGCCCTTCAAGTTCATCGCGCGCGCGACGGATGGCGGCGAGACCGTCGCCTACGTCGCAACCTTCCGGGGGCCCGGCAAATGAGCAGACGCATCGCCGCCTTTGGCAATCTCCGTTGGATCCCCTGGATGATCGCGGCGATTTTCGTCGTGGTGGCGGTGGTCAACGGCGCGCTCGCCTATTTCGCGCTGCGCTCCGACCCGGGCCTCGTCACCGCGCATCCTTTCGAGCTCGGCAACGGCTATAACGAGGTGCTGGCTGAGGGCGAGGCCGAGGCCGCTCTGGGCTGGAAGGGCACCGTTCGATTCATCGCGGGCGCAGAGCATTCCGGCACCATCGTCGCGGAGGTCCGCGACCGCGCGGGCGCGACTGTCTCGGGACTCTCGGTGAGCGTCGCCGTGGTGCGGCCCGTCGAGCCGCTTCCTCCGCAGCGGCTCGCCCTGGAGGCCACCTCCAGCGGTTATTCCACCGCAGTGACGCTGCCGCAGCCCGGGCTTTGGGAGCTGCGCGTGACCGCGCGCCGCGGCGTCGACACCTACCGCTACGTGGAGCGCATCGTCGCGCCATGAGCGCGGTAACCACCCTCGCTCCCTCCCGAGCGCCGGAGCGCGCCGCCGCCGCAGCGGCGTGCCGGCACTGCGGGGCGCCGATGGCGCGGGGTGGAGGCGATTTCTGCTGCTCCGGCTGCGCGGGCGCCTACGCTTTCATCCGCGAGCTCGGGCTCGAGCGCTATTATGCCGGCCGCAGCTTCGATCCCCGCGCGCGCCGGCCGCGCCCGCCGGAGGAGCCGGCGGGGGACGCGAGGCTCTACGCGGCGGCGGCGGGCGACGGCACGGCGTCTTTGGCATCGCTCGTGGACGGGCTCCACTGCGCGGCCTGCGTCTGGCTCATCGAGCAGGCGCTGCAGCGCGACCCCGCGGTAATCGCCGCCCGCGTCAACCTCACGACCCGGCGCCTCTTCCTGCGCTGGCGCGGCGAGGCCGAGGCCGCAACGAGGATGGTGCGGACGGTGCAGCGCCTCGGCTACCGCGTCATCCCCTACGACGCCGCACGCGAGAGCGGTCCCTCGGAGGAGGAGCGGGCGCTTCTGCGCGCGCTCGCCGTCGCGGGCTTCGCTGCCGCCAACGTGATGCTGCTCTCGGTCGCGATCTGGGCTGGATTTCCGGGCGAGATGGGGCCCGCGACCCGGGACCTCCTGCACTGGGTCTCCGCCCTGATTGCGCTGCCCGCGATCGTCTTTGCGGGGCGCCCGTTCTTTCGCTCCGCCATTGCGGCGCTCGGCGCTCGCCGCACCAACATGGACGTGCCGATCTCCGTGGGCGTCATCCTCGCGACGGGGATGAGCCTCTTCGAGACCGCGCGCTCGGGCCCGCACGCCTATTTCGAGTCCGTGGCGATGCTGCTGTTCTTCCTGCTGGTGGGCCGCTACCTCGATCGCCGCGCCCGCGGCCGCGTGCGCTCGGCAGCCGAGCACCTGCTGCGCTTCGCCGCCGCGCCCGCGACGGTCCTGAGCGCGGACGGATCATCCCGCCGCGTGCCCGTGGCGAGCCTCGCGGTCGGCGACAGCGTTCTGGTGGCGGCGGGCGAGCGCATTCCCGCCGACGGGTCCGTGAGCCAGGGCCGCTCCTCCGTCGACAAGAGCCTCATCGACGGCGAGAGTCTGCCACACTCCGTCGAGCCCGGCAGCGACGTGCTCGCGGGCATGCTCAACATCGCAGCGCCGCTGCGCGTGACGGTGCGCGCGGTCGGCGAGCGGACCTTCCTCGCGGAGGTCGTGCGGCTCATGGAGGCCGCCGAGCGCGGCCGCGCTCGGCTCGTGGCGCTCGCCGACCGGGTCGCGCGGCGCTACGCGCCCGCGGTGCATCTATTGGCGCTCGCGACCTTCGCGGGCTGGGTGATCGCGAGCCCCTGGCAGACGGCGCTTCTCAACGCGGTCGCGGTGCTCATTATCACTTGCCCCTGCGCGCTCGGCTTGGCGGTGCCGGTGGTCCAGGTGATCGCCTGTAATCGGCTCTTCCGCGCGGGCATTCTCCTGAAATCCGCGACCGCGCTCGAGCGGCTCAGCGAGGTCGACACCGTCGTCTTCGACAAGACAGGCACGCTCACACGCGGCCGCCCGGAGCTCTGCCGCGACGGCAGCTTCGGGCAAGAGGACCTGCGCGAGGCGGCATCTTTCGCCGTGCACAGCCGTCATCCCCTGAGCCGCGCGCTTTGCCGCGCCGCCCCGGGGGCTCGGGCGGCAGAGGATGTCGAGGAGCATCCCGGCGAGGGTCTCTCGCGCTCGACCCCCGAGGGAGAGATGCGCCTGGGCAGCCGCCGATGGTGCGGCGTGTCCGAGCTCGCCGCGAGCGGCGATGCGGATCTCGAGCTGTGGCTCGTGAGGCCCGGGCTCGCGTCGCTGCGCTTCCGGTTCGAGGACGAGCTTCGCCCGGATGCGGTGGAGACGGTCTCTCGTCTGCGGGCGATGGGCAAGAGGCTGGTGCTGCTTTCCGGCGATCGTGCGGAAGCCGTCGGGCGCATCGCATCCGAGCTCGGCATCGAGGAGTGGACGGCGCGGGTCTCGCCCGCGGAGAAGTGCGAGACGCTGCGGCGCCTCTCCTCCGTCGGCGATCGTGTCCTCATGGTCGGCGATGGGCTCAATGACGGGCCGGCGCTGGCGTCGGCGCACGTCTCGATCTCGCCCTCATCGGCGGCCGATCTCTGCCAGACCGCGGCCGACGTGATTTTTCAGGGTGCCTCGCTCCGCGCTGTCACGGAGGTTCTGGAAGTCGCACGGCGCAGCGAGCGTCTCGTCCGCGAGAACATTGGCTTCGCGATCCTCTACAACCTCGCGGCCGTGCCGCTGGCGATTGCGGGAATGGTGACGCCGCCGCTGGCGGCGGCGGCCATGTCCGGCTCCTCCATCGCCGTCGTCGCGAACGCGCTCCGGCTCGGGAGGCGCGCATGACGGGCATCCTCTATCTCATCCCGATCGCGCTCGCGATGGGCCTCGCGGGCCTCGTCGCCTTCCTCTGGGCGCTGCGCTCCGGCCAATTCGACGATCTCGACGGCGCCGCGGGCCGCGTGCTCTTCGACGATCCCTCCGACACCGAACCCCCCGCTTCCGACAGGAGACTGCCGCCATGATCGAATGGATTCTCGGCCTCGTGCTCGCCTTCCTCGGCATCGTCGGCCTCTTCCTCGCCTCAGGGGCCTACGACATCGGCATGTACTTCTTCGGCCTGGCGCTCTTCGCCTTCGCGGTGCTGTTCAACTTCTGGCTCGTCAAGAAGCACTTCGACGCGGAGGAGCGCGCCAAATAGGCCTCAGCCGACCGGCATGTCCGGAAACGCGAGCTCGTGGCGCGAGCGCCATTCCGGCTTCACGTAGTTGACGATGAGGGAGCGCCGCACCCCCGCGATCTCGCGGCGATGGAAGCCGTGCCAGGTATTGGGGCCCGGGATAAAGATGAGTCCGGCATTGCGCCGGTAGGGAGCCGTCGCGACGATCTCGAGGTCGTCATCGAGGAGATCCGTGCCCCATGCCTCGGAGCCCGGCTCGTCCGATAGGTAGATCAGCATGGTGAAGAGCTTGGCGCCGATGTCCGTGTGCGGCTCCAGCCAGAAGCCGTCGGTGTCGAGGCAATACTCGATCCGGAGATGGCTGCCACCGAGGGCGATTCCGCAGCGCCGCTCGATCTCGCGAGTCACCTCTGGGCTCTGCAATGCCCCCGCGACGTCGCGGCAAACGGCGAAGCGCGCGCGGCGGTCTGCGGAAAAGAAGCTGCGTGTGCTGTTGTGCGTCTCGCGCTTGCCGAGAGTGTCGTCGATCGGCGGCGGCTCGAAAGGGAGCGCATCGATCTGCCTGCAGGTCTCCTCCGGCAGCATGTCCTGGAGCAGCCAATGCCGGAACGGTGTCTCGCCGGCGGTCGAGCGATCGAGCGCCCGCAGGAAATGCCGGGAAATGCCGGAGGCCTCGGTCATGCCGGCCTCATTGCGATAGCGCGGCCGCCGCCGCCGGATGCATCCAGCGCTTCCAATGCGCGGAGAGGCTGTGCCGCGCGAGCTCGCGGCGCGCGGCAAGCGTGCTCGCCATCCAATTGAGCATGACGTAGCGTCGCACGCCGCTGAAGGGCTTGTGGCCGTGATAGGAATTCTCCGAGCGCCGGAACGCTACCAGCGTCCCCGCGGAAGGCGGCACCTCCGCGATCGCGTCCTCGAGATCGTCCGGTCCGCGCAGGAGACGAAGGCGCCCGCCCTCGGCCTCCCAGGCATCGTTGAAGTAGAGGAGGGCCGTCACCAGTTTTGCCACGCTGTCGGTGTGGATGCGCCCGTCCTTCTCCTGGCAGCGGCCGCGCACGGTGATCATGAGGGGACGCCCCTCGAGGTCGATGTCGAACTTTTCGGAGAAGGCGCGTGCCACCGGCGCGCTCCGGAGCTCCTCGATCACCTCGCGAAAGCGCGGCCCGAAGGAGGTGGCCTCCAGCGGCAGCAGCCCCGCATGCGCGATGGCCGGGAAATCCTCGATGATTGCCCGCGTGCGCTCCACGGGGATGAAGCCGGGCACCACCGTGAAGAGGAACGGGTCCCGCGTCAGGGGCGCCTTGCGAAGCGCGTCGAGGTGGATGAGCGGCATGAGGTCCCTCCGAAGGTGCCCCAGCCGATTAACGGAACTTCGCGAGAACTGAATTGATCTGGATCAAACGCCGATGCCCCGTAAGCGGCGCTTGATCCATCTCAGAGACGCAGCGTCCGCGCCGACGCAAGATTGCGGCCGATTCCGAGCGAGGCCGACATGATGCCGTTCAGAGCAATCGACAAATACGTGAACGAGCGCGTTCCGCGCTATACCAGCTATCCGTCGGCGCCCCATTTCAGTGCGGCCGTGGACGCGAATACCTATCGTGACTGGCTATCGCGCCTATCTGACTCGGCTCGGCTCTCGCTTTATCTGCATATCCCATTCTGCCGCTCGCTCTGCTGGTATTGCGGCTGCCACACCATGGTTGCCGGCGATCGGGCCGCGATCGACCGCTACCTCGCGGCGCTCGAAAAGGAGATCGGGCTCGTCGCGGATATCCTGAGCTCGCCGCGAAAGGTCGCGCACATCCACTGGGGCGGCGGCACGCCGACCATCGTCGGCGCCGAGGCATTTGAGCGCGTCATGGGATTGCTGCGGCGGCGCTTCGCTTTCGAGCCGGGCGCGGAGGTCGCGGTCGAGATCGATCCCCGGTGCCTCGACGAGGCCATGGCGGCAGCGCTCGCGCGAAGCGGAGTCAGCCGCGCAAGTCTCGGCGTGCAGTCCTTCGATTCCCGAGTGCAGCGCGAGGTGAACCGCATCCAGACCCTCGTGCGGACCCAGGCCGCGGCAGCCGCGCTCCGCGGCACGGGGATCGCGGCTCTCAACGTCGACCTCCTCTACGGGCTCCCGCACGAGACCGCCGAATCGTGCAAGGAGACCGCGGCAGCGGCGCTGACCTTGGCGCCGGACCGGCTCGCGGTCTTCGGCTACGCGCACGTGCCGCATCTGAAGCGGCATCAGCAGCGGCTCGACGCCGCGGCGCTGCCGGGTGCGGCGGAGCGTTGGCGCCAGGAGCGAGCGGTCGCGGAGACGCTCGTCGCGGCGGGATACCGGCGGGTCGGGCTCGATCACTACGCGCGGCCCGCGGACCCGCTCGCGCGCGCTCAGGAGGAAGGCCGTCTGCGCCGGAACTTCCAGGGCTACACCGACGATCCCGCAGAGGCCCTGCTGGGTTTCGGCGCCTCGGCCATCGGCGAGCTCCCGCAGGGCTATGTCCAGAACACCCCGCGCATCGCTGCGTGGCAAGAGAGCGCCGAAGCTGGGAGCCTCGCGACCGCCCGGGGCATTGCGCTCAGCGAAGAGGATCGCCTGCGGCGCGACGTGATCGAGCGTCTTATGTGCGATCTCCGTGTCGACGTGGCGGAGGTGTGTCGCCGTCGCGGCCTCAAGGTCGGCGCGCTCGACGACTCGCTCGCGCGGCTTTGCCCGCTCGTCGCCGATGGTCTGGCGCGGCTCGATGGACGCGCGGTGACGATACCGGAGGAGGCGAGGCCGCTGCTGCGCTGCGTTGCGGCCGTCTTCGATGCCTATCTGGAGCCGGAAAGCGGCCGCCACGCCGTCGCGGTCTGAAGCCTCTTGGCCTGACGAAGCGGCCTCTCTCCGGCTAGACTGGGGCTCCGCTGCGATCACGAAAGGGGAGCCCCATGGGAAAGCGCGTGCTAGCCGGCCGCATCATGCACGAGACCAACACCTTCAGCCGCCAGCTCACGGACATGGCGGCCTTCCGCCGCCGCGATTTCCATCTGGAGAACGAGATTCCCGGAGCCTATCGCGGCACCCGCTCGGCGCTGGGCGCCACCTTCGAGGCCGCGGACAAATACGGCTGGAGCCTCGTCCACCCGGTCTCCGCGAGCGCCAACCCCTCCGGCATCGTCACGCGCGAGGCTTTCGAGGAGCTGAGCCGGCTCCTTCTCGACGGCGCGCGGCGGCAAGGGCCGATCGGTGGCGCGCTGTTGCATCTCCACGGCGCGATGGTGACTGAGCACTACGAGGACGGCGAGGGCGAGCTGCTGCGGCGGCTGCGCGAGGTGATCGGCAAGGGCACGCCGGTTGTGGTGACGCTCGACCTTCATGCGAATGTGAGCCAGGCGATGGCGGATTACGCGAACTGCCTCATCGCGTTTCGCACCTACCCTCACATCGACCAGTACGAGCGCGCCTGGCAGGGGGCGGAGCTGCTGGAGCGTGCGATGCGCGGGGAAATCCGGCCGAAGACGGTGCTCGCGCGCCGGCCCACGATCTACGGTCTCAATCACGGGCGGACGCAGAGTGGGCCCATGGTGGAGGCGCTCCGCCGCGCGGACGCGGTCGAAAAGCGCGGCGATGCGCTGGTCGTGAGCCTCTGCGCGGGCTTCACGCGCGCCAACATCCACGACGTAGGCCCGACCGCGACGGTCACCACCGACGGCGCCAATCCCAAGGCGCAGGGGATCGCGGAGGCACTCATGGACTTCGCCTGGGAGACGCGCGAGGTCAACACGGCGAAGCTGCTGCCGATCGCCGAGGTGATCGACCGCGCGCGCAAGGGCAAGCCCGGCGAGAAGCCGCTGGTGATCGCGGATTACACCGACAACCCCGGCGGCGGCGGCTACGGCGACGCGACCGCGCTCTTGAAGGCGATGGTGGAGGCGAAGCTCGCGAGCGTCGCCTTTCATGCGATCTGCGATCCCGAGGCGGTGCGCGCGGGGATCAAGGCCGGGATCGGCGCGCGCACGACGCTCACCCTCGGCGGCAAGACCGATCCCAGCATGGGCGGCGGGCCTCTGACGCTTGAGGGCGAGGTCGCCTGTCTCACCAACGGCAAATTCATCGCCTGGGGTCCGATGGGCGGCGGCGTCGCCCGCGACTACGGCCTCTCCATGGTTTTCCGCGTCGGCGGCGTCGACATCGTCGTCATCACCAACAACGGCCAGGCCAACGACCTCGCCCAGTTCACCTCGCTCGGCATCGATCCCGCGCGCTACCGGACGGTCGCGGTCAAGTCGATGCATCATTTCCGCGCGGCCTTCGAGCCGATCGCGCGCGAGGTGGCGCTGGTCGACACCGGCGCGCTCTGCTCGGAGATCTACACGCCGCAGCTCTTCACGAAGGTGCGGCGGCCGATCCACCCGCTCGATCCGATCGGCTGACATCGATGGAAACCGTCGGAGCCGTTGCGCAGCTCCGCTAGCGCGCACCTGCCATTGCGAGCCCGCCCTGGAGTCCGGTGAGGAGCGCCAGGACGGAGAGTATCCTCAGGGCCCAGCGGCGAAATTCGGTGGGGTCGGATTTCTTGAAGCTCCGCGCCCCGAGCCATTGGCCCGCAAGCAGCATTGGGACGAGCATTAGAAACAGGTAGAAGCCCTCTCTCGTCACCAGGCCCTCGCGCGCGAGGAATCCGAGACCCATGCTGTCGGTGCCGACGAAGAAGGCGACGAGCGAGGCGCGGCTGATGGCGGCTCCGGCGGGCGAGCCGAAAAAGAAGACCACCACGGGCGGCGCCACGATGCCGAAGGCGCCGTTGAGCAGCCCCGCGACGCCGCCGGTCGCGAGCGTCTCGCCGGCGCTTGGCATGGACTTTCGGAGGTAGCCGCTGCCGAGCAACGCCGCCGCGGCAAGCACGACAATCGCGAGGGCGATCTTCATCGGTGCCGCCGGAACGGTCGCGAGGAACCGCACGCCCAAGGGCGTGCCGAGCGCGCAGCCGAGCCAGAGAAGACCGAGCGCCTTCCAATGGACGTCCTTCCAGATGCTCGGCATCAGGCTCAGGCTTGCCGCCACTTCCATCATGAAGACCGGCGGGATGATCGCGCTGAGCGGGAGCACCAGCGACAGGGAGGTGATCGCCAGTAGCGAGAAGCCGAAGCCGCTATAGCCTCGAACGACGGCGGCTCCGAAGACGCAAGCGAGGGAATAGGCGGCGACCCACGAGTTCATGCACGGTCGTCTAGATCGTGGCCTCGATCATCCGCCGGAGCTCCGGGGTCACCTCGGGCGTCACGCCGAACCAGGCCTCGAAGGCCGCGCGCGCCTGGTAGAGGAGCATGCCCAGTCCGCCGACGGTGGGGTTGCCGCGGCGGCGCGCTGCTGCGAGGAGCGGCGTCTCCATGGGAATGTAGACGATGTCGCAGACGAGGGCGCGCATTGGGAGGCGGTCGAGGCTGAGCTCCAGCGCCGACTGGCCGCGCATGCCCTGGCTAGTGGCGTTGACGAGAAGTGCCGCATCCGCGAGCGCTGCCGCGCGCTCTTCCCAGGGATAAGTCGCGACAGGTTCGCCGAACTCGGCCGCGAGCGCCTGGGCGCGGGCCGGCGTCCGGTTGAGAAGGCGGATCTCGCGGGCGCCGCGCTCGGCGAGGCTTGCGACCACCGCCCGCGCGCCCCCGCCCGCGCCCAGCACCACCGCCGGTCCCGCATCCGCGCGCCAAGCGGGGACGGCCTCACGGAGGCTCTCGATGAATCCAATGGCGTCGGTGTTGCGGCCCGTGAGCTTGCCGTCGGCGCGGACGACGACGGTGTTGACGGCCCCGATCCGCCGCGCGATCGGATCGACCTCGTCGACGAGGGGCAGCACCGCCTCCTTGTGCGGGATCGTGGCGTTGCAGCCCGCGAAGCCCAGCGCCGAGAGACCCCTCATGGCATCCGGAAGCCGCTCCGGCCGCACGGCCAGCGGCACATAGGCCCCATTGAGCCCGTAGCGCTCGATCCAGTATCCGTGAATTTTAGGTGAGCGGGAGTGGCTCACGGGCCAGCCCATGAGGCCCGTGAGCCTGAATTCGGCCTCCCCGCGACTCACTTGATCGGGCCGTTGACCGGCGGCAGCACCTGCGTCACCACCTGCTTGCCGTCCTTCACTTCGACGAGGAAACTCTCGCGATCGAGATCGCCGTTCTCGGAGAAGCGGGTGTCGATCAGGATGCCCGGATACTCCTTGGCGGTGAGGCTCGCGTGACGGAGCGTCTCCGCGAAGAGCTTGCGGTCGAACTTCCCGATCTTCTCCGTGATCGCCTTCACGAGGTAGACCGCGAAATAGCCCTTGATGCCGTTGTGGTCGGTGTCGAAGCCGTAGGCCTTCTTGAACTTCTCGGCGAAGGCGCGGATCAGCGGGTTGGGCGCGTCGGCGCTGAGGCCGACGTGGCCCTTGGCGCCGTTGGCGGCGTCGCCCGCGAGCTGGATCACCTTGTTGCTGATGAGCACGGTCTCGCCGAAGAGCGGCTTCTTGTTGCCGAGCTTTTTGAGCTCGGTGAGAAGACGCGCCGACTCCTCCTCGTTGATGTAGATGAAGACCGCCTCTGCGCCCGATTTCTCGATCGCGACGGCGACGCTCGAGAAGTCGAGCTGGCCCTGCTCGGTCGAGATGTTCGCGAGCACCTTGATGCCGCGCTTCTCGAGCTCCGGCAGCATCACGCCCATCCCGCCCTTGCCGTAGTCGTTGTTGACGTAGACGACCGCGAGCGACTTCACCTTCACGTCATTGGCGAGATATGCCGCGAGCTTCGGCATCGCCGCGGATTGGCTGAGCGAGGTGCGGAAGGTGTAGTGATAGCCCTGCGCGGTGAGCGGCGCGGCCTCGCCGCCCATGATCTGGGGGATTCCCGCCTGATCGACCGCCGCCATCGTCACCATGACGTCGCCCGAGAAGATCGGGCCCAGGATCACGTAGGGGTCCTCGTCGATCGCTTTGGCGACCACGGTCTTGGCGACGCCCGCGTTGCTCTGGTTGTCGATGTGGCTGATCACGATCTTGCGGCCGAGAATGCCGCCGGCGGCGTTGATCTCCTGCACCGCGAGGTCGGCGCCCTTCTGGAAGTTGAGGCCCGACGGCGCTCCGGGGCCGGAGAGCTCGGCGGTGTCGATGATCTTGACTTCGTCGGCGGCGAGCGCCGGCGCCGCCAAGGCAACCGCTCCTAGGATCGCTAGAGTCAGTCTCCGAAACATCGCTTCCTCCTCGTTTTTATGGTCCATATTGCCGCGACGATAGCATCCCGCCGATGCCGCTGGCGAGCGGCTTGCTCAGCCCTCGTATTGCAGGATGTAGAGTCCCGCATTGGTGTCGGTGACGTACATGACGCCGTTGCGGTCGACGAAGCAATCGGCCGACTGGATCACCTGCGGCCGGTTGGGCCGCGTGTCCATCATGCGCTCGGGCTTCGGCGGCACGAAATAGCCGATCTCGCGGGGGCGGAAGGGATCCTCGATGTCGAAGACGCGCACGCCGGCGTTGTAATAGGTCGCGAAGATGATCCGCGAGCTCTGGAAGGAGCCGGGGCGGTTCTCATGGAGATTGTGGCAGCCGAAGACGCCGCCCTTGGCGCAATAATCGGCCTCCGAGGGGACCGGGAAAGTCGCGAAGCTCACGGGATTGCGGGGCTCGCGGATGTCGAACATCCAGATGTGCCGGAGGCCCGCCGCGCAATTCGCGGCATTCGCCTCGTCCGCGAGCACCAGCAGGTTGCGGTCGGGAAGCGGCAGCGGCGAGTGCGTCCCGCCGCCGAAGGGCGGATCGCAGTTGCGGTGCGCGAGGAGCTTCGGCTGCGTCGGATCGTTCACGTCGAGGACGACGAGGCCGCCGTCGCGCCAGGCGGCATAGGCGGTGTTGCCTGCGACGAGCGCGTGATGCATCGCAAAGCGCCGGCCCTTGGGCCAGCTCGGCGTCTCTCCGCCGCCGCGCCACATCCCGGGAATCCACCATTTCCCCGCGATGAAGGGCCGCCTCGGATCGGATACGTCGACGGAGGCGAAGATGTGGTCGGTGTAGTCCCAGAAATGCGCGGAGATATAGGCGTAGCGTCCGCCCACGTACCAGATGCGATGCGGGCCGATGCCGTCGATCGGCATGAAGGAGATCTCCCGCGGCTGGTCCGGCTTCGAGATGTCGTAGATGCGGATTCCCGCCGTGAACTCGATGCCTGCCTCTTTGAGCTTGTCCGCGGGCGAGCCCCCGAAATACTCCTTCTCGCTGAGGGCCTGCATGGTCCAGACGCTCGGCAGGTTGGTCACGAGCAGCAGGTCGTCGTGGGTCTGGAGGTGGATTGGCCGCGTGTTCGGCGGGCAGGGGAGGAAATTCACGACCTTCGGATGCTTGGGGTCGCGCACGTCGATGACAGTGATCCCCATGCTGAAAGAATTGCCGATATAGGCATAGCCCCGATGGACCATGACCTGCACACCGTCGGCATGGCCACCCTGGTCGGAATGGCCGATGAATTTGATGTTCTTCGCGGCATCCGCTTGCATTGCGATCCTCCCATTGCTCTCGGGTGCCGGGATGGTACAACACAAATCCGCATTCGCACGGTATAATCCGCGCGGATAAAAGATCGGTCCGCGCCCTCGCGCGAGATCGACGGCATCGGGAGGCACGCGTTCCATGGCCGGATTTCTGCAGTTGCTGGTATCCGGGCTTGCGACCGGGGCGACCTACGCGCTGGTCGCGATCGGATTCACGCTGCTCTGGCAGACCTCGCAGACCATCAATTTCGCCCAGGGTGAATTCGTGATGCTGCCGGCCTTCATGGTGCTGGCGGCGATGCGGTTCCTGGATCTCTCGCTTTGGCCCGCGCTCGCGCTGGGCGCCGTCGGCTCCCTTCTGCTGCTCGGCGTCATGTTCAAGAAGCTCCTGGTCGACCCGCTCCTCCGGCACGGCGTGCTGCCGCTGGTGATCGCGACGATAGGCCTTTCGATTCTCGCCAAAGAGACCGTCAAGAACTACTACAGCGGCGAGGCCCAGCGCTTCCCGGCGCTCATTTCCGGCGACACGATCCCCATGGGCGGCGCCGTGCTCTCGGTGCAGGACCTCATCAATCTCGCCGTCGCCGTCACGGCGGTCGTGCTGCTGCAGCTCTTCCTCGCGCGGACCGAGACTGGGCGGCGGATGCAGGCGACGGCGCAGAACCGCACCGTTGCCGCGATCCTCGGCATCAACGTCGAGCGGATGATCCTCTATACCTTCCTCCTCAACGCGGCCCTCGTCTGCCTCGCGGCCTATCTCATCACGCCCGTCTACCTCGCGACGTACAGCATCGGCGAGGGCCTGGGTCTCGTCGCCTTCACCGCCGCCATCGTCGGCGGATTCAATCAGGTCCGCGGCGCGATCGTCGGCGGCTTCATCGTGGGGATCGCAGAGAATCTCACGGCGGTCTACGTCTCGACGCAGTACCGGACGGCGGTGCCGCTGCTGCTCCTCGTCGCGATTATCCTGTTCCGGCCGCAAGGCCTGCTCGGACGGGCGGAGGAGCGCACGACGTGACGGGAACGCGCCTTTGGGGCTGTGCCGCGGGGATGGGCGTGCTCGTCACCCTCATCGTGCTGCCGCAGGGATTGAAGCCATACGGTATCGCCCTGCTGAGCCGCTGGGCCGTCATGGCGATCGCGGCGGTGGGCCTCAACATCACCCTCGGCTATGCCGGACAGATCTCGCTGGCGCAGGCGGCGTTCCTCGGCATTGGGGCCTACACCACGGCGATCCTCACGACCAACGGCTTTCCGTTCTGGTCGGCGTTGCTGCTCGCGGGCGGGCTCGGCTTCGGCATCGGCTGGGTGCTGGGCTATCCCGCGCTCCGCGTCCAGCATCACTATCTCGCCTTCGTCACGCTCGCCTTCATGACGATGGCCTACCTCATCTTCCGCAACGAGGCCTGGCTCACCGGCGGCGTCTTCGGCATCAACCGCATTCCGCGGCCGAGCCTCTTGGGCTGGTCGACCAGCAAGCCGCTCACCTACTACTACCTCTGCCTCACGGCGCTCGCGGTCGTCCTCGCGGGCACCTGGTGGATGATCCGCTCGCCCTGGGGGCGCGCGTTCGTGGCGCTCCGCGAGAATCCCCGGCGCGCGATGAGCCTCGGCGTCGACATCCGCGCCTACACGCTCCTCGCCTTCGCCTTCGGCGCGGCGCTCGGCTGCGTCGCCGGCGTCTTCTTCGCGCCGCTCGTGGAGTTCGTCGATCCCTCCGCCTTCACCCTCGCGGATTCGCTGGGCCTGCTCTTGATGGTTGTGGTGGGCGGCTCCGGCTATTTCTTCGGGCCGCTCCTCGGGGCGATGGTCGCGGTGCTGCTGCCGGAATGGCTCCGCATGGCGCAGGGGCTCTACCTCATCTACTACGCCGTCTTCGTGATGGTGCTGATGGTGTTCTGCCCCTCGGGAATCCTCGGCCTCTTCGACAAGATCTTGCGCTCGCTCAATCGCAGCGCTCCGCTCGCGGTCCGCAAGGAGGCGCGGCGGTGAGCGCGGTCCTCGAGGTCGGCGATCTCCGCAAGAGCTTCGGCGGCATCACCGCCGTCGACGGCGTCTCCCTCAGCGTCGCCGAGGGCGAGATCGTCGGCGTGATCGGCCCCAACGGCAGCGGCAAGTCGACGCTCTTCGACTGCATCCTGGGCCAGCTCCTGCCGAGCGGCGGTACCGTGCGCGTCGACGGGCGCGAGGTCACGGGCATGCGTCCCTGCGACTTGAACCGCCTCGGCGTCAGCCGCACCTTCCAGATGCTGCAGGTGTTCCCGCAGCTGAGCGTGCGCGAGAACCTCGTCCTCGCGGGACAGGAGCACCGCGGCAGCATGCTCCGCCGCCTCCTGGGCGCGGGCGATGCCGGGCTCAGCGCCGCGGCCCAGACGATGATCGAATTCTTCCGCCTGCAGCATCTCGCGGACGAATTCGCGGGCGAGCTCAGCTACGGCCAGCAGAAGCTCCTGGACGTCGCGATGGCCTTCATGTCGGGTCCGCGCCTCGTGCTCCTCGACGAGCCCGCGGGCGGCGTCAATCTCACGATGCTGGCGACGCTCCGCGAGCGGCTCCGCGACATCAACCGCGAGCAGCGCGCAACCTTCGTGGTGATCGAGCACAACATGGATTTCGTGATGTCGCTGTGCTCGCGGATCATCGTGCTCGCGCAAGGACGCGTCATCTGCGAAGGCGCGCCGGAGACCGTGCGCGCAGATCCCCAGGTGATCGAGGCCTATCTTGGCCACTGAGGCGATCCTGGAGCTCGAGGGGATCGTCGCCGGCTACGGCAAGATGACGATCCTCAACGAGACGAGCTTCGGCATCCGTCGCGGCGCGATCACCACCATCATCGGCCCGAACGGCGCCGGCAAGTCCACGGTGTTCAAGGCGATCTTCGGCCTCGTCTCCGTGCGCGCGGGTCGCATCGCCTTCGAGGGCGAGGAGGTCACGAACTTGAAGCCGCGCGAGCTCCTGGAGCGCGGGATCTGCTACGTGCCGCAGGGCCGGAACATCTTTCCGGAGCTCTCGGTGCGGCACAACCTCGAGCTGGGGGCGACCGCGCTCCGTGCCCGCGGCGAGGTGCGCGGGCGCATGGAGGCGGCCATGAGCCGCTTCCCGATGCTGCGCATCAAGGCCGACGCCCAGGCCTCGACCCTCAGCGGCGGCGAGCAGAAGCTCCTTGAGATCGCGCGCGGCCTGCTGCTCGATCCGAAGCTCATCCTGATCGACGAGCCCTCGATCGGCCTCTCCCCGATCCTCGCGCGCGAGGTGCTCTCTATCGTGCGCGCGCTCCGGAATTCCGGCGTCACCATCCTGATGGTCGAGCAGAACGCCAAGAGCGCGCTCGAGGTCTCGGACGACGGGATCGTGCTGGAGCTCGGCCGCGTGCGGCGTAAGGACGCGGCACGCGCCATTCTCAACGATCCCCGCATCGGCCATCTCTTCCTGGGCGGCAGCGCCGGCGAGACGGGTGCCATGTGATCCCCGCATTGGCAAACGGGGGAATGCCGTGCTGAACTATCTCCAGATTGAGCTCGGCGGCATGAGCGCTTGAAGCCCCTCCCTCCTTGAGGGGGAGGGTAGGGCGGGGGGTGCCAAAGGCATGATTTTTTGCCGCTTCCGCGGCACGCCCCCTCCCGTCGACGCTTCGCGTTGCCGACCTCCCCCTCGAGGGAGGAGGGAAATTTTTTGTTGGGAGGCACCATGGCAGTGATGGCGGGTAAGCGGGTCCTTCTGGACCTCCTGAGGCAGGAGGGCGTGGACACCATCTTCGGCAATCCCGGCACGACTGAATTGCCGCTGATGGACGCGCTCGCGGTCGAGCCCGGCATTCGCTACATACTGGGGCTGCAGGAGGCGGGCGTCATGGCGATGGCGGACGGCTACGCGCAGGCCGGCAACCGCCTCGCCGTCACCAACTTCCACGTGGCGCCCGGTCTCGGGAACGCCATGGGCATGCTCTACGACGCCAAGAAGGCGGGAGCGCCGATCCTCGTCACCGCGGGCCAGCACGATCAGAGCTTCACTTTCACTGAGCCGATCCTCTGGGACGATCTGCCGCCAATCGCGCGGCCGCTGGTGAAGTGGTCCTCGGAGGTGCATCGTCTCGTGGAGCTGCCGCGCGCCATCCATCGCGCCGCCAAGACCGCGCTCGCCCCGCCGCGGGGACCCGTGTTCCTCTCGCTGCCGGGTGATGTGCTGACCTCCGAGGCCGATGTCGATCTCGGCGCGCCCACGCGCGTTGCCACGGGACATCGCGGCGATGCCGAGGCGGTCGAGGCGGCGGCGAGGGCGTTGCTGGAGGCGCAGCGGCCCGTGATCATGGCCGGCGACGCCGTGGCCCAAAGCCGGGCGCACGCGGAGATCGTGGAGATCGCGGAGCTCTTGGGAGCGCCCGTCTATCCCGAGAGCGTCGCCAGCACGGCCTCTTTCCCGGCCTCGCACCCGCTCTTCAAGGGCGCGGTCACGCGGCTTGCTCCCACTATTCGCGCGATGCTGGAGCAGCACGATCTCTTGTTCTCCGTCGGCGGCGACATCTTCACGATGTCGCTCCCCTCGGACGTCGATCCCATGCCGAAGGGTATGCCGATCGTGCACATCGACACCGACCCTTGGGAGCTCGGCAAGAACTATCCCGAGAAGGTCTCGATCCTCGGCGACGCCAAGGCGACGCTCAGCGACCTCCTCGCCGCGCTCAAATCCAGCATGACCGCGGCGCAACGCGAGGTCGCGAAAACGCGCTCTGCGGCGATGCGCGCGGCGATCGCGGCCGAGCTCGAGAAGCTCAAGGCGCGTGCCAAGAGCGAGGCCCAGGCGGTGCCGATCCGTCCGCTCTCGCTCATGCACGCGATCGGCGAGCTGCTGCCGCCGGAGGCGGTGGTGATCGACGAGTCGATCTCCTCGAATGCCGGGCTGCGTCAGCTCCTCAAGAGCAACGACCCCCAGAGCTTCTTCGCGCTTCGCGGCGGCGGCATCGGCTGGGGTCTCCCGGCGGCGATCGGCGCCAAGCTCGCGCTCCCGGACCGGCCCGTGGTCGGCCTCATCGGGGACGGCAGCGCGCTCTACACCTGCCAGGCGCTCTGGACGGCCGTGCACGAGCAGGTGCCGGTGGTGTTCGTGATCCTCAACAACGCCTCCTACCGCATCCTGAAGCAGCGCGTGAACAACATGCGCGGCCACGCCGCGCAGACCGATCTCTACGTCGGCATGGACCTCGTCAATCCGCGCGTCGATTTCGTGGGCCTCGCGCGCTCCTTCGGCATGGCGGCCGAGCGCGCGACGACGCTCGCGGAAGCGACGGCGCTGGTGAGGAAAGGCATTGGGGGCAAGGAGCCGCTGCTCGTCGACGTGCAGATCGACCCCGCCTTCAAGCCGGTCTGAGTGCGGGATGACCGATCCCGCTGCGGCGGTCGCGGCGCTCGAGGCGCGCGCGAAGATCGCGCGCACGCCCTGCGGCGCCGGCTCCATGGTCTGGCGCCTCTGGGGCGAGGGCGCGCCCTTGGCGCTGCTCCACGGCGGCTACGGCTCCTGGACGCATTGGTTCCACAACGTCGAGCCGCTCGCGCGGCGCTTTCGGCTCCTGGTGCCGGACCTGCCGGGGCTTGGGGATTCCGACCGGCCGCCGGAACCCTACTCCGCAGCAAGCATCGCGGAGATCGTCGGGGCCGGCCTCGCCTCTCTCCTCGGGGCGGGAGCGCCCGTCGACATCGCGGGATTCTCCTTCGGCGGCCTCATCGGAGGCCACATCGCCGCCGCCATGGGCGCGCGGGTGCGAAGGTTGATCCTGGTCGGTGCGGGCGGCCTCGGCGTGCCCCGCCGCGCCTCGATCGAGCTCGTGAACTGGCGCGACTTCCCGGACAAGACGGCGCAGCGCGAGGCGCATCGCGAGAACCTCGCGATCCTCATGCTCGCCGATCCCCGGAAGATCGACGATCTCGCGATCCATCTTCAGACCCGCAACGCGGAGCGCGCGCGGACGCGGAGCCGCCCCTTGTCGAGCGCGGCCACGCTGCTGACGGCTTTGCCGCATGTGAGCACGCGGCTCCACGGCATCTGGGGCGAGCTCGACATCACCGCGCGCGGCACTCTCGACGAGCACAGGCTTCTCCTGCAGAGCTTTCAGCCGGAGGCGACCTTCGCGGCGATCCCCGGCGCGGGGCACTGGGTGCAATATGAGGCGCCCGAGGCCTTCCACGCGGCTCTGCTCGCGGCGCTAGAAAGCTGAGATTTCGCCGGCGAGCGGTTGCTTTGGCTCCGTCGCCGCCTAGGCTTTTTGGACGGAACAACCAAGCCGCAAGGAGGCTCTGATGGCGTTACGCAAATTCATCATCGAGCGCGACATTCCCAAGGTCGGCAGCCTCGAACGCGAGCAGCTTCGGGCGGCCGCCGCGAAGTCGAACGAGGTGCTGCGGCAGCTCGGCCCCGACATTCAGTGGCAAGAGAGCTACGTCTCGGACAACAAGACCTTCTGCGTCTATCTCGCGAAGGACGAGGCGATCATCCGCAAGCACGCGGAGATCAGCGGTTTCCCTGCGACGAAGATCACCGAAGTCCGTAAGATGATCGACCCTACGACGGAGCAGCCAGGCTAGGGCGGCCAGTCAAGGATTCCTTCGCCGGTCGGCCGATCCGGGCGGACGGTGCCCGGTGGCAGCGCTGGGTTAAGTCGGCGCACCGCCCTCGCGGAGAGCGTCATCAGGGCGCGGGCGTCTCGCAAGAACCGCTCCGTCTCGGCCTCCGGGAGGTTGTCCGCAGCGAGGCTGCGGAACTTCTGCTCGTAGTCCGGCAGGCGCCAGGGATGCCGCCCATTCGGATGCGCGTCGGCCACGGCGAGCTCGGCCTCGACGCTTCGGCCGCCGTGGAGGCGAGCCACCACGCGTCCACCATAGGCCCGCTTCGCGGGATCGGGAGCGCGGTAGCGCGCGGTCCAGACGGGATCCTCGGCGGTGCGGATCTTGCGCCAGAGCACTACGGTGGAGGCGCGATGCGCGCGCTCGGGGGCGTAGCTGCGCTTGTGGTGCCAGGCGCCGTCCTCGAGCGCCACTGCGAGGATGTAGGGGAGCGAGTGGTCGAGGGTCTCGCGGCTCGCGTCGGGATCGTATTTCTGGGGATCGTTGGCGCCGCTGCCGATGACGTTGTGGGTGTGATGGCTCGTGTGCACGACGAGCTCAGCGATTTCGGCGGGATCGATCCTGCGGCGGAGGTCGATCGCGAGGTCGATCAGTGCCTGTGCCTGATACTCCGCGGAGTGGGCCTTGGTGAAGGTCTCGTGAATGGCGCGGGGACGCTCGCCCGGCGCTGGGAGTATCACCTCGTAGACTGTGTCGGGTCCCGCGAGCATCCAGGCGATGACGGAGTCCTCGCCCTCGTAGATCGGGCTCGGGCTCGCCTCGCCGCGCATGGCGCGGTCCACGCACTCGATCGCGAGCTTTCCGGAGAAGCCCGGCACGAAGGCCTTCCAGGAACTGATCTCGCCTTTGCGCGACTGCCGTGTCGAGAAGGAGAGATGCACGGCCTGATTGACGGCCTGGTACACCGTCGCGACCGGCAGGTCGAGGAGCCGCCCGATCCCCACGACGGTCGCGGGGCAGAGATGCGCCACGTGGTCCTTCTTGTGGGGATGAAGCCCGATCGCCTTGACGAGTGCCACGTGTACCTCGTAGGCGACGGCGATCGCGCGGGCGAGCGCGCCTCCGTCGCGTCCAGTCTGTTGCGCCACCGCGATCAGCGGCGCAATGGAGTCTCCGGGATGCGCGTAGTCGGCAGCGAGGAACGTGTCGTGGAAGTCGAGCTCGCGCACCGCCGTCGCATTGGCCCAGGCCGCCCACTCCGCTGCGACGGCGACGACGGGATCGAGGCCGAAGAGCGTGGCGCCATGCGCGCGCGGGTTCGCGAGAGCCATCGCCCGCGCCGCCGCGACCGGCTTGCGGTTGATCGCGGCGATGGCGACGGCCGCGTTGTCAATGATCCGCGCCGCGACCATCTCGGCGGTGTCCGCGTCGATCTCAGGGAGCGTCGCGAGCTCCGCGAGCTTCCAGGCGAGCTGGCGCTCGCGCGGGAGCGGACTCGCCGAGGGGTGGACGCGAACCTCGTGCGGGATCATCCCGGGCGCTTCGCCTGTCGCGCCAGGATCGCGCGGTGGCGGGCGAGCAGCGCTTGCGCCCGCTCGACCACGGGGACGTCGATCATCTTGCCGTCGACGACGATGGCGCCGACGCCCTCGGCGGTCGCCTTGTCGTAAGCGGCGACGACGCGCTCGGCATGCGCGACCTCGTCGGCCGCGGGTGCGAACTCCTCGTTGAGGATCGGCACCTGCGCGGGGTGAATGACCGAGGCGCCCATGAAGCCTAGGCGACGCGAGCGCCGGAGCGTCGCGCGGAAGGCCTCGAGGTCGCGGAAATCCGCGACCGTGCCCAGAAAGCCCATGGGCATGATCCCAGCTGCGCGCGCGGCGATGATCATCTGCTGCTTCGGGAAGAAGAGTCCCTCGGCCTCGGGGACCATGCCGACGGAGAGCGCGAAATCCTCCGCGCCCAGCGTCATCGCGACGAGGCGCGGATGGGCGCGCGCGATCTCGGCCATGCGGAAGAAGGCGGAGGCGGTCTCCACCATCGCCAGGAGCTTGGTCGTGCCCGGCGCCATGCCGCGCTCGGCCTCGACCTCGTCGATCGCCTCCGCGATGAGGCAGAGGTGCTCGGCGCCCTCGATCTTCGGGAGCGCCAAGGCGGCGACGCGCGGGGAAACCGCGGCCTCGACGTCCGCGATCGCCATGCGGAGCGGACGGTTGATGCGCACGACCACGTCGGCGCCGCCGCGCCCGACGATCTCCGCCGCGGCCTGCAGCACGCTCCGCGCACGCGGCTTCTCTGCAACGGGGACGCTGTCCTCGAGATCGAGGATGATCGCGTCGGCCCCGCGCTTCGCCGCGCCGTCCACGAACTTCTGCACGATCGCCGGCACGAAGAGCATCGACCGCCAGACCGGAAGCTGCCGGGATGCGCTCATCAGATGACGCCCTTGTCACGAAGCTCGGCCAGACGCGCATCGTCGAGGCCGAGGAGGCCGCCAAGGACCTCCTTCGTGTGCGCGCCCAGCGGCGGCCCGAGCCATTCGAGGCCGCCGGGCGTGCGCGTCAAGCGCGGGACGACGTTGGGCACCGCGATCTCGCCGATGCGCTCATCCTCGACCACGAGGATGTTCTCGCGCGCCTTGTATTGCGGGTCCTCGAAGATCTCGTCGATCGAGTAGACGGGGCCGCAGGGGACCTGGTGCGCCTCGCAGATCGCCAGCACTTCCCCGCGGTCGAGGCTCGAGGTCCACGCCGCGACGAAGGCGTCGACTTCCTCGCGTGCGGCGGAACGCTGCTTGAGGCTCGTGTATTTGCCGCCGCTTGCGACGTCGGGCCGGTCCATGGCGGCGGCGAGGCGCTCGAAAATCTTGTCGGTGGTGCAGGCGATTGCGACCCAGCGCCCGTCCTTGGTGGGGTAGTGGCTGTGCGGCACGGAGTTGACCGTGCCCGGCCCCATGCGCTGGCGCACGAAGCCGGTGTAATGGTAGGCGGCGGCGAGCTCGTCGAGAATGCGGAAGACGGGCTCGTAAAGGCCGATGTCGATCACCTGTCCGTCGCCGGTCGCATCCCGCGCGCGCAACGCCAGCAAGACGCCGAAGGCGCCGTAGATGCCAGTCAGATAATCCGGGATGGTCGCGGAGCCCGGCGTCACCGGCGGGCGGTCGGGATAGCCCGCGAGGAATGAGAGCCCGCCGAAGGCGTTGGCGATGCGACCGAAACCGGGGCGGTCGCGATAGGGGCCGGTCTGGCCGTAGCCGGTGATACGGACCATCACGAGGCGCGGATTGTGCCTCTTGAGCTCCTCGTAGCCCACGCCCCATTTCTCGAGCGTGCCGACCTGGAAATTCTCCACGACCACGTCGGCCTCGGCGACGAGGCGCTTCAGGATCTCCGCGCCCTCGGGCGTGCGGAGGTCGAGGGTGACGGATTTCTTGTTGCGCTGCTCGCTCAGATAGATCAGCGAATCCCCGCATTTCGAGGGCGTGCCGAAACGGCGGAAGGCGTCGCCTACCTTGGGCAATTCGAGCTTGATCACCTCCGCGCCGAACTCCGCGAGCTGCGTCGTGCAGAAGGGGCCGGAGATGAAGCTGGAGAGGTCGATGACGCGGATGCCCGCGAGCGGCTTTTGTGTCATGGCGCGAAGCTAGTCCCTTCAGGCGCGTTGCGCCAGATGGCCGCTGACCTGGCTGCCGTCCTCCGGCCTGAGCCGCGTGAAGAACGAGAGCGAGAGGATCGGCAGCATGCCGACGGCGATGAAGGTCGGCACGAAATCCACGACCGTCGGCTCCTTGGCGCCGCCGCTGAAGAGGGCGAGGAGCGTCGCCCCGATCGCGACGCCGAAGCTCTGCGAGAGCTGCTGGCCCACGCTCGCGACGCTGCTGCCGGTGCTGACGTTCGCGTCGGTGAGATCGGCGTAGCCGAGCGCGTTCATGCAGGTGAACTGCATCGAGCGGAAAAATCCGAACACCAGCAGCCCCGCCATGAGGAGCCAATGCGGCGTGTCCGCGCGGACGAGCGCCAAGCACATGGTCATGAGCCCCACGACCACGGCATTCCCGACCAAGAGCCGGCGGAAGCCGAAGGTGCGCAGCATCGGCGGCGCCGCGGTCTTCATCACCATGGAGCCGATCGCGAGGACGAAGGTGATGCTGCCGGAGCGGAAGGCGGAGAGGCCGAAAGGGATCTGCAGCATCAGCGGCAGGAGGAACGGGAGCGCGCCGAGCCCGGTGCGGCAGATGGCGCCGCCGATCACGGCGATGCGGAAGATGCGGTTGCGGAAGATGGTGAGGTCGACCGCGGGCTTGGGCTTCCGCCGCGCATAGAACCCGTAGGCGGCGAGGCTCAGCGCCGCCATCGCGAGGATCGCCGCCTCGAGCGCGTTCGATATGAGGTGGCGCCCCGCGTATTCGAGCCCGAGCTGGGTCGAGGCAAGACCGATGCCGCAAAGGACGAAGCCCAGGAAGTCGAAGCGGCTCTGCGTCGCGGAGCGGAAATTCTCGACGTAGCGGAAGGCGAGCGCTATGCCGATGAGGCCGATCGGGATGTTGATGTAGAAAATCCAGCGCCAGGAGATGTAGGTCGTGAGGAACCCGCCGACGAGCGGCCCGATTGCGGGACCGATGAGGGCCGGGAGCGTCACGTAGCTCATGGCGGTGACGAGCTCGCTCTTGGGAAAGGACTTCAGCATGATGAGGCGTCCGACCGGCGTCATCATCGCGCCGCCGAGCCCCTGGAGTATCCGCGTCACCACGAGCATCGGCAGCGTGTCCGCGAGGCCGCAGAGGGCCGAGCCCAGCGTGAAGACCGCGATCGCCAGGCAAAAGACGCTGCGCGCCCCGAAGCGGTCGGCGACCCAGCCGCTGATGGGGATGAAGACGGCGAGGCTCAGGAGATAGCTGGTGATGGCGATGTTGAGATGGAGCGGGTTCTCGCCGAGGCTCTCGGCCATCTGCGGAATGGAGGTCGCGAGAATCGTGGAATCCAGATTCTCCATGAACATCCCGCAGGCTACCACCAGCGGGATCAGCAGCCGGAGCCCGGGCCGCGCCATCGCGCTATAGATGCGCTGGGGTTTCTCGGCGGCTTGGGGCTCGCTCAAGCTTCCGCCTCAGGCGGGGCGATGGAGCGTGGCGCGCTCGCGCGTGACCGTCCTGCGCCCGCGCTTAAAGGCGTGGAGGACGGGCGCGACGCGGGCGACTGCATCCGCCTCGCTCGCGGCGTCGATCACCGCGAAGTCCGCGGGATTGCCGACCGCGAGGCCGTAATCCCCGAGATTCATGACCGCCGCGGCCTCGCCGGCGACCATCCAGAAGCAGGAGGCGAGATCGTCGGGGCGGCTCACCTGGAGCGTGTTCGCATGGAGGTTCGCCATACGCAGCAGCGAGCAGTCGCCGTAGGGCGTGAAGGGGTTGAGGATGTTGTTGGTCGCGATCGAGCAGAGCACGCCCTGGCGCTCCAAGGCGTTGACGTCGACGATGCCCCGGCGCACGTCGTAGGTCTGCTCGCGCCCCATCATGAAGAGATCGGTCGCCGGCAGCACCGTGACGGCGACTCCGACCTCCGCGAGCCTGCGCGCGATCGGCGCCTGCTCCTCCGGCGGCAGGGTGGAGAGCTTGGTCACGTGACCGACGTTGACGCGGCCGCCGTAGCCGTACCGCTCCGCGAGCTCCATCACGAGGTAGATATCCATCTCCTTGGCGCTGTTGCCGAAGTCGAGATGCAGGTCCACGTCGAGGTCGTGCGTCTTCGCAAGCTCGAACACGCGCCGGATATGGTGCCCGTGATCGCTGTCGTAGTTGGGGGCGCCGCCGACGGCGGCAATGCGCTCGCCGCGCTCGAGCGCCTCGATCAGGAGCGCCTCGGCGCCGTCGACGCCGGTCATGCCTTCCTGCAGGAAGACGCAGATCTCGAGATCGATCGCCCAGGCGTAATCGCGTGCGAGCTGCTGAATCGCCTGGAGCCCCACGAGGTCGCCGCTGGGATCGACCTCGACGTGGTTGCGCATGCGCGTGGTCCCCTGGAGGATCGCGGCCTCGAGCGTCGCTTTGGCGCGGGCGTAGACGTCCTCGACCGTGAAGTCGCGCTTCGCCGCCTGCACGCGCTTCACCGCCATCGCGGTGCGGCCCTCCTCGGGCGGACAGCGGTCGATGATGCGGGACTTGTCGAGATGGATGTGCGACTCCACGAGCCCCGCGCAGAGGAGCGCGCCGCCGAGATCGTGGTCCTCGCGCGCGCGGGCCGCGAGCCGCGGCTCGATCGCGGCAATCCGGCCCTGGGAAATGCCGACGTCGCGCGGCCCCACGTCCTCCTGCCCCGCGAGGACGGCATTCCGAAGTACCATGTCCATTGCAAACACCGTTGTGCCGGGATCGACGCCAGCGACCATAGCGGTCTCGCCGGTGTCGTCAACTCGTGCGGCAGCATGACGGTAGCCCGAGAACGCCGCCCCCATTAGACTCGTGCGGTCGACGCAATCCGGGGCCCTGGGCGACCACGAGATGCTCTCCGATCCGCGCCGTCTGGCGGTCGCGTTCGCCGGGCTCACCTCCTTCATCAACCTCTACGCGACGCAGCCGCTGCTGCCGCAGTTCGCGCGCGACTTCGGGGCGAGCGAAGGCGCGGTCAGCATGACCGTCAGCGCCATCACCTTCGCGGTGGCGCTGATGGCGCCCTTCGTGGGCGTGGTCGCGGACGTCCTGGGGAGGAAGCGCATCATCGCCGGCGCCATGGCGCTGCTGGTGGCGCCGACCGTGCTTTGCGCGCTCAGCCATTCCCTCCCGGAGCTCGTCTTCTGGCGCTTCGTCCAGGGCTTGCTGCTGCCGCCGATCTTCGCGGTGACCGTCGCCTATATCGGCGACGAATTTCCCGGCGAGGAGGTCGCGGGCGTCACCGGCGTCTACGTCGCCGCCAGCGCCGTCGGGGGCTTTCTCGGGCGGCTCCTCTCGGGTCTCATCGCGGACCAATGGGGCTGGCGGAGCGCGTTCTATCTGCTTGCCGCCGTCACCGCGGTCTCAGCCCTCTTCGTCGCGGCGGCGCTGCCACGGGAGCGCCGCTTCGTTCGCGCCGAGGGCCTCGCGCACTCCGTGCGGCTGATGCTCGGCCATTTCCTCAACCCGCCGATCGTCGCGACCTTCGCGGTGGGCTTCGCGGTGCTGTTCTCCTTCGTCGCGACCTTCACCTACGTCAATTTCTACCTGGGCGCGCCGCCCTTCGAACTCTCGTCCTCGGCGCTCGGCGCGATCTTCGTGATCTACCTCGTCGCGGTAGTGGTGACCCCGCGGACCGCCCGCTGGATCGGCGCGATCGGCCGGAGGCGGCTCGTCATTGCCGCGGTCGGCATTGCCTGCTTGGGCCTCTTGCTGACGCTCGTGCCCTGGCTCCCCGCGATCATGCTCGGGCTCGGTTTGGCGGCGACGGGCGGATTCATCTCCCAGACCTCCGCGACCGGTCTCCTGGCGCAACGCACCACCGCCGCGCGCTCCTCCGCGGTCGGGCTCTATGTGAGCTTCTATTACGTCGGCGGCGGGGTCGGCGCCCAGGTGCCGGCGCTCTTCTGGGCGCGGGCGGGCTGGCCCGGCTGCGTCGCCCTCGTCATCCTGATCCTCAGCGGGATGGCGCTGCTGGTGCTTCGCTTCTGGCATGGCGAGCGGCCGGGGGCCGGTTGAAACGCCGCAGCACCCCCGCGCGCATGGCGATTGCGCGGGAGCAAATCTCGGCACATGATGCGCGCGCAAGAGGATCGGTCAGTCCATTAGAACGACAGGAGAAGGGATGATGTTCGCTAAGTTCTGGGTTGCCGCGGTGGCGGCGGGGGTGATGGGCGTGCTCGCGCTTTCGGCGCCCTCGGCCCATGCGCAGCCGTCGAAGCCGCCCGCGCAGACTACTGCCAAGAAGACGGCCTCCGGCGAAAAGCCGATGTCGCAGCACAAGATGAGCTGCTACGACTACGCTTGGGAGTCGCAGCAAATGAAGGACTGTCTGGCGAAGTCCGGCGGCAAGAAGCCCGCGCCGCAGAAGACGTCCACGACGAAGAAGCCGGCGGGCAAGACCAAGGGCAAGCAGTCTTCGTAGTACCCATCCCATCCGGCCTCGCGAAGCGCCGCCCTTGCGGCGGCTTCGCGGGCCGAGTCTCTCCTTGACGGTACCCCTGCGGGGAGACGTTCATGCTCGATCTCGTCGTCAGGGACGCGCTCATCGCCGACGGTAGCGGCGCGCCGCTTGCCGCGGGCGACCTCGGCGTGAGCGGCGGCCGCATCGTCGCCATGGGCAAGCTCGCGGAGCCCGCGCGCGAGACCGTCGACGCCCAGGGTCTGGTGCTGGCGCCGGGCATCGTCGACGTGCACACGCATTACGACGCCCAGCTCACCTGGGAGCAGCGCTGCTCCCCCTCGCCAGCGCTGGGCGTCACCACCGTTGTCATCGGCAATTGCGGCTTCAGCATCGCACCCTGCCCGCCGGGCCAGCGCGACCTCGTCGCGCGCAATCTCTCGGAAGTCGAGGGCATGTCGCTGGATGCGCTCCGCGCCGGCATCGACTGGCGCTTCGAGAGCTACGGCGACTATCTCGACATGATCGAGCGGAAGGGCATGGTGCCGAACGTCGCGGGCTTCGTCGGGCACTCGACCGTGCGCACGGCGGTGATGGGCGAGGCCGCCTCCGAGCGCGCGGCCACTGCCGATGAGGTCGCGACGATGCGGCGGCTCGTCGCCGCGGGTATCGCCGCGGGCGCCATCGGCTTTGCCTCCTCGAGCTCGGAAAATCACAACGGCTACGGCGGCGTCCCCATGCCCTCGCGCCTTGCGGAGGAGCCGGAGCTGCTGCAGCTCGCGGGCGTCCTCGGCGAGGCCGGGCGGGGCGTCTTCCAGATGACCGTGGGGCCGCGGACTCCGGTAGCGCTCCTGGAGCGGATCGCGCGCGAGACCGGCCGCACCGCGGTTTTCTCGTCGGTCTTCCAGAACGACGCCTTTCCCGAGCGCGGGCCTGCCCAGCTCGCGGACTGCGCCGCCGCTCAATCCCGCGGCGCCCGCGTCTTCGGCCAGGTCTCCTGCCAGCCGCTGACGATGGAATTCACGCTCGCCAATCCCTATCCCTTCCACAGCCTCGACGCCTGGGCCCCGCTGAAGGGCGCGAGCGTGGAGCGGATCGCGGAGGCGCTCCGCGATCCCGGATTTCGCGCCCGCTTCCGTGCCTCGCTGACGACGCCCAAGCGCGGGACGATCTTTTACGGCAATTGGGCGCGCCTCCAGGTCGCGGAGGTCGCGAGCAAGGAGCACCGCGCGGCCGAAGGCCGTTCGGTCGCGGAGCTCGCGGCGGCGGAGGGGCGCGATCCCTTGGACTTCTTCTTCGACTTCGGCCTCTCCGAGAATCTCCGCACGGTCTTCGTCGGCCAGCTCGTCAACGCCGACGAGGAGAAGCTCGAGCCCCTGCTGCGCAATCCCGCGGCAGTCGTGGCCTTGAGCGACGCGGGCGCGCATCTGAGCCTGATGTGCGATGCGGGATTCGGCCCGCATCTCCTGGGGCATTGGACCCGTGAGCGCAAGAGCTTCACGCTTCCCGAGGCAGTTCGCCGCCTCACCGCCGACCCCGCCGGCATCTACGGGATTCCCGACCGCGGCCGCATCGCGCCGGGCTATGCCGCCGATCTCCTACTCTTCGATCCCGAGACCGTCGGTGTGAGCCGCATCCGCCGCCAGGCCGATCTCCCCGGCGGCGGCACCCGCATGATCCGCGATCCCCTGGGCGTGCACGGCGTCTGGGTCAATGGCGTGCACGTTTTCGACGGCAAGGATTACGTCCCGCAGAAGACGCTGCCGGGAAAGTTGCTGCGCGACGCCGGTGTCGCTCCCGCGGTCTAGGTCGCCCGCCGCTTCGCGCGGCGGGTCGGAGGCTCCGTGAGGGGGTCCTCGGGCCAGGGGTGCTTGGGGTAGCGGCCGCGCATCTCCGCGCGCACGGTGCGATAGCTCGTGGCCCAGAAGCCCCGGAGGTCGCGCGTCACCTGTAGCGGCCGTCCCGCCGGCGAGAGCAGATGGAGTAGCAGCGGCACGCGGCCTCCCGCGATCGCCGGGGTCTCTGCGAGGCCGAACATCTCCTGGAGACGCACTGCGAGCACCGGCACATCTCCCGCGCCGTAATCGATGGGAACGCGCGAGCCGCTGGGGGCTACGACGTGAGTGGGTGCAAGCGTGTCGAGCTTGCGTTGCAGCTCCCACGGCATCCGCGCCTTGAGCGCGGCGAGGAGGTCGAGGCGATCGAGCTGACTGCGGCGGGAAATGCCGTCGAGATAGGGGCCGAGCCAGGCTTCCAGCGATTCCGTGAGCGCCGCGTCGGAGAGATCGGGCCAGCCGCTCTCCGCGCCCTCGATGCGGCGGAGGAAGCCGACGCGCGCGCGGAACGTGCGGGTTTCCGGGGTCCAGGGCAGAGCGTCGAGGCCCATCTCGCGAATGCCCTCCAGAAGCGACGCGCGCACGGCGTCGCGCGGGGCATCGGGGAGGGCGGCATCGCTCAGCACGAGGGCTTCGAGGCGCTCCTGCCGTCGTGCGAGCACCGCCTGCTCGCGACGGTCCCAGGCGATGCTGTCGACGCGCTCGATGTGCTCCGCGAAGAGGTCCTCGATCGCGGCGCGCGAGATCGGCGCGGCCAGGAAGATTCTCGCGTTGCGGGGATCGCCGTCGAGCTCGGCGACGGCGAGGAACTCCTGAGACGCGAGCGGATCGGTCGCGGGAAGCTCGGCGCCGGAGCCGTTGGCGAGGCGGAAGGAGCCCGCGGCGCCGCCGCGCCGCTGCGCGATGCGGTCGGGATATGCAAGCGCAACGACGTCACCCGTCGCGCGGAGGTCGATGGCCTCCCTCTTGAGCCCGAGCTGCCGGCGCCATTGCGCCGCCTGCGCTCTGACCGCCGCGCCTACGCGCTCTTGCAGTAGCTCCAGGCGCAAGCGGAGGTCGCAGTCCCGTGCACCGGGGCCCGCCTTGAGGATGTCGCGCTCGCTCAGCAGCGCCGCGATGTCGCAGGCGAGTCCGCCATGCCCGCGCTCGCGCGCTTTCAGGATCATGTGCGCGAGGCGCGGATGGAAGCCGATCGCGGCCATGGCGCGGCCGTGGCGGGTGATCGCGCCGTGGGGGTCGAGCGCGTCGAGCTCGCGGAGCAGCGTTCGCGCCTGATTAAACGCGGCGCCCGGCGGGGGATCGAGGAAGGGGAGAGCGGACGGCTCGGAGGCGCCCCAGCGCGCGAGCTCGAGAGCGAGCGGCGCGAGATCGGCCTCGAGCATCTCCGGCGGCGTGAAGGGCTGCAGCAGCGCCTGCTCGTGCTCGGGCCAGAGGCGATAGCAGATGCCGGGCTCGAGGCGTCCGGCTCGGCCGCGGCGTTGCTCCGCCGCGGCTTGCGAAACGCGCAGGGTGACGAGCCTGGTCATGCCGGTACGGGGATCGAAGCGCGGCCGGCGCATGAGGCCTGCATCGATCACCACGCGCACGCCGTCGATGGTGAGGCTGGTCTCGGCGATCGAGGTCGCGAGCACGACCTTGCGCGTTCCCGCCGGCGCCGGCACGACCGCGGCATCCTGCTGGACCTGCGGGAGATCGCCATAGAGCGGAGCTATGTGCACCCCCGGGCCGAGGCCGCTTTCTGCCAGGCGGCGCTCGACGCGGCGTATCTCGCGGATGCCCGGCAGGAAGACGAGGAGGCTGCCGCTCTCCTCGCGGAGCGCGCGGCGTACGGTCTCGGCGACGGCGTCCTCGATGCGCTCGGGCGCGGGGCGGTCGAGGTGACGCGTCGCCACTGGAAACATCTTGCCCGCGCTCGCGATCTCCGGCGCTCCGCCGAGGAGCCGCGCCACCGGCGCGCCGTCGAGGGTCGCGGACATCACGAGGAGCCGCAGGTCCTCGCGGAGCCCGCGCTTCGCGTCGAGCGCGAGGGCGAGGCCGAGATCGCCGTCGAGGCTCCGCTCGTGGAATTCGTCGAAGATGACGAGCCCTACGCCCTCGAGCGCGGGGTCGTCCTGCAGCATCCGGATCAGGATGCCCTCGGTCACAACCTCGATCCGCGTGCGCGGGCCCACCTTGGTGTCGAGCCGCGTGCGGTAGCCGACGGTCTCGCCGACGCCCTCGCCGAGCATCAGGGCCATCCGGCGGGCGGCCATACGTGCCGCAAGCCGCCGCGGCTCCAGCATGATCGTGCGCTTGCCCCGAAGCCACGGCTCCTCAAGGAGCAGGAGCGGCACGAGCGTGGTCTTGCCCGCGCCGGGCGGTGCCTCTAGCACCGCGGCGCCCTTCTGCGCGAGGGCAGCCGCGAGCCGCGGCACCGCCTCCGCGACCGGCAGGCGCGAGGTCCAGCGTGAGAGATCGGGCGCGGCCATGGGGCCGCACCCTAGCGCGGATTTCCCGGGGTGCAACCGCAGCGCATGCTTGTATCGCCCGCGCCCCGCGGCTAGTTTCGCGGGGACCATGTCGCGCTATCTCCTCATCATCATCGCGATCCTCACGACGATCGCCTTGAGCGAGCTGCTGATCGAGTTCCATGACTGGAACAAGCAGCAGGACTGCCTCGCCGCGGGGGGACGCCACTGCGGCCCGCGCATCGACATGACGCACTGACGCCTCCGCCGGCTTGACTCCGCCGGAGGCCAACGCTTAAAACGGCCGTTCGAAACTCCGGCAACGGGCTCGCCGGCCACTCCAACATCGGGAAGATCTGCATGGCGCAGGATGGCAAGAAGACGGCGCTCGTGGTGAGCGCGCATTCCGCTGACTTCGTCTGGCGCGCGGGCGGCGCGATCGCGCTCTACGCGAAGCGCGGCTATCGTGTGGCCGTGGTCTGTCTCTCCTACGGCGAGCGCGGGGAATCCGCGAAGCTCTGGCGCGATCCCGGTTCGACGCTCCAGCGCGTCAAGGCCGCGCGCAAGGAGGAGGCCGAGCGCGCCGCCGCCATCCTCGGCGGCGAGCCCCACTTCTTCGACATCGGCGACTATCCCATGCGCGTCACCGAGGCGCATCTGGAGCGCCTCGTCTCGCTCTACCGCGAGCTGCAGCCGGAATTCGTGCTCACGCACTCGCTGGAGGATCCCTACAACTTCGACCATCCCGAGGCCGCGCGCTTCGCGCAGGAGGCGCGGATCATCGCGCAGGCGCACGGGCATCCCGGCGGCAAGCCCATCGGCGCGCCGCCGGTCTTCCTCTTCGAGCCGCACCAGACCGAGCAGTGCAACTGGAAGCCGGACTTCCTCCTGGACATCAGCGAGGTCTGGGAGCAGAAGCGCCGCGCCTTCGAGTGCATGGCGGCGCAGGAATATCTCTGGGAATACTACACCCGCGTCGCATTGCAGCGCGGCGTGCAGGCCGCACGCAACTCCAACATGAAGAACATCGTCCACGCCGAGGCCTATCAGCGCATCTTCCCGACGGTGGCGGGAGCGTTCGCATGAGGACGGTGGCGGTACGCAAGATCGAGCGCGCCTCGCAGGAGGCGATCGCGGCGCTCGGCGAGCTCGGCGTCGCGACCGTGCACGAGGCGCAGGGACGCGACGGGCTCCTGAAGCCCTATATGCGGCCGATCTATAAAGGCGCTGCCGCGGCGGGGAGCGCGGTCACCGTGCTCGCCCAGCCCGGCGACAACTGGATGATCCACGTCGCGGTCGAGCTTTGCCAGCCCGGCGACATCATGGTCGTGGGCTGCACCGCGGACAACACCGACGGTATGTTCGGCGAGCTGCTCGCGACGTCGCTCCGTGCGCGCGGCGTGCGTGGGCTCGTGATCGACGCGGGCTGCCGCGACGTGCGCGCGATCTCGGAGATGGGCTTCCCCGTCTGGTCGCGCGCGATCTCCGCGCGCGGCACGGTGAAGGCGTCCTTGGGTGCGGTCAACGTACCCATCGTCTGCGCTGGGATCGCAATCGCCCCCGGCGACGTCGTCGTCGGCGACGACGACGGGGTGGTGATCGTGGCGCGGAAGAATGCGGCGGCGGTGGCCAAGGCCGGCCGGGACCGCGAGGCCAAGGAGGCGGAATCGCGGAAGCGCCTGGCTGCGGGCGAGCTGGGCCTCGATCTCTACGGCATGAGGCCGAAGCTCGCGGCGCTGGGCCTCGTCTACGTCGATCGCGCCGAAGACCTCGACTAGGGACGTCCGGTGATCCTCGCGGAGGAGCTCAGCGATACCAAGACGCGGCTGCTCCGCACGGCCGAGCGGATGTTCGCGGAGCAGGGCTATACCGGGGTCTCGCTCCGCCAGCTCACGGCCGCGGCGGGCGTCAATCTAGCGGCGGTCAATTACCACTTCGGCTCCAAGGAGGGATTGCTCGCGGCGATCTTCGAGAGCCGCTGCCGGCCCATGAATGAGGAGCGCCTTGCGCGGCTCGAGGCATGTGGGGAGGCGCCGGGCAGGCCGCCGCTCCTGGAGCAGATCATCGCGGCCTTCATTGCGCCCGCGCTCGCCTCCACCGGCGAGAGCGCGGGCGGCGCCACTTTCACGCGGCTTCGCGCGGTGCTATCCGTCGAGCACAACGAGCTCGCCCGCGAGCTCATCGCCAAGCACTTCGACGCCACGAGCACCCGCTTCGTCGCGGCGCTCGCGCGCGCGCTGCCGCACTTGAGCCGCGCCGAGGTGTTCTGGCGCTTCCATTTCCTCCTGGGCTCGCTTTACTACACCATGATCAATCCCGGCCGGATCGAGCACCTCTCCGACGGCCTCTGCGACGCCGGCGACGCCGATGCCGTGCTGACGCAGATGGTGCCGTTTCTCGCGGCGGGCTTCCGCGCGCCGAGCCTCGACGCCAAGCCCACCCCGCGCAACAAGGCCGGACGATGACGGCGGCAGCGCGGATGCCGCGGCTCGCCGAGCGCGTCGCGAGCGTCGCTCCTTCGGCGACGGTGGAAATGTCCGAGCGCATCCGCCAGGCGCAAGTCGCGGGGCGCGAGATACTGCCGCTCGCGAGCGGCGATCCCAATCTCGAGACGCATCCGCAGATCGTGGCGGCCGCGCATCGCGCGATGCTCGCGGGCGAGACGCATTACGGGCCCGCGGCGGGAACTCCGGCCCTTCGCGCGGCGATCGCAAGGCGACTCTCAGGGCGCGCAGGCATCGCCTACGATGCGAGCGAGATACTCGTGACGCCCGGCGGCAAATTCGCGGTCTTCGCGGCCTTCATGGTAGCGCTCGAATCCGGCGACGAGGTGCTGCTGCTCGATCCCTGCTGGGTGAGCTACGGGCCGGGCGTTCGGCTCGCCGGGGGCGTGCCCGTGCGCGTTCCCGCCCTCGACCGGCTCGATCCCGGCATGCTCGCGGCGGCGGTGACGCCGCGCACGCGCATGATCGTCGTGAACTCGCCCGCCAATCCGACGGGGCGCGTCTTCACGCGCGAGGAGCTCGCAGCGCTGGTGGCGCTCGCGGAGCGCCACGATCTCTGGCTGCTCTTCGACCAGGTCTACGCCGATCTCACCTATGAGCCCGGCGCCTTCGCCTTCCTGCAGGCACTGCCGGGAGCGCAGGGGCGCTGTCTCGTCGCGGACAGCCTCTCGAAGACCTACGGCATGACCGGCTGGCGCATCGGCTATCTCGCGGCACCCGAGGCCGCGGTCAAGGCCGCACTCAAGGTGGTGCAGCACTCGATCTACTGCGTGCCGCCCTTCCTGCAGGCCGGCGCGCTTGCGGCCCTGGCGCTGCCGGAATTCGTGATCGACGGCTACCGCGAGCGCTTCCGGCGCCGACGCGACCGCGCGGCGGCGGTGCTCGACGCTCTGCCGGGCTTCTCCTGCACGCGGCCGCCGGCATCCTTCTATCTCTTCCCGAAGGTGCCCGGCGACGACAAGGCGGTGGCGGCAGAGTGGCTCGAGCGGCTCGCGATCGCGGTGCTGCCGGGGAGCGCCTTCGGCGAGGCCGGCCGCGGCCATCTCAGGATATCGCTCGCCTGCGATGACGAAGTGCTGGAGGAGGCACTCCGGCGCCTCGAGCGGCATTACCGTGGCTGAGGCGGCCGTCGTATTCGATCGGGTGGAGAAGCGGTTCGGACCGCTCGAGGTGCTGCGGCAGGTCTCGCTCGCGATCGAGGAGGGCGAGTGCGTGGCGATCATCGGCCCCAGCGGCTCCGGCAAGAGCACGCTCATCCGCTGCATCAACGGGCTCGAGCCCATCGGCGGCGGAACGCTCAGGGTGCTCGGCCGGGAGGTCGCGGAGCTCGACAGCCGCGCCCTCACGCGGCTCCGCGGCGAGATCGGCATGGTCTTCCAGAGCTTCAACCTCTATCCCCATCTGACCGCGCTCGGGAACGTCACCCTGGCGCCGCGGAAGGCCAGGGGCCTGCCTCGCGCCGAGGCGGAGGCGCTGGGGCGTCGGCTCCTGGAGCGCGTCCATCTCTCCGACAAGGCGGAGGCATATCCCGCACAGCTCTCCGGCGGCCAGCAGCAGCGCGTTGCGATCGCGCGCGCGCTCGCGATGGAGCCGCGGCTCCTGCTCTTCGACGAGCCCACCTCCGCACTCGATCCCGAGATGATCCGCGAGGTCCTCGACGTCATCGGCGAGCTCGCGGAGGAGGGGATCACCATGGCGATCGTCACGCACGAGATGAATTTCGCCAAGCGCATCGCCGACCGCGTGGTGTTCATGGATCACGGCGCGATCGTCGAGGCGGGGCCGCCCGAGCAAGTGATGGATGCGCCGCGCGAGCCGCGCACGCGCGAGTTCATGACGCTGATCAAGCATTAGCCGCGTCAGGGGAGGCGAGGGATGAAAAAGGGATGGAAGGCGCTCGTTGCAGTGCTGATCGTGGCTGTGCCCGGGCTCGCTGGGGGCACCGCACGGGCCGACGGCACGCTCGATGCGATCAAGGCGCGACACAAGCTGATCGCCGGCGTCAAGTACGACACGCCGCCTTTCGGCTTTGTCGACGACAAGAATCAGCTCGTGGGCTTCGACGTCGATCTCGTGCGGGAGATAGCGAAGGCGCTCGGCGTCGAGGTCGAGTTCGTCAAGGTGACCTCGCCCACGCGCATCCCGCTGCTCGTGAGCGGCAACGTCGACCTCTCCGCAGCCTCGATGACGCACACCCGCGAGCGCGAGGGCGCCATCGACTTCAGCATCACCTATTACACCGGGGCGCAAGCGCTCCTGGTCGCCGAGAACAGCCCGATCAAGGCTCTCGGCGATCTCGCGGGCAAGACCGTGGCGGTGCAGCAGGGGACGACCCTCGAGAAGAATCTCGCGAAGCTCGCGCCCAATGCGACGGTGCAGCCCTTCCGCGATTATACCAGCGCCTGGCTCGCGCTGCGCCAAGGCCGCGCCGATGCCCTCACCGGCAGCTACGACATCCTCCGCGGCTTCATCCGGGAGACGCCGGGCTTCCACGTCGTCGGCGACAAGTTCAGCCTCGAGCCCTTCGGCATCGGCTTCCGCCACGGCGACTGGCAGCTCCGCGACTTCGTGAACGGCGTGCTGCAGGACCTCTGGGCGAGCGGCCGTTATCGCGAGCTCTACCGCACCTGGTTCCAGGTCGATCCGGACGTGCCGATCGAGATGTGGCCAAAGGGGTAGACGCTCTTTGAGCTACGTCTTCGACTGGGGCGTGCTCTGGCGCTACCGCGAGGCGCTGCTGAGCGGGCTCGGACTCACCCTCGCGCTCTCGCTCCTGGGCCTCGCCGGGGCGATGGCGGTGGGCCTCGTCGCGGGCGCGGCGCAGGCAGGGGAGCGCCGACTGCCGCGCCTCGCTGCGGCTGGCTATGTGGAGCTCGCGCGCAACGTGCCGCTCCTCGTGCACATGTACTTCTGGTATTTCGGTTTGACGGCGCTGCGCCTTCCAGCCTTTTGGTGCGGGGTGCTCGGCCTCTCCCTCTACTCCGGCGCCTATGTCGCGGAGATCGTGCGCGCGGGCATCCAGAGCGTGCCCGCGGGACAGCGGGCGGCGGCGCTCGCCTGCGGTCTCTCGCCGGCACAAGCGGTCCGCTTCGTGATCTACCCGCAGGCGCTCCGCATCGTGGCGCCGTCGCTGGCGGGCCTGTTCTCACAGCTCGTCAAGGATTCCTCTCTCGCCTCCGTCATATCCGTGGGCGAGCTCACATTCGTCGCGGGCGAGATCGAGGGCGATACCTTCCGCGCCTTCGAGGCCTATATCGGCGTGACCGTGCTCTATCTGATGATTATCACGGTGATCTCGCACGTGGCGCTGCGCGGGTTCCGCGGTGGGATCGTCGATCCCGCGATGCGGTATTGAGGCGCCGCGCATGGACTTCTTCGTCGTCGCGCGCAATCTGCCCTACCTCGCGGACGGCTTCGTGCTGACCTTGGAGAGCGCGGCGGTCTCGATCCTCGGCGGCACGATCGTGGGGCTCCTGCTGGGGCTCGCCCGCGCGGGACGCGTTCCGGTGCTACGCCAGGCCGCGATGCTCTACATCGAGCTCATCCGCGGCACGCCGCTGCTGGTAGTTCTCCTGGTCGTCTATCTCGCCGTTCCCGCGCTAACCGGCGAGCGGCTTGGGCCGGTGCCTTCGGCGGTGATCGGCTTCATCGTCTTCGTCGCCGCCTACATTGCCGAGGACCTGCGCTCGGGCCTTGCCTCGGTGCCCGTGGGGCAGATCGAGGCGGGGCTTGCGAGCGGCCTCTCGTCCCCGCAGGTCATGCGCTTTGTCGTGCTGCCACAGGCGCTCCGGCGGATGATCCCCGCGCTCTTCAATCAGTTCGTGCGGCTCATCAAATTCACCTCGGTCGCCTCGGTGATCGGCGCGACCGAGCTCACCGGCGCCGTTCTCGAGGTCAACGCGCGCGAGGTGAAGCCGCTGGAGCTGCTGGCCTTCCTGGCGCTCGCCTACTTCGTCGCGTGCTATGCGCTCTCGCTGCTGGGGCGCTGGCTCGACCGGCGCTTCGCGATCGTAAGCTGAGTCCTCAGTGGCGCGCCGCCACCTCGTGAGTCTTCAGCACCTTGTCGGTCTGGGCGTCGGCCTCCTCGAGCGCGACGCCGTAGTGCCAGAGCGTCGAGAGATGCTCGAGCACGGCCTTGCAGGTGCGCTCGTCCAGGAGCACGCCGTCGTGCACCGCGTGGCGCAGGATCAGCCGCCGGTCGCCCGCGAGGTCGACGTCGACGATCTGGATGTCCGGATCCTGCCGCGCGAGGTCGTAGTGGCGGGCGAGCGTGCTGCGGAGCTCGCGATAGCCGCGCTCGTCGTGGATCGCATCGACCACGAGCGCATCCTGGCTCGCCTGGTCCACCACCTTGAAGAGGCGGAAGGACCGGATGACGCGCGGGCTCAGATACTGGAGGACGAAGCTCTCGTCGCGGTAATTGGCCCAGGCGTGGCGCAGCGTGCCCCAGGGATCGCCGTTCCCCGCGATGTCCGGGAACCAGGTGCGGTCCTCGTCCGTGGGATTGGCGCAGATGCGCTTCACGTCCTGCATCATCGCGAAGCCCAGCGCGTAGGGATTGAGGCCGTTGTAGCGGGGATCGTCGAATTCCGGCTGCAGCACTACGTTGGTGTGGGAGTGCATCGCCTCGAGGAAAGCGCCGTCGCCGATGAGGCCGCGCTCGTGCAGGCGGTTGATGATCTCGTAATGGATGAAGGTGGCGCAGCCCTCGTTCATGAGCCGCGTCTGCTTCTGCGGATAGAAATATTGGCTGACGTGCCGGGTGATGCGCAGAAGCTCGCGCTGCCAGCCCTCGAGGCGGGGCGCGCGCTTCTCCAGGAAATAGAGCAGGTTCTCCTCGGGGATGCCGAGCTTGCGGTGGCGCTCGGCGCGCTCCTTGGCAGTCTCCTCGCCCTCGGGCCGGCCGCGCTTCGGCACCACGCGCTCCCAGAGGTCGTCGTAGTTGCGCTCGTCGTGGAGCCGGCGCTCCTCGGCGCGGCGGCGCTCCTCCGTGAGGTTGGCCTTCGGCCGCCGCGCGTAGCGGTGGACGCCGTGGCTCATCAGCGCGTGCGCGGCGTCGAGCACGCGCTCGACCTCGCGCGTCCCGTGCGCCTCCTCTGCGCGCGCCACGAAATCGCGCGCGAAGGTGAGGTAGTCGAGGATGCCCTCGGCGTCCGTCCACTGGCGGAAGAGGTAGTTGTTCTTGAAGAAGTGATTGTGCCCGAAGGCCGCGTGCGCGATCACGAGCATCTGCATCGCCATGGAGTTCTCCTCCATGACGTAGCTGATGCAGGGGCTCGAGTTGATGACGATCTCGTAAGCGAGGCCCTGGAGGCCGTGGCGGTAGAGCGCCTCCTCGCGCGCGAACCGCTTGCCGAAGCTCCAGTGCCGGTACATCAGCGGCAGGCCCACGGAGGCATAGGCGTCGAGCATCTGCTCGGAGGTGATGACCTCGATCTGGTTGGGGTAGACGTCGAGGCCGAGCTCCTTCAGCGCGATCTCCTCGATCGCGTCGTGCGCACGGCGGATCTTGTCGAAGTCCCACTCCGCGCCCTCGAACAGCGGGCGCGCCGCCGCCGGAGGCGCGAGGATATCGCTCATGCCGCGCGCTCCCGGTTCTTCGCGAAGAGATCGTGAAAGACCGGGAAGATCTGTGAGGGGTCCGCGACTTTGCGCATCGCGAAGTTCGGGTGGGCGGCCGTGAGCGCGTCGTAGGTCCGCCACAGGTCGGTGGGCGCGCTGGGATAACCGTGGCGGAGCGTCGCCTCGGCGCCGACCTCGATATAGGCGAAGTACTGGCTCACCGGCAGGATCTGCTCGCCCATGAGCGAGGCGCAGCGGTCGCTGTCCTCGGTGTAGTTGTCGCCGTCGGAGGCCTGCGCCGCGTAGATGTTCCAGGTCTCGGGGTTGTAGCGCGCGCGCACCACCCGCATCATCTCGTCGAGCGCGGTCGAGACGATGGTGCCGCCGGTCTCGCGGCTGTGGAAGAAGGTGTCCTCGTCCACCTCCTGCGCGCTCGAGGTGTGGCGGATGAAGACGATCTCCACGTGCTTGTAGCGCCGCGTCAGGAACACGTGCAGCAGCATGAAAAAGCGCTTGGCGAGGTCCTTCATCTGCTCCGTCATCGAGCCCGAGACGTCCATCAGGCAGAACATGACCGCCTGGGTATTGGGCTTCGGGATGCGCTCGAAGCGGTTGTAGCGGACGTCGACGGGGTCGATGTAGGGGACGCGGCGGCTCTTGCGGAGCGCCATGTCGAGCACGGCCCGGTTCTGCGCCGCGCCCTCGGCGTCGTCGGCATCGAGCGCGGTCTGTACCTGCATCTCCAGCGCCGCGATCTCCTTGAGCGTGGGGCGGCTCAGCGAGATCCGCCGCGCGAGGCTGTTGCGCATGGTGCGTCGCACGTTGAGCGCGGAGGGGCAGCCGACCACGGAATAGCCCGCGCGCACGAGCTGGACCGACTCCTGGTCGTTGATCTTGGTCTTGACGAGGTCCGGGAGCTCGAGGTCGTCGAAGAAGAGGTTCAGGAACTCGTCCTTGGTCAGCACGAACTCGAAGCTGTCGCGCTCGCCGCCGTCCTCGGGGCTCGCCTCGCCCTTGCCGGCGGCCTCGCCGCCCTGTGGGCGCTTGATGCGGTCGCCGACCACGAACTCCTTGTTGCCGGGCACGACGTAGTCGCGGCTCCCGCCCTGGCTCGCGCGGCGGAAGGTCGGCTCCGCGATCCCGTCCGTGGGGATCGACACCTTCTCGCCGTCGGCGTTCTGCCCGACCTTCCGGCGCTTCAGCGCCTCCGTCATGGCGTCCTTGATCTCGTGCTTCGCACGCTCGAGGAAACGCTGCCGGTTGGGGAGACTCTTGCCCTTGGGATTGGGACGGCGGTCGATGATGTTCATGGCGCTCCTGCTCCTCGGTTCCGACCTCACCCTGCCTTGTTGACCCGCATGTACCATTCCACGAGGCGGCGCACCTGGCGCGGCGTGTAGCCCCGCGTGACCATGCGCTCCACGAAATCGTTGTGCTTCTGCTCGGTGTCGGAGTCCTTCTTGCTCCCGAAGCTGATGACCGGCAGCAGATCCTCGACCTGCGAGAACATCCGCTTCTCGATCACCTCGCGGAGCTTCTCGTAGGAGGTCCAGGACGGGTTCTTCCCTGCATTCGCCGCGCGCGCGCGGAGCGCGAACTTCACGACCTCGTTGCGGAAGTCCTTGGGATTGGCGATGCCCGCGGGCTTCTCGATCTTCGAGAGCTCCTGGTTCAGGATTTCGCGATCCATGAGCTGGCCGGTGTCGGGGTCCTTGTAGTCCTGGTCCTCGATCCACGCGTCGGCATAGGCCACGTAGCGGTCGAAGAGGTTCTGCCCGTAATCCCCGTAGGATTCGAGATAGGCCTTCTGGATCTCGTTGCCGATGAACTCGGCGTAGCGGGGCGCGAGCTCCGCCTTGATGAAGCTCAGTAACTTCTTCTCGCTGTCCTCCGGGAACTGCTCGCGTCGCACGGCCTGCTCGATCACGTACATGAGGTGCACGGGATCGGCCGCCACCTCCTGCGTGTCGAAGTTGAAGGTGTTCGAGAGCGCCTTGAAGGCGAAGCGGGTAGAGAGGCCGTCCATACCCTCGTCGACTCCCGCGGCGTCGCGATATTCCTGCACCGTGCGCGCGCGGGGATCGCTGTCCTTGAGGCTCTCGCCGTCATAGGCGCGCATCTTGGAATGAAGGTTCGAGTTCTCGTGCGGCTTCAGGCGCGAGAGCACGCAGAACTTCGCGAGCATCTCGAGCGTGCCCGGCGCGCAGGAGGCGCTAGCGAGCTCGCTGCCGGCGAGGAGCTTCTGATAGATCTTGGCCTCCTCGGTGACGCGCAGGCAGTACGGCACCTTGATCACGCAGATGCGGTCGATGAAGGCCTCGTTGTTGCGGTTGTTCTTGAAGCTCTGCCACTCCGCCTCGTTGGAATGCGCGAGGATGATGCCCTGGAAGGGGATCGCGCCGATGTTCTCGGAGCCGATGTAGTTGTTCTCCTGCGTCGCCGTCAGCAACGGATGGAGCATCTTGATCGGCGCCTTGAACATCTCCACGAATTCGAGGATGCCCTGCGTCGTGCGGTTGAGGCCGCCGGAGAAGGCGTAGGCGTCTGGATCGGCCTGGCTGAAGAACTCGAGCTTCCTTATGTCGACCTTGCCGACGAGGCTCGAGATGTCCTGGTTGTTCTCGTCGCCGGGCTCGGTCTTGGCGACGCAGATCTGGCGGAGCCGCGAGGGGTGCAGCTTCACCACCGAGAATTTCGAGAGATCGCCGCCGAACTCGTCGAGGCGCTTCAGCGCCCAGGGCGAGGCGAGTCCGGTGAGGCGGCGCTTCGGGATCTTGTAGCGACGCTCGAGGACCTCGCCCATGCGCTCGGGATCGAAGAGGCCGAGCGGGCTTTCGAAGACCGGGCTCATCTCCTTGCCGGCCTTGAGCAAGTAGATCGGCATGCGCTCCATTAGGAGCTTGAGGCGCTCCGCGAGCGAGGACTTGCCGCCGCCGACAGGGCCCAGCAGGTAGAGCACCTGCTTCCTCTCCTCGAGGCCCTGCGCCGCATGGCGGAAGAAGCCGACGATCCGCTCGATCGTCTCCTCCATGCCGTAGAAGTCCTGGAAGGCCGGATAGACCCGCATCGTGCGGTTCATGAAGATGCGGCCCAGGCGCGTATCCTGGCTCGTGTCGATGAGCTGCGGCTCGCCGATCGCCGCGAGCATGCGCTCGGCGGCGCTCGCATAGGCCATGGGCTCGCGAGCACAGGACTTGAGATAGTCCTCGAGGGACATCTCGGTCTCTTTCTCGCTGTCGTAGAGGCGCGAGAAGAGACTAAAGAGCTCGTCGTGCGCGATCATCCGAACCTCGCCATTCTGGCCTCGACATGCCAGGCGTTTACCCGGCGTTAACCCAGATTCTATGCGTCCATCGCTAAGCAAGCCTTAAGCGAGAACGGATAGGCGCGACCGAAGATTTCGTTTTGCGAACATGAACTCGATTTCATCTCGCCGCCTGCGCGTGCATCTCCGGCCGCTTCCCAATCGCCGCGCGCGCCCGCCCGGGATCGCAGGTTTCGCCGGCTCGCCGCGGTGCACCGTGACGAGGGCCGACATCGCCGCGGCTTCGCCCATCGATCTCGCTGCAAACCCCATGCCGCGGCTTCGACGTGCCCGGTGCGAGCGGCGCCTCGCGCCGACGGGGAATCTCCCGGGAGTTCTCTCGGTAGGACGGGTGCTGCCCAGTTGCTCGAGTCCGCGCGCGAAGACCCATCATCGCCCCAAATCGGCCCACGCGGATCGCTCCGCCGAAGGCCCTGATCCCCGTGCGCGCCGCCGCTCCCTGACGGTTTTCTCGACGAGAGCCGCGGCTCGCCGATGGGATCGAAGATCTATCTTCCCACGAAACGTGGCTTTCTCAAGGTGTTGTGACGGGAAGATCGTGGCGACCACGAGGTTTGCCGCGATGGCGCAGGGATTTCGCGCGCTGGTTTCGCTCTGGGCGCGCGCTCCGCGACTCGGGCCGATAGAGACGCGCGGCCTGCGGCAAATTCAGAGCGAGATCAAGGACTCCCGGTGCCCCCGGCGCCGTCGGTGCCGAGCCCCGCCGAGCCCCGCAGACTCCGCATATCCGAGGCCCGCGCCACGCGAGTCGCTCACCCGCCGGTGGAATCGCGGCCTGTCGAATTTAGCGGCGCTCGCCCGCTCGAACTTTAGGCAGCGGCAGGGAGATTCGTCGCGACTCGGCCGCGACTCGGAAGGGCCTCTAGTGACTGACGTTCCACTCTTCGGCGCTGGCGCCGGCCATCGCCTGCACGCGCTCTTCGTCGGCGGCGAGGTCGCTCGCGCTGCCGCTGTAGACGATCTCGCCATTGTCGAGGACGTAGGCGTCGTCGGCGATCTCGAGGCTCATGCGGACGTTCTGCTCGACGAGCAGCACCGAGATCCCCTCCGCGCGCATCTGCGCGACGATGCGGAAGACCTCGCGCACGATGAGCGGCGCCAAGCCCTGCGAGGGTTCGTCGAGGATTAGGAGCTTCGGATTGACGAGGAGCGCGCGGCCGATCGAGAGCATCTCCTGCTCACCTCCGGAAAGCTGGCGGCCGCGGTTCTGCTTGCGCTCGGCGAGGCGCGGGAAGAGCTCGTAAATGCGCTGCGGCTTCCATGGACCGCCGCGCTCGATCGGCACGCGGAGGTTCTCATCGACGGTCAGATTCGGGAAGATTCGGCGTCCCTCCGGCACGTAGCCGACGCCGAGCGCCGCCACGCGGTAGGGTTGCCAGCGTGTCGTCTCCCGGCCGAAGATCTCGACGCGGCCGAGACGCGGCGGCGTCAGCCCCATGAGGCTGCGGAGCGTCGTGCTCTTGCCGGCGCCGTTGCGTCCGAGAAGCGCGGTGATCCGGCCCTCGGCGACCGAGAGTCCCACGTCGTGCAGGATGTGGCTCTTGCCGTAGAAGGTGTTGAGCCCGCTGGCTTCGAGCGCGTTCATGCGGCCTTCCCCAGATATGCCGCCTGGACGGCTTCGTTGGCGGCGATCTCCGCGGGCGTTCCCTCCGCGAGGAGGCGGCCTTGGTCGAGCACGGTGATGCGGTCGGCGAGATGGAACACCACGCGCATGTCGTGCTCGATGAGCACGATCGTATATTTGCTGTCGCGATGGAGGCGGCGGATCAGATTGGTGATCTCGTAGGTCTCCTGGTCGCCCATGCCGGCCGTGGGCTCGTCGAGGAGCAGGAGACGAGGTTTGAGCGCAAGCGCCATGCCGATCTCCGCGGCGCGCTGGTCGCCGTGGGCGAGCTCGCCGACGAGACGATCGGCCTTCGAGGCGATGCCCGCGAGCGAGAGAATTTCGTCGACGCGGCTCTTGATCTCGCTCGCCTCCTGCCGGCCGACCCAGGCGCGCAGGCGGTAGCCGGCCGCGACCTCCGCGGCGATCCGGATGTTCTCGAAGACCGTGAGCTCCGGGAAGATTTCCGTGATCTGGAAGGTGCGGCCCATGCCGATCTCGACGCGGCGATAGGCGGGGAGCTGCGTGACGTCGGCTCCGTCGAAGACGATCGCTCCAGCGCTCGGCGGGAAGAAGCCGCTGATCATGTTGAAGAAGGTGGTCTTGCCCGCGCCGTTGGGGCCGATGACCGCTCGAAGCTCGCCCGGTGCGACGTTCAAGGAGACCTCGCTCACCGCCACGAGGCTGCCGAAGCTCTTGCTGACGTTTTGCACTTCGAGGAGATTCACGCTGCATCCTTTCTGGGGCTGCCGAGCAGGGAGGCAAGCTGCGCCCATCCGGATTTGAGCGATGCCATCGAGAGTCGAATGCCGAGTATGCCCCGCGGGAAGAACAGCACGCTCAGCACGAAGACCATGCCGAGGAACGACTGCCAATTTTGCGTCTGGCTCGAGAGATAGTCCTGGAGCGTCACGAAGACGGCTGCGCCCACCAGCGGCCCCCAGAACGACCGCATGCCCCCGAGCACGGCCATGATCACGATCTGGCCGGACTGGTTGTAGTCGAGCATGCGCGGATTGGCGAAGTTGTTGACGAGGCCGTTCATCGCGCCCGCGAGGCTGATGAAGCAGCAGGAAACGGTGAAGGCGAGCCAGATGTGCCGCTCGATCGGAATGCCCAGGAATCGCGCGCGCCGCTCGTTCTCGCGGATCGCGAGCAGCGTGCGGCCGAAGGGCGAGCGCAGCAGGAACGCCATCGCCGCCACCCCGACGGCGAAGCAGGCGAGGACGAAATAATAGAAGGCGATCTGATTGGAGAGAATATCGACGGTCCAGGGGCCGAGGGAAATGGGCGCGCGCTGGAAGGGCCTGAGCCCATCGTCGCCGCCGGTAAAGGAGCTCCACTGGAATGCGATGTAGTAGAAGACCTGGCCGAAGGCGATGGTGCACATCGCGAAATAGACGCCGCGGCGCCGCACGATGAGCGCGCCGAGGAGCGCGCCCGCGACCGTCCCCAAGGCCACGCCCGCCGCCAAGGCGAGTAAGGTGCTGGAATAGACGTATTTGAGGATCAAGCCCGCGCCGTAGGCGCCGAGGCCGAAGTAGGCGGCGTGGCCGAAGGACAGCACGCCCGTGAAGCCCAGCAGAAAGTTGAGCGCCATGGCCGCGAGGCCGAACACCAGCACGTTGGTGCCGAGCGCGGTGTAGCCTCCGATGAGCGGCATCCAATATGGCGCGAGAAGAAGGACAGCCCAGATCGCCGCGAGCTTCGGCCAGTTGCGGGGCAGGGCTTGCGCGATCATGAGAGCATTCCTTCCTCGCCCATCAAGCCGCGGGGACGCACCAGGAGGACGGCGGCCATCATCACGTAGATTACGGCCTCGCTCGCCGAGGGCCAGAAGACCGTGGTGATCGCGGCAGCAACGCCGATGAGCAGCCCGCCGAGGAGCGTGCCCGTGAGGCTGCCGACGCCGCCGACGATGATCGCCACGAAGCTCGGCATCACCAGCGGGGCTCCCATGGTGGGCTCGAGGCTGATCTGGCCGCTCGCGAGCACGCCCGAGAAGGCCGCGAGGAAGATGCCGAGGCCGAAATTGAAGGTCCGCAGCGCCCGCACGTTGACGCCCAGTGATGACACCGTGTCGAGGTCGAGCGTGCCTGCACGGATGCGGACGCCGACGCGCGTGTAGCGCAGGAAGAGGAACAGCGCTCCCACCACGAGCACGACCATCAGAACCATGAACAGGCGATAGCGCGTGATGAAGAAGAAGCTCTCGCTGAGCGGCTGCGAGAGAAAAGTGGGAACCGTGAAGGGGATGCCCGAGGCGCCCCACCACCAGCGCGCCCCGTCCTCGAGGATGAAGGCAAGGCCGAAGGTGAGGAGCAGGCTATAGAGCGGATCGCGGCCGTAGAGGCGGCGGATCATCGTGCGCTCGATCACGATGCCCAGGATCGCCACGATGAGCGGCGACAGCAGCAACGCGACCCAGAACCCGACGAAAGGGGAAAGCGTGTAGGCGACGTAGCCTCCGAGCGCAAGAAAGCCGCCATGCGCGAAATTGATGACGTTGCTGAGATTGAGAATGAGCGAGAGGCCCAGCGCCATCAGCACGTAGAAGGCGCCGATCATCAGCCCATTCGCGAGATTCAAGATGTAGATCATGGCCCGCTTCCCCCTGCAATCCCGGGCGAGCGCTCCGTCGCGCCAAAGAAGGGGGCCGTGGCAGCCACGGCCCCCTTCAAAGCAGGCGTGAAGAGCGCCTCACGCGGCCTTTAGGCCGGCCAGGACAGCTTGCAGCCGGTCTCCGCCGGCGAGGGCGCGGCCTTGTCGCCGGGCACTACCTGCCGCACGGTGAACATGTTGTCGGGATCGCCGCCCGCCGCGGCCGGATGCGCCTCGCCGGCATAAACCGAGCTCATGAGCTGATGATCCTCGGCGCGGTAGTAGGTCTTGTTCGGCATCAGCGCGACCTCCGGCGGCAGTTCCAAGCCCTGCAAGGCCTTTGCGAGCTTGACGCCGTCGAGCGTCTTCTCCCGGTTCGCGACCAGCGCGACCGTCTGCACCGAGACGTAGCCCATCCAATGCCGCGCGGAGGGGGTCTTGTTGGCGGCCTTCTTCATGTCGGCCACGAACTCCTTGACGTGCGGAACGTCGGGCTGATCCCACCACCACTCCATCACCCACCAGCCCACCAGCGCCTCTTTCGGCACCGCGCGGAGGCTCTCGAGTTCGAAGAGCGAGCCCGCGACCTTCATCTGCTTGTCGAGGCCGAACTGCACGAACTGCTTGAGGCTGTTCACCTGATCGCCGCCGCCCATGACGTTGATGAGCACGTCCGGCGCAAAGGCCTTCGCCTTGATGAGGTAGGACGAGTAATCCGTGGTGTTGAGCGGCGCCAGCGCCGCTTCGTATGTACCGCCGGCTTTTTTCAGATTGTTGACGAAGGATTCCTGCACCGAATGACCGTAGGCGTAGTCGGGCGTCAGGAAGAACCACTTCTTGCCGAGCTTCTCGATCACCGTGCCGGAGATCGCGTTGGCGTCCATCGCGGTCGTGTTGCAGACGCGGAAGACGTTCCACTTGCAATCCTTGCCGGTGATCGGATCGGTGTGGCCGCCGGAGACGATGTGGAGCTTCTTGAGCTCGGAGGTGACGCCCGCCATGGCGAGCGCGATGCCGGAATTGACGTCGCCGATGATCGCGTCCACCTGGTCGCGCTCGATCAGCTTGCGCGTCTTCTGCACGCCCGTGCCGACGTCGTTTGCGGAATCCTCGACCAGCAGCTCGACCGGACGGCCGAGGATGCCGCCCTTGGCGTTGATGTGCTGGACCGCGAGCTTCGCGCCCTCGAGCTCGCTCTGCGCGATCGCCGCATAGACGCCCGTGAAGGGGTCCACCATGCCCAGCTTTACCGGCGTCTCGCCGCGGGCCGTGAGAATGAAGGGCGACGCGATCTGCAACGCGCCGGCCGCCGCGCCGGCTTTAAGAATCGTGCGGCGCGGAATGAACGTCCTCGTGCTCGTCTTGCTCATCGGTGCCTCCCCAGGCAATGGTTTCCTCAACGGGACCGCCGCCAGCGAGCAGCGCCGGTCGTGCCCTCGACGCTTGCCGCCTCAGAGGCGGAAAGCAAGCTAATTTTCCATCTTTATGCCCTGCGGCTTAACCGCCGTCGAGAGGTTTTAAACCGGCCTCACGTACCCACTCGCAACGGCTCGACCAACCCCCTGAGACAGGCAATCACGCTCAAGGGGGTGAGTTTTCCCGTGCGGGGATTCTCCTCCGAGGGAACGCCCTCGATCGTCATCGTAAAACGCGTGCTGTCGGCCTCTACCTCGATGCGGTGGGTGTTGCGGGTGACGGAGGGGTCGGCCCAGATCTCGAGCTCGGTCCTGTCGGGCCCGATGCCCGCGAGTGCGAGCGCGGCCGCGACGTTGACGTTGGCGGGGAATCCCCGCGCCCCCTCGCGCGCGCTTCCCGCGAAGACCCTGAGCGGCGCCGCCAGGCCCTCGAGCGAGATGCTCCGCTCCTCGAGGTAGGGCGCACCCACGAGGCCGCGCGGCGGCTTTCGCGTCACGAGCTTCACGGAGTGGATCGTGCCTTGCGCCGCGGCCCGCACCGCGTCGAGGCCGAGGAGCGCGCCCGTCGGCACGATGATGCGGGCACCGGTCCGGCGCGCCTCCTCGACGAGCGCCATCCTCTCGAGGAGAGCGCCCACGCTCAGCACCAGGAGCGTACGCCCCGCCCTGATCGCGGGGACGGCGACGCTGTCGAAGACGGCGGCGGGCAAGCACTCGATCACCACCTGCGCCCGCCCGGCGAGCGCGTCAGCAGGCACCACCGGCACCTCGATCCCCGCAGCCTTGAGCCGCTCGGCCGCACGCCTCTGATCGCGCGCGGAGACCGCCGCGAGCGTGAGGCCCGGCGGCCGCCCCGCGAGCCAGCGCGCGACCGGCAATCCGATCGCTCCCAATCCGCCGATGCCGACCTCGAGTCCGCTCATGGGCCGCTCCTTGTGCTTGGCCGCCGGCTCCAGCATCGCAGCCGGAAATCCGATTTGCCAAGCCCCTTGGTTTCGATATCTATGAACTCTTCGGATCTACGGGACGGAGACGGATGAGCGACACCGGGGATTTCGTCGGCACCATGCCCGTGGTCGAGCGGCTTCGCTTCGAGGTGGCGCCGCTCGAGGCCTGGATGCGTGCGAACGTCGAGGGCTTCAAGGGTCCGCTCGAGGTCGAGCAGTTCCGCGGCGGCCAGTCGAACCCGACCTATCGCCTGAAGACGCCCGCTGCGAGCTACGTCCTGCGCCGCAAGCCGCCGGGGAAGCTGCTTCCCTCCGCGCATGCGGTCGACCGCGAGTACCGTGTCATCTCCGCTCTTGGCCGTACCGGCTTTCCGGTGCCACGCACCCATGCCCTCTGCCTCGATGAGAGCATCGTCGGCACCGCCTTTTACATCATGGATTACGTCTCCGGCCGCGTCTTCTGGGACCCGACGCTGCCGGAGGTGGGGCGCGCCGAGCGCGGGCAAGTCTACGACGCAATGAACGCGACGATAGCGCGGCTCCACACCGTCGATTACGCCGCGATCGGCCTCGGGGATTTCGGCAAGCCCGGCAACTATTTCATGCGCCAGATCGACCGCTGGACGAAGCAGTACCGCGCCTCGGAGACAGAGAAGATCGAGCCGATGAACCTCTTGATCGAGTGGCTGCCGAAGAACGTGCCGCCGGACGATCAGACCGCGATCGTTCACGGCGACTTCCGCCTCGACAACATGATCTTCCACCCGAGCGAGGCGCGCGTCCTCGCCGTCCTCGATTGGGAGCTCTCGACGCTGGGCAATCCCCTCGGCGATTTCGCCTATCACGCCATGGCCTGGCGCCTGCCGCCGGCGGCTTTTCGCGGCCTCGGCGGCCACGATCTGGCAGCGCTCGGCATTCCCTCGGAAGCGGAATATCGCGCAGCCTATTGCCGCCGCACCGGCCGCACGGAGATCCCGAACTGGGACTTCTACATGGCCTACAACATGTTCCGGCTCGCGGCGATCCTGCAGGGGATCATGGGTCGCGTGCGCGAGGGCACGGCGGCGAGCTCGCGCGCGCAAGAGGCGGGCGCGCGCGCCAAGGTGCTGGCGCGGCTCGGCTGGGAGCAGGCGGAGCGCATCCTCAAAGGCGGCTAATGCCGCCGCGGCTCAAGCCGCGCGCACGCGCGCGAGGAAGCGCTCGACCTCCTCGCTGAGGGTCTGCGATTGCTGCGCGAGGCCCTCGGCCGCTTCCGCCACCAGGCTCGCGGCATTCCCGGCGGCACCCGCCGCCTCGGTCACGCCGGCGATGTTGCCGGAGACCTCGCGGGTTCCTTTGGCGGCCTGCTGGACGTTCTTGGCGATGTCGCGGGTGGTGGCGTTCTGCTCCTCGACCGCGACCGCGACGGCGGTCGCGATCTCGTCGATCCGGGCGATCACGGCGTTGATTGCGGCGATCGCGTCGACGGCGCCGCGGGTCGAGTCCTGGATCGCGCGGATCTGCGTGCCGATGTCGTCGGTCGCCTTGGCGGTCTGGGTCGCGAGCGTCTTCACCTCGGACGCCACGACCGCAAAGCCCTTGCCGGCCTCGCCCGCGCGTGCGGCCTCGATCGTGGCGTTGAGGGCGAGGAGGTTGGTCTGGCTCGCGATGTCGCTGATGAGGGCGACGACCTCGCCGATGCGCTGGGCGGCTTCCGCCAGCTCCTTCACCGTCGCCGCCGTGCGCTGCGCCTCGCCGACCGCTTGGCCCGCGACCTTGCTCGATTCCTCGACCTGGCGCCCGATCTCCGAGGTGGAGCTCGCGAGCTCCTCGGTCGCGGCTGCGACGGTCTGCACGTTCTCGGAGGCCTGGGCCGAGGCCTGCGCGACCGCGCCCGCCTGCCGGGTAGTCTCGCCGGCGGTCGCGACCATGCGCGCGGCCGTCGAGCGCATCTCGTCCGCGGCGCCGGAGACCTTGCCGACCACGCCCTTCACGCTGGACTCGAAGCTCTCGGCGAGCGCCAGCAGCTCGTGCCGCCGCTCCTCGGCGAGCCGCCGCCGGTCCTCTTCGGCGCGCGCTGCAGCCTCGCGCGCGGCGAGGCCCGCGTCGCGGAACACGCGCAGCGCTCCCGCCATCTCCGCGATCTCGTCGCTGCCGCCGGTGGGAATCTCGGCCGCGAAATCGCCGCCGGCGACCGCCGCCATGCTGCCGCGCAGCACGATCAGGCGCCGCGCGACGTTGCGGCCCGCATAGAACCAAGCGAGGCCGAGCGCCAGCGCGAGGCTCGCCGCCGCAATCGCCGCCAGTAGCAGCCTGCCGCGGGAGATCGCGGCCTCGGAGCCCGCGGCTGCGGCCGTGGCCTCGCCGTCGGTCGCGTCGACGAGGGCCGCGACCTCGCGCTCCAGGCCCTGCGCTAGCTCGCGGTTCGCCGCCAGGATCTTCTCGCTCGCGGCGATCTCGTCGAGCTCCCTGACGCGCAGCGTAAAGGCGCTCTGCTCGCCCTCGCCGTAGGCGAGGAGCGCGGTGAGGAGAGTCTTCAGCGCCGGCCCGTTCGGGGATTCCTTGAGCTGTGCGAGCGCCTTCGCGATCCGACCGGCGGCGGCGCGGTAGCTCTCCCTGAGCGGCTCGAGATATTCCTTCCTGGGCGTGATCGTCGCCTCCGTAAGGAGGCCTTGCACGAGATTACCCTCCGCCTGCAGGGCGGAGACCGCCTGCAGCTCCGCGAGGTCGGTATCGGCGAGCTTGCCGAGGGTCTTGCCGAGCTCGGCGGCGTCAGGCTTCTCGCCGGCGGACTGCAGCGCGAGCGTCAGATTGAAGGCGGCATCGTCGACGAGCGGGGCGATCTTCTCGCCGAGGGCGCGGTGGGCCGTACGCACGTTGGTCGCGAGTGTCTCGCGCTGCGACTTGAGCGCGATCCGGCGCTCCACCGATTGCGAGAGGAGAGCGACGTTCGCCGCGAGCTTCTGCGCGGTCGCGCGCAGGCGCGCCGTCGCCTCGGCGTTTTCCGGCCATGCAGCAAGCGTGCCGATGAGCTCGTCGAGCTTGCGCATGCGGGCGTCGAGCGCGCTCGCCGCCGCCTCGCGGGCCTTCTGGTCGGAGGCCGAGGCGAGGACCGGCGAGGCCGCGGCGATCGCGGCGCTCTCCCGGGCGAGCGCCAACGCGCTTCCCATCGCCGGCAGGTTCTTGCCGGTGATGTCAGCGAGGCTGTCGCGCACCCGGTCGTACGACAGGAACGCGACGCCGCTCGCGAGCACGGTCAATGCCGCGACAAGGCCGAAGGCCAGGAAGAGCCTGCCGCGAATGCCGAGAGTGCGCCGAAAGCTCACGCGAACCTCCGCGCGGGCGGATTGAAACTCAGCCGCCGGCCTTCGCGAGCTTCGTGACGGGTTTGAAGGTTCCGTCCGGCTGGATCACCGTGAGGAAGACCTCGCTCGAGCCGCGGTTGTTGCCGGGCCCGTAGCCGAGCTTGACGCCGCCGAGATCGAAGCTGCCGGTCTTGCCGATCGCGTCGAGCAGGGCTTGGCGGGTGGGCTCGCCCTCGATCTTGCCGAGCGCCAGCACCACGAGCTTGCCCACCATGTAACCCTCGAGCGAGACGAAGCCGGGCTCGGCGGAGGGGCTCGCGGCCTTGAGCGCGGCCTGATAGGCCGCAACCAGCGGGATCGAGGCGTCGCGAGGGAAGGGGACGACCTGGGTCACGACGACGCCCGCGCCCTCGGCTCCGAGCTCTTTCGCCAGCGCGTCGCTGCCGACGAAGGAGATGTTGACGAAGACCGCATCGAGCTTCACCTGGCGCGCGAGCTTGATGAACTCGGCGCAGGGCTTGTAGGCGCCGACCATGATGACGGCTTCGGGCTTCCCCTTCATGACCGCGAGCAGGCCCGTCTTCACCGCGACGGTGTTGCGCTCGTACGTGCCTTCGGCGACCAGCTCCATCTGGCGCTTCTCGAGCGCCTTCTTGACGCCGGCGAGGCCGGCTTGGCCGAAGCTGTCGTCCTGATAGAAGATGGCGATGCGCTTGACGCCGAGATCCTCGGTGAGGTGCTGCACCATCGCCTCGGTCTCTTGGAAATAGCTCGCGCGCACGTTTACGACGTTGGTCTTCGCGGCCTCGCGCAGGAATTCCGCACCCGTGAAGGGGCCGATGAAGGGCACGCCCGCTTCGGCGGCAACGGGCTGCACCGCGGCCGAGGTCGGCGTTCCCACGGGCCCGATGAGCGCGAAGACCTTGTCCTCCTCGATGAGCTTCTTCGCCGCGGCGATCGACTTCGTGGGCTCGTAGCCGTCGTCGCTGGAGATGAGCTCGAGCTTGCGCCCCTTGACGCCGCCGGCCTTGTTGGCCTCGGCGAAGGCCGCGTTGATGCCCTCGCGCATTCCCTGTCCCAGCGCAGAGGCCGGACCCTCGAGCGCCGCGGCCTGGCCGAAGACGATCTTGTCGGCGCTCACGCCGGGCTCCGCGGTCGCGGCGGTCGCGGTAGTAATGACCGCGGCGGCGGCGATGAAGAGGTGCTTGAGGCGGGGCGCAATCATGGGGTCGGACTCCGTCGATTCGTGCTCGTGGCGCATCGCGCAGGCGAGGCGATGCCATTTCGCCGCGAAGGATGGCCGAATTTGCCTTGCCAGTTTCTTAAATGGCGGGATAAGTCCCGAAAGAGACGAAGAGCGGCCCGGCGCGTGCGCGGGTTCCGCTCCGACGGTGCGGAACGGGGCCTTTACGTCGATGCGCGTCGCCGGCTTTTCGAGAGTGATGTTCGGCGTTCATCCGGCGCTGCGCCTCGTCTTGAGCGCCGGGCTCGGCTGGTCGGTCTATCTGCTGCTGCCCGAAGCCTGGGGGATCGCCAAGCGCGGCGGCGCAGGCTGGATCGCGGCGGTCGCCTTCTTCCTGTCGCTGCTCTCCGCCGCCGTCGGCGGCGCCAGGCCCGAGCGCTTGCGCATGCGCGCCCGGATCAACGATCCCAGCCTCCTGGCGATCCAGATGCTGGTCGTTCTCGCCGCGGTCGCTAGTCTCGTCGAGGCGGCCGCGCTGCTGAGCAAGGAGCCGGCGGAGACGGCAGCGGCTCTGGCACTCCGAGTTGGACTCGCGGGCGGTGTGGTCGTCGCGTCCTGGACGCTCATCCATTTCGTCTTCGCGGTGCACTATATGCACGGCTACTACGGCGACGGCCCAGCAAGCGGCGTCGACGCCGGGGGCCTCGAATTTCCCGGCGGCGATGCTGCGCCGGATTTCTGGGACTTCGTCTATTTTTCCCTGGTGATCGGGATGACCTGCCAGGTCTCGGATGTGCAAATCACTCGCAAGCACATGCGGCGCGTCGCGACCCTCCACGGCGCGCTTTCCTTCTTCTTCAACACCGTGATCCTGGCGCTCACCATCAATTTCCTCGTTAGCGCGCTTTGATCGCGGCCGAGCCCGGCCGCGCGGCTCCGCAAGAGGGGCGGAGCCGAGGCTAATTTCGCCGCCAAATGATGCTGGCCTCTGACAGGGTTAATCGCCCAATTCTTGTCACGGCCGGACCTAAGTCATTGGTCTTTGGTCGTAAAGTTCCGAAAATACTAAATGCTTTTGCATGGATAGGCGTGCGCCGTTAACCAATTGGTAGGGAACCTGGGCAGAAACTGCGCTCAGGGAGATTAACCGTGCCTCAGACCCAAACCTCGCGCTCTCGCCTCCGCCGCCGCTATCCGATTTTGCGGCCGCTGACGCTCACCGTCGCTCTGGCCCTTGGCGCTTGCGCCACCTACCCCGAGCAAGCCGGCTCACGAGCCTCGACCGGCCTTGGCTCGCAGCTGACGCCGGATCAGAGCATGGACACACTGATCAAGGTCGGCGACAGCACCCGCGCCGCCGGCGATCTCGCCACGGCCGTGAGCCTCTATCGCCGCGCGCACGAGATTTCGCCGAAGGACACGGTGCCGCTGGCGCGCTTGGGCGATACCCTTGCGCAGATGCAATCCTATACCGAGGCGGCCGAGGCCTATCGCGAGGCGCTCTCGATCGACCCCAATGATCCCGATCTCCATCGCGGCATGGGGAACGTGCTCCTGGGCCTCGGCAAGCCGCAGCTCGCGCTCTCGCATCTCGAGATCGCCGTCGCGAAGAAGCCGAACGATCCCAAAGTCTATAACGCCCTCGGCGTGGCGCACGACCTCGGGGGCCGTCACGACCTCGCGATGCAGGATTATCGCCGCGGCCTGACGCTTGCTCCGGACTCGCTGAGCCTGCGGAACAACCTCGGTCTCTCGCAGGCGCTCGCCGGCGACTACAAGGGCGCGATCGCGACGCTGAGCGAGCTCGTCTCGCGTCCCGGCGCCACCGCGCGCAACCGGCAGAACCTCGCGCTCGTCTACGGCCTCGCCGGCGACAACACTCACGCGGCCTCGGTCGCGCGCGGCGACCTCGACGAGGCCGCCGTGAACAACAACCTCGCCTATTACGCGCTGCTGCGCTCGCTCGACGACGTGGGACGCACCGCGGCGATTCTCGGCGCCGACGTCCGCGCGGCCCGCGCGGGCAACGAGCCCGCCGCCACGTCGAGCACCCCCGCCGTCGCGGAGGCCCCCGCCCCCGCCCCCGCGCCCGGCAAGAAGGGTAAGACCGCTCCAAGCGCGGCTGCCGCGAGCGACAGCCCCGCGCCGATGCCTTCGCCCGCTCCGAGCGCCGTCGCTGAGGCCCCGCTGCCGCCAGCCCCGGCGCCCGAGCCCGTCGCCGCCGCCCCCGCGCCGGCGTCCGAGCCCGCCGCGCCAGCGCCGGAGTCCGTTGCGGCGGCGCCCGCGCCTGAAACAACCGCAGCCGCGCCCGCGCCCGAAACCACCGCAGCCGCGCCCGCGCCCGAAACCGCCGCAGCCGCGCCCGCGCCCGAAACCGCCGCGACCGCACCCGCGCCCGAAGCCGCCCCCGCGCCGCAAGCGGAGGCGCAGCCGAGCACGCCGGTTCAGGTCGCTTCCTCGGCGCCCGTTCAGCTCGTTCCCTCCAGCGGCAAGAGCGCGCCCACCGAGGAGGTCGCAAGCCTTCCCGAGACGCCCGCGCCCGCAGCGGCGCCTGTGGCAGGTGAGCGGCGGATCGTCGTCCAGGTCGGCGCCTTCCACGTCGAGTCCAACGCTCACAAGGCGCTCGACATCCTCGCCGGCAAAGGCTTCAAGGATTTCTCCATCACCCACGACCGCGACTGGTGGGTGGTGCGGACGGGGTCGTTGTCGAGCGAAGCCGCCGTTGCCATGGTGCGAGACCTGCACAAGGCGGGCGAGGCCGCGATCATCGTGCGCAGCAAGGGCTCGGACGGAGAGGTCGCGCAAGCCTCCAAGGGCTGACGCGCCCGATCCGCGATCCCACGCCCCCGCGCTCTATTCCGGTTTTGCAGGGCACCCCTGCCGCGCGTCCCGGCGGCCCTGGCTTGCAGGGTCGTCGCCGGGCGAGCCATAGTCCTCTCCCTTAAACGCTAGCCGAAGCGCTTTCGGTGTCGCCCGACCGGCGATGCCCCGCGCATGGCACCGGAAGAGGAGCGCGCCCACGTGATCGATCTCTACTATTGGCCGACGCCCAACGGGCACAAGATCACCATGTTCCTGGAGGAGACGGGCCTCCCCTACAAGATCATCCCCGTGAACATCGGCAAGGGCGACCAGTTCAAGCCGGACTTCCTCAAGATCGCGCCCAACAACCGCATGCCCGCGATCGTCGATCACGTGCCTGCCGACAAGGGCGCTCCCGTGAGCGTCTTCGAATCCGGCGCGATCCTGCTCTACCTCGCGGAGAAGACCGGCAAGTTCATCGCGAAGGACCTCCGCGGCCGCGTCGAGACCTTGCAGTGGCTCTTCTGGCAGATGGCCGGGCTCGGGCCCATGGCCGGCCAGAATCACCACTTCTCTCAGTACGCCCCCGAAAAGATCCCCTACGCGATCGATCGTTACGTTCGCGAGACGAACCGCCTCTATGCAGTGCTGGACAAGCGTCTTGCCGACCGGGAATTCGTGGCCGGCGCCTATTCGATCGCGGACATGGCGGCCTATCCCTGGATCGTGCCGCACGAGCGGCAAGGCCAGAAGCTAGAGGACTTCCCGAACCTCAAGCGCTGGTTTGAGACGATCAAGGCGCGTCCGGCGACGGAGCGAGCCTACGAGAAGGGCAAGCCGATCAATCCCACTCCAGGCATCCGGACGGAAGAGGAGAAGAAGATCCTCTTCGGACAGTCCGCAGCAAGCGTCCGGCGGTAGGGCGGCACGCCGCTCGCGCCTGGGGCCCGTGGCAATAGCCATCGGGCCGAAGGCACATGTGTGTCATCGCTCTGAAATATAGTTGCGGATAGGGTTATTACGCGCTTGAATTGTAGTTGAGGCTTCCGCAGCGAAGCGGGACGGCGCGCAATCGGCGCAGTTCGGCGCTTGGGATTGCGGATGCCCCATGGCCGGGAGGTGATCGAGGTCATGCCCAAGGGATTCGATACGACGGCCGATTGCGGCCCGCTCGCGCCGCAGATCAAAGCGGCGGGGTACGATTTCGTTGCGCGCTATTATGCGCATCGCGGGACAAAGCGACTTTCCGCTGCGGAGGCGCGACAGCTATCTGCGGCCGGGCTGCACATCGTCGTGGTCTGGGAAGACGCGCCGACGGAGGTGGGGTATTTCTCGCGGGCCCGCGGCGTCGATGACGGCACCCATGCCTACGATAGCGCGGTGGCGTTGGGCCAGCCCGCCGGTTCCGCCATCTACTTCGCCGTCGACTACGATGCCTTGCCAGCCGCGATCGCCGGCGTCGTCGCCGATTACTTCCGTGGTGTGCGCGACGGCTTCGCCCACCGTTCCAGCGGCCAGGACCCCGCCTATCGCATCGGCGTCTACGGTTCCGGCGCCGCGTGCAAATTCCTGCGGGAGCAGGGACTCGCCGAACTCAGCTGGCTCGCGCAGTCGACGGGCTGGGCGGGCTATCACACCTATGCCGACTGGAACATCAAGCAGGGCGCGACGACCCAGGCCCTCGGGATTGAGATCGATCCCGACACCGCCAAAGACGATTACGGCGGCTTCGCGCTCGGCGACGGGAGCGCTTAGAACCGGGCGCTGCTCCGGACCCGGCCAGAGCATTGCCAGGCGAAGTGGATACCGGCTCGTCATGGGCAATGCGACAGAACCGATGAATCTAGAGCGCGACCCGACTCGAGCTCATCGGATCATGTTCTAGCCGACCGCGTCTGCGACTGGCCGCGCCGCCTCGCTCTTGGCGGGCTTGCCGGTGCCTGCGGCGATCTGGGTCGAGAAGTCGCCCGCGAAGGCCACGGGCCCGCAATGGGTGAGCTTGCTCTTTGTGTCGATCCAGATCTCACCGCCCAGCCGGCTCCAGCGCCGGCAGAACGCGAAATCCTCTGAGAGGTAGCGGCCGCTCTCGGGATCGATCATGCAGTCGAAGAGGGCGAAGCGATAGGAGCCGTCGGAGAGCGGGTCCGCGCCGAAATCGACCTTGCGGTACTTGAGCTCGGGGTGGGCGGCGCAGAGCTCGAGGAGCGCCCGCCGGCGGATCATCAGGAATCCCGTCCCCGCGTATTGCGCCTGGATGAAGCCCGCGCGCGTCACGATGCGCGCGGGATCGGCGACGTCAAAGACGTAGCGCAGCGACGCCGCCTCGGGGTTGGGATGACCGTTGCGAATTGCGTTCCGCGCCAATTCCCAGTCGATCATCTTCGCGGGATAAGCGGCCGCGGTCACATCCGCGTCGAAATCGAGGAGGCGAAAGGCCTGCTCCGGCTCGAAGCCGATGTCGGCATCGATGAAGAGGAGATGGGTCACGTCCGGCGCCGCGAGGAAATGCGCGACCACCTCGGCGCGCGCCCGGGTGATGAGAGCGTCGCCCCCGAACATCAGCCATCCGAGCTCGATCGAGTGCGCGATGCACTGCTGCTGCAGCTTCAGCATCGATTGCGCATAATGCGAGGTGACCTGCCCGCCGAAGCAGGGAGTCCCGATCACGAGATGGATTCGATCCGTCATGACGATCCAGGCAAGGAATTAGAGGAGACTGCGACTCAGGCGGTCGAGGAGGGCGATCCCGGGCTCGGCGTGGCTGCCGAGCCGATGCTCTCTGCGTAAGCCCGCAGCGCGTGGAGTAGATCCTGCGCCGCGACCTCCGCGAGCGAGGTGAGGGCCGATCCCGAGGGAGTTCCCGTGCCGGCGCCGTCCGTCGAGGCAGAAGCGGTTCCATTGGAAACGGAGGCGAGGGCGGTCGCATCTCCGGCGCTCGCGCTTGCCGTACCGCCGGTGAGCGCGTCCGTGCCGGTATCGGCCGTTCCCGGCGAGGTCGCCGTAGTCGTGTTGCTCAGGAGATCCGAGATCATTTGCTCGACATCGCGCTCGAGCCGTTCGGCGCCGTGGTGACCGTGATGCCCATGCCGGCCCTCTGCGTGCGCCGGCTCGGTGCCGGCGGAAGCGTCGGGCGCCTCCGGGGGCGTCTGCGCGTCGCTTGCGGCGGCGATGCCCGTTCCGCCGGTCGTGGGCGTATCGGTGCTGCCCTCGGCCTGTATCTGCAGGAGAAGGGCCTTGAGATCGGAGGCGAATTGCTGGAATGCGCTCGCGACGTCGCTGCTCAGGCCCGTGACCTGGCTCGTCGCAGCGGGAGCAGAGGCGGCGCTCGCGTCGCCAAGGCCTAGCGACGCGCCGTCGCCGGAGGTAAGACCCCAGCACGAGCCCGCCGAGCCGCTAAGGCTGGAGCCCGAGAGCGTGGGATAAAGAGAGGTGCCGATGGAATCGATCACGAGTGGCTCCCGTCCTGGCCGCTTTCACTCGGCGGACGCGACGCAAGACCCGTGCCATCGGAAATCGGCGGAAATGCCTCGATCTGATCGGGATTTCTGCCGCGAGGCGGCAGGAATTTCCCGGCAGGTTCGGCCGCGGCGGCAGAATCGACCCTGCCGCCGAGCGGCTCAGCTGAAGGTCTCCATGACCTTGATGATCGCGGGCCCGATGAGGACGATGAAGAGCGCGGGCAGGATGAAGCAGATCATCGGCACCGTCATGATCGCCGGGAGCCGCGCGGCCTTCTCCTCGGCCTTCATCATGCGCTCGTCGCGGAACTCCGCGGCGAGGACGCGCAGCGAATGCGCGAGCGGCGTGCCGTAGCGCTCGGTCTGCATCAGCGTGTTGATGACGGCGCGGATCGGCGGGATGTCGGCGCGGCGCTGCAAGTTGAGGAGCGCTTGGCGCCGGTTCGGCAGGAACCCCAGCTCGATCGAGGTGAGGCCGAGCTCGTCGGCGAGCTCGGGTGAGGAGGCGCCGGACTCTCGGGCGACGCGGGTCAAGGCGGCGTCGAGGCTCTGTCCGGCCTCCGCGCAGATCACCAGGAGGTCGAGCGCGTCCGGAAGCTGCCGGCGCAGCTTGGTGTAGCGCTTCTGAATCGCGTTCTTGAGATAGAGCGCGGGCATATAGCCGCCCGCGAGGACGCCCATGCCGCCGACCGCCGCGGCCCCCATCACGGAGAGCTCGACGCCGAAGAAGCGCATCAGCAGCAGCGCGCAGGCGCCGCCGACGAAGGGCATGACGAGCCTCGCGCCGAGATAGACGATGAGGATGTCGCGCGAGCGCCAGCCGGCCTGCGCGAGCTTGTCGACGGTCTTGCGCGCCTCGTCGCCGCGGGTCAGCTTCAGGCGCTCGACGAGCTGCTTGACGAAGTTGAAGGACGCCTGCTTCGCCTTCGGCTCCTCCTTGTTCTCGTTGAGGATCTGCTGCAGAAGGTGCTGGCGCCGCTGCTGATGGTTGCGGATGCGCGCGGCCATCGGATCGGACGGGACGAAGACGCGTGAGAGCGCCAGGATCGTCACGAAGACGCCGATGCCGCCGATGATGGCGATGCCGTTCTCGTCGAAGGAGCCCAGCAGCCAGGCGAAGAGGTCGCCGGAAAAGTTCTTCATATTTCGAACCTCGCCATCTTCTGCATGATGAAGACGCCAAGCGCCATGCTGAAGCCGCCGCCGCCGAGCATCAGGTTGCCGAGGTGCGTGTCGAACAGCTTGCCGATGTATTCGGGGTTGAGGCCCGCGAGCACGCCCAGCATGATGAAGGGGAGCGCGCCGATGATCGCGGCGCTCGCGCGAGCCTCAGAGGACATCGCGCGGATTTTGAGCTTCATCTGCCGGCGCCGGCGCAGGATGGTGTCGAGATTCTCCAGCGTCTCCGCGAGATTGCCGCCCGTCTCCTTCTGGACCGAGAGGCTCACGACGAGGAATTTCACTTCCGCCGTGCCCACGCGCTTGGCGCTATCCCAGAGCGCCTGCTCGAGCTGCTGACCCAAGCGAATCTGGTCGGAGACGCGGCGGAACTCCTCGCCGACCGGCCCCGGAACTTCCTGGCCCACGATGACGAAGGTCTCGGCGATCGGCAGGCCCGATTTGATGCCGCGCACCATGAGGCCGATCGCCTCGGGGAAGAGCTTCGTGAACTTGTTCGCGCGGCGGTTCACCGCGAAGCCCACGATCAGGTGCGGCAGCAGCAGGCCCAGGATGATGCCGGCTGGGACCGCCATGGTGAGCGGCAGATTGACCGCGTAAAGCATGCCGGTCAGCGCGGCGATGGCGACGGCACAGATGATCGCGAAGCCGCCGAGGCCCAGCGACCAGCCCGTGCGCCGAAGGCGCTCACGCAGGAGCTCCGGATGCGGCAGCAGGCGCCGCATCATGACCTCGAAGCCGCTGTTTCGCTTGGGGTCGAGGCGGAGAATCATCTCCGCCGCCTTCTCCTCCTTGTCGGCGCCGCGGGCGCGATTGCGCACCTTCTGCACGCGCTTGCCGCCGGACTCGTCGCCGCCGATCGCGAAGGCGATCGCGAAGACCGCGAGGCCCAGAACGCCCGCGAGGACCCAGAGCAGGAGATCGTCGTCGATGTTCATGCCATCGCCTCCAGAAGCGCGCGGTCGAGGCCGAAATACTCGGCGCGCGGGGTAAAGTGCGGCCTGAGGCCGGTCGATTCGAAGCGGCCCTTGAGCCTGCCGTCCGTGTGCTCGCCCTCGAACCGGTAGCTGAAGAGCTCCTGCGTGGTGATCACGTCGCCTTCCATCCCGATCACCTCGGTGACGTTGGTGACGCGGCGGATGCCGTCGCGCATGCGGCTCACCTGAACGATCATGTCGACGGCGGCTGCGATCTGCGTGCGGATCGCGCGGCTCGGCAGCTGAACGCCGGCCATGCCGATCATGTTCTCGAGACGGGTGAGCGCCTCGCGCGGCCGGTTCGCGTGCACTGTGGAGAGCGAGCCGTCGTGGCCGGTGTTCATCGCCTGCAGCACGTCGAGCGCCTCGGCGCCGCGGATCTCGCCGAGGATGATGCGGTCGGGTCGCATACGCAGCGAGTTCTTGACGAGGTCGCGCATGGTGATTTCGCCGCGGCCCTCGAGGTTGGGCGGCCGGGTCTCGAGCCGCACCACGTGCGGCTGTTGGAGCTGGAGCTCCGCCGCGTCCTCGATCGTGACGATGCGCTCGCCGGTGTCGATCATCTGCGACATCGCGTTCAGGAGCGTGGTCTTTCCCGAGCCGGTGCCGCCGGAGATCAGGATGTTGAGACGCGAGCGGGCGGCGATCTTGAGGACGACCGCCATCTGCGCGGAGATGTTCTCCTGCTTCATCATCACGTCGAGCGTGATGCCCTTCTTGGAGAACTTACGGATCGAGATCGAGGGGCCGTCGATCGCGAGCGGGGGAACGATGATGTTGACGCGGCTGCCGTCGGGGAGGCGCGCGTCCACGAGCGGCGTCGACTCGTCGACGCGGCGTCCGATCATAGTGACGATGCGGGTCGCGATCGACATCACGTGCGGGTTGTCGCGGAAAGTCACGTCCGTGAGCTCGAGCTTGCCCTTGCGCTCGACGTAGACCTGCTTCGGTCCGTTCACCATGATGTCGTTTACGGTGTCGTCGGCGAGCAGCGGCTCGAGCGGGCCGAAGCCCAGCATGTCGTTTAGCAGCACCGTGACGAGGTCGCGCTGCTCGTTCTGGTTGAGCTGGATGCGCTGCTCGGTCAGCACCTCCGCGACGACGCCGCCGAGCTGGCGCGCGAGCTCCTCGCGCTTGAGCTTCGCCGCCACTTCCGTATCGATCCGCTCCATCACCAGCGGGTAGATTTTCGGAATGGCCTCGTCGATCGAGGCGCGGCTGGCGGCCGAGATGGTGGAGACGCGTGCGACCGCCTCGACGGCGGCGCGGTTGGCCTGCGCCTGCACTTGCGGCGTCTCGCCGATCCCGTTGATGGCGGCGGTGATGAGGTCGCGGTACTGCGCCGGCGGAAGCGCGAGGCGATGCTGCTCGAGGGTTCGCTTGACGACGTCCTCGACGACTTTGGCGAGCTCGACGCGGGTCTTGCCGAGCAGCGTCGCGGGATCGATCGCCGCGTCGATCGCGGGCTGCACCAGGGCGCGCGCGGCCTCGACCGTGGTCTCCGCGAGCTTCGCCTTGGCCGGCGCCTCGGCAGCCGGCGGCGCGGCCGGGGCAGGCCGCTCGCGCCGCGCGCTCAGCGCGGAGATGCGGGCCTGGAGGGGATTCTCGCTGTCGCGCCGGCCGAACATGGCGGTCTATTTCCAGAGCTTGCCCAGGAGCGAGCGCTTCTTGCCGGCGGCCTCGCGGCCCGAGATCCGCTGCGCCAGAGCGAGCAGCTCCTCCGCGGGCTTGCTCGCCCGGGCGACTTCCGGCAGCGCCTTGCCGTGGCGCGCCATGGCGGTTCCGACCTTTGCGTCGAACGAGACGAGATGATCGATGTTCTGGCCGAGGCCGCGCTCGAACTCGCGCTGGGTGATCTCGCCGCGATGGGCGGCGCCGACCTGGCTCGCCACCACCATCGGATTGGCGCGGCAGCCGATGCGCTTGGCGAGGTCGATCAGGCGCAAGGTGTCGCGCAGGCCCGCGAGCGAGAGGTCGGTGACGAGGATGAGCTGGTCGACGCAGCCGAGGAGATGCCGCGTGCCGTCGTCGAGCGAGCGCGGGAGATCCACGACGAGCTGGTCGAAGTCCTGCGAGAGCGCCTGGAAGAGCGGCTCGATGGCCGTGGGCTCGATGCGCAGGCTCTCGTCGAGGGATTCTTCGCTCGCGAGCACCTTGAATCGCTCGCCGCCGGACATGGCGGAGGCGAGCAGCAGATTGTCGATGCGCTCGGGGTGCTCGAGCGCCTCGCGCAGGCCGCGGCCGGGCTCCAGGTCGACGCTGAGCGCCAGCGTCCCGAAGTGCAGATCGAGGTCGATGACGGCCGCGCGCTGGTGGAACTCGTTGACGAAATACCAGGAAATCGCCGCCGCCATGGTGGTGGTGCCGATGCCGCCGCGCGCGCCGAGGAAGGCCGTGCTGCGGGTCTTGCGGCCGCCGCCGCCCTCGGGCCCGCCGGTCTCGATCGCGGCCGCGAGCGCGTCGTGCAGCATTTCGCCGGAGATGGGCTTGACGAGGTAATCGACGACGCCGAGCCCCGTCAAAGCGCGATAGAGGCTCACGTCGTTGACGGAGCCGATCACGAGTACTCGGGTCGAGCGCGGGCAGAGCTGGATGAGTTCCGAGAGCGCAGGCACGGGGTCGGCGCTGCCGGAGATGTCGATGAGCATCAGCTGCGGCGGGGCGCTCGGATCGAGCGCCTTGCGCGCCGCCGCCAGATCGCCCGCCCGCACCTTCGCCTGCAAGGGCCCGAGGTGCGAGACGACGCGATTCACCGTCTCGCGCGTGACCTCGTCGGCGACGCAGGCGAGAAACACGAGCGAACGGGAGCCCTCCTGATGTTGCGCTTCCGCGGCATCTGCCATGACTACTGCCCTGTGCTCGGCCCGGCGGCGCCGCCGGTGTTGCCGCCGGAGGCGTTGACGTTGACGCTATAGGTGGTGCCCGCGGTCACGCTCGGGAGCGGCGCGGTCTTGCCTTCGCGATAGCGCTGCACCGCGAGGCCGGCGTGCTCGGCGTTTTCCGGACCCACGTCGCGCCCGATCACGAGGTCGCGGGGATCGGCGACCATGAGGTCCAGGTTGGTCAGGTTGGCGCAGCCGAAGTTGCTGGAGACCGCGTTCTCGTGGCCCTCGCTCGGCGACTTCGTCCAATTGGGACAGGGGGGCGGCGTCACGGTGTAGCGCTCGACGACGACCATGAGCGAATTGGGCGGCACCGCGTCGCGCGCCGAGGGGAGCGTGGCGACGGCGTAGCCCTTGCGCGTGAGGTCGCGGGCGAGCACGGAGATGCGCGCGCCGGCCGCCTTGTCGTTCGCGGGCGCCTCGAGATAGACGGGGTCGGACGGCGAGACCTGCGCGGAGCGCAGGAAGGCGTCGAGCCGCTGCGCCTCGCCCGCCGCGAGCTCGTTACGGCCCGCGGCGAAGGCGGCGGCGTGGGTGTAGCGGTGGAAGTCGATGCGCGTCTCGCGCGGCGCCTCGACGTTCGACCACTCGGCCTGCGGGGGCTCGCAGGCGGCGAGCGCCGCTGCGAGCGCGAGGCTGGAGATCAGGCGGATCTTCATGGTGCACCTTGCCTTGCTATTCGAGATCGAAGCCCGCGGGGCCGATCAGGCCGGTCCCGGTGCGGCTGGAGGGCTGCGGCTGCTGCCGGTTGAACTGCGGGCGATAGAGCGTCCCGTTCAGCACCTGGCTCTCGTCGCTCGAGGTGACGTAGCCGTCGGTCGGCGCCGCCAGGCGGTTCGGCTGGCTAACGGGCCGGACGATGTAGGGCGTGCAGATGATGACGAGCTCGGACTCGCTCTTCTGGAAGGCGTTCGAGCGGAAGAGCGCGCCCAGGACCGGCACGTCGCCGAGCCAGGGATACTTGTCGAGGTTCTGAGCCACGTTGTTCTGCATGAGCCCTGCGAGTGCGAAGCTCTGACCGCTCGCGAGCTCGAGCGTCGTCTCGGCGCGGCGGGTGGTGAGGCCGGGCACCGATACGCCGCCGACGCTGATCTGATGCGTGGTGTCGAGCTGGCTCACCTCGGGCGCGACGTGGAGGTTGATGCGATTCTCGCCCGCGATGGTCGCGACGAAGTTGAGGCTCACGCCGAACTTCTTGAAGTCGATCGTGATGGTGTTGTTCTGTTGTGCGACCGGGTAGGGGAACTCGCCGCCCGCCAGGAAGCTCGCGGGCTCGCCGGAGACCGCGCTCAGGTTCGGCTCTGCGAGGACGGTGATGAGGCCGTTCTCGTCGAGCGCGTCGATGAGGGCGTTCGCGTCCACACTGCTCGTCTTGACGCTCCCGGCTAGGGCGTTGGCCGGGCTGGCGGCCCCGATCGGGGTCTGGCGGATGATGTTGCCGGCGGCGTCGAGGAAGGTGCGGCCCGTGAACAGGCCGACCGCGAAGCTGCCGAAATTGAAGGCGGCGTCCCAGTTGAAGCCGAACTGCTTCACGACGTTCCGCGACATCTCGGCGACGCGGATGCGGATGTTGACTTGGTTGGGCGCCACGACGCGCATTCTGTTGATGAGCTGCTTCGGATCCGGGACGAAGCGCGCGGCGAGGCGGCGGATGTCCTCGCCCTCGGAGGCCGAGAACACCGTACCCTCGAGCACGAGATTCTGGTCGACGGTCGTGACGCTGACCGCGCTGCGCGGCTCGAGCTCGTGGATCGCCTGCTCCAGGCGGCCGACGTTGTGCCGCACTACGATCGAGGAATTGAGGACGACTTGGTCGTCCTCGCCCACGGCGTAGAGGGAGGTCTCGCCGGCGGCCTTGCCGAAGACGTAGACGAGCGAGGGCGACTTCACCTGGATGTCCGCCACCTCCGGATCGGCTACGAAGACGCTCGCCGCGGGCCTGTCGAATTGGATGAGCTTACCCTTGCTCACCTCGAGCGTGATCGCGGAGCCGCTGGTCGCCACGACTTTGGGCGCGGCGTGGCTCGGCATCGCCATCATGCCCAGGAGCGCGAGCCCCGTGACGATGGCGAGGATCGGCGGCAGCAGCCGCTGCGGGAAAGCGACGGCGATCATTTGACCCTCCTTTGGAACTCGACTTCTTGCGCAGTACCGCCGCGTACGACGCTCACCTTCGCGGTGGCACCGCCGGCGACGGCCGGGGGCGGCAGCATGCGCGCGGCCTCGTTGTCCCAGGTGACGGACGGGGCCTTGCCGGTGGGCGCGGGCTCGTTGGACTGCGCGAGGCTGCGCAGGCTCAGCGAGAACTTGCCGAGTTCGGCGACGAGCGCGATCACCTCCGCCTGCTTCGGCGTCACCTCGAGCGTCGCGGTCTTCGCGACGACGATCTCCTTGTTCTGGTCGTCGACGCGCTGGTCGACGGCGAGCACGCGGACGTTGCTCAGCACGGTCTCGCTGGCGAAGCGGTTCATGCCGCCGCCGCTCTTGGTCTCCTCGGGCACGCGGAAGGTGCCGACAAGATCGATGCGGTCGCCGGGGAAAACGAGGCCCGCAAGGCCGGTGCTGGGCGTGACGTTCACGGTGACGGCGCGGGTCCCGGGCGTCAGCACCGCCGCGAGGAAGCCGCGGTCGCCGGGGCGCACGACGCGGATGTCGGTGATGGGCTCGCCGTCGCTGAGGCCGACGCGCACGACCGCGCCGACATAGTCCTCGATCCGGCGTCGGCCCTCGACGACGTAGCTCGGCGCGAGGCCGCTCTCGGGCCAGGGCTGCCAGCGCAGGTTCTCGGGGCGGATGAAGCTGCCCGCGGGCAGATTGCCCTTGGCGACCAGCACCGCGAGCGCGGGCTTGACCGGCGCGGGCGCCTCCGCGACCTTGGTGGTGCGCTCGGCCTGAAGCCACATGCGGCCCACCATTACGGTACTGCCGGACGCGACGAGCGCGATCAGCAGGAACAGGATTCGGCGAGGGGACATTTCGGTATCTCCTGTGACTCAGTGGAAGGCACGCAACGCGGCGAGGTCTAATCCGCCGAGAGCGATGGCGACGCCGTAGGGGACGGGCTGTCTGAGGCGAGCGCGCCACCCCGCGGCGGCCTCGAGCGCGGGCATCCCGTCCTCGATCGGTGCTGCCGGCATCAGCCGGCGGATCGGCGTGAGCCAGGCAATGCCGATCGCGGCACCCGCGAGGGAAGTGACGAAGAGAAAGACCGCCGCGAGATCTGGCCCCGCCCAGAGGCCCACGGCGGCGAGCAGCTTCGTGTCGCCGCCCCCCATCACGTTCGTGGCGAAGAGGACCGCGCCCGCGACGAGCATCGCAAAGCCGACGCCCAAGGCCCAAAGCGCCTGCTGCCAGGGATGGCCCAGGGCATAGATCGCGTAGCTCAGGACGATCGCGACCGGGAAGCGGTCCGGAATCAGGTACTGCCGCAGGTCGCAAAAGGCGGCGCCCGCCAGCGCGCCGGCGAACACGGCAAGCGCGATCATATCGATGGCGGGGGTTGTCATGACCAAGGTCTCTCCGTTTGCGATCCGACGCAGCCGCGGAAAATGCGGGCGCTCCCTCCTGGGGCGCCGGTCCGCTGCGATCGTCTGTGCCCGTGCCTCGCGGCCGCCTCGAGAAGCGGCCCGCGGCGCGGGCTCAGCCGGCGCTCTGCACGGACGAGGCGATGTTGCCGTACTTCGTGTTGAGGTTGCTGCCGAGGGTCGTCAGACCCGCGATGGTGACGACCGCGACGAGAGCGGCGATCAGACCGTACTCGATGGCCGTCGCACCCTCGCGATTGCGGATCAGCTTGCCCAGAAATTTGCGCATGTTCCTAGCTCCCAGCTCCAGAAATCGACGACCGCGACATTCTCGGCCGCTCTGGTTAGCGGAGCGTTAATCGTGCTGGCAAACTTCTTGACGGCTCAAGAATTCATCGGTGATTTTAAATTTCATTTTACGGTACTCTTGCAAGCGTCGGCGCGATTTCTTCGGTCGGGCCCGCTTCGGAAATAGAAAACCGGCCCGTCATCCCCGCACCGGAATTCCGAATGCGGGGAGATGGGCCGGTTTCAACAGCGCCAGATGACGAATTAGCCGGCGCTCTGCACGGACGAGGCGATGTTGCCGTACTTCGTGTTGAGGTTGCTGCCGAGGGTAGTGAGACCCGCGATGGTCACGACGGCGACGAGAGCGGCGATCAGGCCGTACTCGATCGCAGTGGCGCCCTTACGGCTGGCGGCAAGCTTCTTGAGGAAACGCATGGGAGTACTCCTTTGGTTGGCCCAAACGAGGGCATATTCGGTTTCAAAGGTTAATCGTGAGTAAATCGCTTAGAAGTTTAAGTAACGATTACAGTCAATCTTCAATAAAATGCAGTGAAAATTGGGGGCAATGGAGCTGTTCGATTAGGCCGGCGAGGATTGCTCGGCCGCTGGGCGCCGGGGTCCGAGATCGAGCAGGAACCGCTGGAGATCGAGCGCGAGATAAAGGAAGGCGGCCGCCGGCAGGGCGATCGCAAGGGCGCTCGCGCCGAAGAGAGCAGCTGCGGCGCTCGCGAGCGCGACGATCGAATAGAGGCCGAGCTGCCGGCGAGCGACCAGACCCGCAAGCCAGCGCGCCCGCGGCCCGCCCGCGCTTCGCGCGCCCTGACCGTGCCGCAGCCAGGCAAGCGCCAGGAATTGGGCGTGCGACCAGATCGCCGCGACGAGCCAGCCGACGGTGACGTCGGCGATCGCCCCATAGGCGACGGCGAAGACCACGAGGTGCGACAGCACGTAGAGCGTCTGCCCCAGCGGCAGACGGTGCTCGCTCCAGGCGATGGCGCGCTCGACGATCCAAAGGCAGAAGGCGCCGCAGGCGGCGATCCCCGCCGCTTGCGCGAATGTCTCGGGCACCGGCATCAGGTGCAGCTCGAGCCCCATGAAAGAGCCGGGCGCCTCCGCCGAGCGGCGCAGCAACCCCCAGATCGGGGTGAGGCAAAAAAGGGCCGCGAGCAGGGAGCGGTCGCCGGGATCGGTGCCCCGCGGGGCGCGGCGGCGGTAGAGCTGCAGCGTCGCCCAGCTCTGGCGCGTCGACTGGAACCACTGCCAGTAGAAATAAACCGTCGCCGGAACCCAGGCGGCGCCGGCGACGGCGACCGCGCCAATGACGGCGACCAAGAGGAGCGGCAGCCCGGCCACGAGGAGGCGGGAACGCGGGGTTTGCGCGCACCGAGCGCGGAGATCGTCGAGGCTCTCGACGACGTGCCGATGGCCGAGAAGCCAGAGATCCGCTATCAGCACCGGCAGGAGAAAACGCCGGTCGGCGAGCGCGACGGCGCCGGAGAGAATCGCGAGGCTCGGGATGCCCAAAAGGAAGCCGGCGTCGAACCGCCCGCCGAGCAGCCAGCCCGCGGCGGGAGCTAACGATCGCCGGACTGATACCGCTCTGGTCATGGCCTTACTCCCGAACGCTCACAGATTTTCGACGCAACCGGCTACGGGCGAGTCTCGGCCGCGGGGGTTAACGTCGCTTGAAGATTCCATCGAATGCGAGCGATCGCTCGCGGGCTCGACGACGCTCTAATAATCGCGCGAAAGGCCTGAAAATTCCGCGAATTCGTCTCGCATTTGCACGACCGCATGCTAGGATGACGCGCCACACAGAGGTTCGGGCACGCTCCGTCGAATCTCCGATCCGGCAGGCGTGCAGGCGATCTCCAACCACGAGACCAAATCCACCCCTAGGAGTTTTTCATGAAGGCGTTGATTGCAGCGTTGACACTGATGTCGTTCGTCGGCGCGTCCACTGTTCTCCCGGCCACTGTCATGGCGCAGGGCACCTCGACCACCACGACCGACCAGAAGACGACGGACAAGGGCAAGTCCACGGGCTCGAAGAAGGGCTCCAAGTCGACGAGCTCCAAGTCCAAGGGTTCGAAGTCCGCGGGCTCCAAGAAGGGCTCCAAGTCGAAGGGCTCCAAGTCGAAAGGCTCGAAGTCGAACGGGTCCAAGACGCCCGGCTCGACCCCGACGGACAACACCAAGAAGACGCCCTAAGCGAGCAGCCTCTCGAGAGGAAGCCCCCGGAGCCGAGTTCCGGGGGTTTCTTTTTGGGCTCTCCGGCGCGTTCCGCCTTTGGCCGCTCCGCCGGCATCGTTGTCGAATTATTAATCACTCCGTGGGGATGCTCGCCATTATGGCCGCCCCGCCCGTCCCGCGATTGAAAGGACTCGACGCGCTCCGCGGCGTCGCTGTGGGCGCGGTATTGCTCCATCACTACACCGCGAATTATCCCAGGGTCACAGAGCGTCCGCTCGATCCGACGATCTCATTGCCCGATGGGCATTATGGGGTCGAGCTCTTCTTCGTCATCAGCGGCTTCGTGATCTTCATGACGCTCGAGCGCTGCCGGGACGCCCGCGAGTTTGCGGTCTCGCGCTTCGCCCGCCTCGTACCCGCCTTCTTGGCCTGTCTCGCGTTGAGCTGCTTTGCGCAGTGGTGCCTGCCCATAGAGGGCATGCGGCCGCTCACCCTCGCGCGGGTCCTCGCCAACCTCACGCTGATGCCGCAGCTCTTCCTCGAGCAGCCCGTCGACGGCGTCTATTGGACGCTCGTCCACGAGATCGTCTTCTATTGTCTTGCCGGCATCGGATTCTTCGTTGCGGGACCCAAGCGGGCGGAAATGCTCTGCTTCGGCTGGCTCTGCCTCGCGTTCTTCTGCCGCACCGGAGTGTTGGCGGTGCCGCTGCAGGTCTGGATTCTCTCGGGCGCGCAATATGCGCCGCACTTTACGCTCGGCATCCTCATTTATCTCTGGCACGCCGGGCGGGCGAGGCCGTCGACCCTGATCGTGCTGGGTTTCGCGCTCGCGCTCTGCGTCACCGGGCCCGCCTGGTCGTTGCGGCCCATCCCGGGCCTCGCCTATGTCCTGGTCGTCGCGGGGGCGGCGGCGCTCGTGGCGATCGGCGGCCGCGACGGCTCCTATCTGGGGCGGATCGCCCCGCTCGTCTTCATCGGCGACATCTCCTACCCCCTCTACCTCCTGCACCAGAACCTCGGCTACATCGCGATCCGGCATCTCACGGCCTGGGGCGGCGGCGCCGATCTCGCGGTGCTCGCGTCCATCGCGCTTGCGGTCGCCCTCGCCTACGCGATCTCGAAATACATCGAGAAGCCCGCGCGCGCTTGGCTCCGCAAACGTCTCGCGCGCCCGCCCGGCCTTCCGGTTCCGGTCGGCGCCTCTGCCGTGCCCCGGGCCTGAGCCGGCGCCCCCTTTCGAGCGGCAGCACTAATCCTTCGTTAACCAACCCCGCGGAAATATCGCGGGGACATTCGCTCCCCTCGGCAATCGGGGCGGCAGACCGGCCGCGAAAGCACATGGCAGAGCCCGCGATCATCGGATGGCAGCGAGCGGAGCTGCGGTTGCCCGTCTCGCTTGCGATTGCTGCCTTCTCGTTCGTGGCCGCGCTCGCCTTCGGCCCGACCATGCTGCGCGATCCCGATACGCTCTGGCACATCGTCACCGGGAACTCGATCCTCGCGCACGGCAGCGTGCCGCACGCCGACATCTATTCCTACACGATGACCGGGAGGCCTTGGGTCGCGCATGAGTGGCTGGCGGAAGTGCTGCTCGCCTCGGCTTACGACGTGCTGGGCTGGCACGGGCTCGTACTGCTCGGCGCCGTCTCGGTCGCGGTGGCAATGGGGACCCTTGCGCGCGCGCTGCTGCGCTCCCTCGAGCCCATGCACGCGACGGTCGGCGTGATGTCGGCGTGGCTCATGTTGATCCACCACATGCTCGCGCGCCCGCATCTCCTCGCGCTGCCGCTGCTCGTGCTCTGGCTCGCGACGATCGTGAGGGCAGGCGATGCCCGGAAGGTCCCGGCCCTGCCCTGGGCGCTCCTCATGCTGCCTTGGGCCAACATGCACGGGAGCTTCATCTTCGGCCTCGGCTTCGCGGGGATGGTCGCGATCGAGGCAGTAGTGACTGCCGAAAGCGCCTCCGAGCGCGGCCGGGCGTTCTGGGGTTGGGGCCGCTTCATAGCGGTCGCGGCCGCGGTGCCGCTCATGGGGCCGAACGGGATCGAGGTCTATCTGCTCCCGATCCGTCTCCTCGGCATGAGCTATACGCTCTCGATCCTGGTCGAATGGAACGCCCCCGATTTCAACCTGCAGGCCCCGCTCGAATACTGGCTGATGCTCACGATTTTCCTGGGGTTTGCGACGAGGTTCCGGCCGCCCTGGCCGCGCCTGCTGATGGTTCTCTTCCTCCTGCACATGGCACTGAAGCACGAGCGCCACGGCGAGCTCCTCGGCATTGGCGCCGCGCTCCTCATCGCGAAGTCATTGGGCGAGCACCTGCGCTCGGAGCGGATCGGGACCGGCCGCGCGCTCGACGGCGTCTCCGCCACGCTCCCCGTCCGCCGCTCCGTTGCCGTTCTCGGAGGGCTCGTCCTGCTGACGCTGACGGCCTTCGCTTGCACGCGGCCGCTCGCGCCCTCGCCCTATATCATGCCGTTCGCAGCGCTCCAGGCCGTGCGCGATCGCCACGTCGCCGGCAACGTCATGAACACCGACTACTTCGGCGGCTTTCTGATTTGGGAGGGAGTCCCCACTTTCGTCGACGGCCGAGCCGACATGTTCGGCGACGCCTTCATCGAGCGCGAGCACAAGGCATTCGTGCTGAATTCCGACGAGCTTCCGGCGCTCCTCGACGAGTATCGCGCGAATTGGACCCTCTTCCGCCCGGAGTCGCGGACCGTGCTGCTGCTCGACCGCCTGCCGGGCTGGGAGCGGCTCTACAGCGACGAGTACGCGGTGGTGCACGTCCGGACTTCAGCCCTGCCGCCGCGCTGACGGCGCTCCCGTCAGCGGCGGGGCGGCGGCGTCATTCCCGGCTTCAGACAGGCGAAGGTCGCACGCACGGGCGTGAGTAGCGGGCAGGTGAGCCACATGTCCTGCTCGATTAGCGACGGCGTCGTCCCGGGCTCGCAGGTCGCGCGCGCGACGTCGAGCACCTGCTTCGGCGTCGCCGTCTTGCTGTTGTAGCAGACGCCGACCCGGCTGAAATCCTCGTGCACGCCGGGTGGAGGCCGCTTCGGCGTCGCATCGAAGGGCGGGAGCGCGTCGCGGCCGCAGGCGCCCGCGAGAGCCGCGAGCACGAGCGCGAGCCCCATCCTCGCGAGGGCCCGCCGCGTCATTCTCTGCGGCCCCCGCGCGGACCCAGCACCACCAGCGCGAGCCCCAGCACCACCAATCCCAGCGCCACGACCTCGGCCGGGCCGAGCGTCTCGCCCAACAGCGCCGCGCCTGAGAGCATGCCCACCACGGGGACGGCGAGGGTTCCCATGGCGGAGACGCTGCCGGGCAGCATGTCTACGACCTTGAGCCAAGCCCATTGGCAGAAGAGGATCGGGCAGATCAGCACGTAGATGAAACAGATCCAGGCCTTCGTGCTGAGCGCCCCCAGATGCGGATCGGAGTCCGAGACCACCGCGGCGATGACGATGGGAATGCCGCCGAAGGCGAACTGCCAGCCCGTGTTCTGCATTACCGAAATCGACCAGCGGAAATACTTCTGGCCGACGGTGCCGCCGGCCCAGGTCGCGGCCGCACCCACCATGAAGAGGACGCCCGCGGGCGCTGCCGCGAATTGCTCGAACTCCGGTGCCACCAGGACCGCGAGGCCCGCCATGCTGAGCGCCAGCCCCACGTAGCGCGCCCAGGTGATCCGCTCGCTCAGGAAAATCCAACCGAAGAGCGTCGCGAAGGCCGGCATGGTGTAGGCAATGATGCTCGCGTGTCCCGCGGTCAGCAGACGCAGCCCATAGGCCATGAAGATCTGCCAGAGCGTGACGTTGAGGATTCCGAGCAGGGCGAGCGGCAGGATTTCCGCACGCGGCAGTCGGATGCGCTCGCCCCCGAGCCGCGCGAGGAGCAAGGCGCCGGCACCGCCGGCTGCACAGCAGATCGCGCGAAAGCCGAGCACCGGCATCTCCGCCAGCACAATCTTAATGGTGGGCCAGGAGAGACCCCAGAACAGCGCGAGGCTCCCGAGCAGGAAGACGCCCCCGATCGGTGTCCGGTGCGGCCTTGCGCTCTCCGCGAGTCTCACGCGCCCGCGCCCAGCGCCTGCTCGGCAAACCGTGCGATCGCGAGGAGGCGCGCATCGTCGCCGAGCCTTCCCACGAGCTGGATCCCGATCGGGAGGCCGGCGGGCCCCCGTCCCGCGGGAACGGTGACGCAGGGAAGGTGCAGCAGCGTCCAGGTCCGGTTGAAGAGGGGATCGCCGGTCATGTCGAGCCGCGCCGGCGCCTCGCCGGGAGCTGCCGGCACGAGGAGCGCCTCGAACTCGCCGAAGAGCTCGGGGACGCGCTCGCGCGCGGCCGCGGTCGTCCGTCGCGCCTGATCGTAGGCCTCGGCGGAGATCGTGACGGCCTCGCGCAAGGTCTCGGTGGTGCGCGGGGCGAGGAGGTCCCAATGCGCCGTCCTCTCCCAGGCGAGGTTCCGCGCCATCTCGTAGTTCATGTGCGTGAGATGGACTTCGGCAATCCCGTCCAGGGGCGCGAAAGGCGCTCGATCCGCAACGGCGGCCCCGGCGCGAGCGAGGCGCCCTGCCGCGTCCTCGAGCAACGCGCGGCAGGCGGGATCGGCCTTCTCCCATTGCGCCGTCCGGAAGAAGCCGATCCGCGGCTTCTGATGCGGCTCCTTCGGCAGAAGGCCCGGCCGATTGCTGAGCGCGCCTACGAAAAGCGCGGCGTCGGCGACGTGATTGCCGATGGCGCCGATGGTATCGAAGCTCTCGGCGAGCGGCTTGGTGCCCGCAACAGCGACGGTGCCGAAGCTCGGCTTGTAGCCGACGACGCCACAGTAGGAGGACGGCCGCACGATCGACCCCGCCGTCTGGGTTCCGAAGCCCAGGGGGATCATGCGATCGGCGACGCCCGCGGCCGACCCGCTGGAGGAGCCGCCGGGCGTGTGCGCGGGATTGTGCGGGTGGCGCGTCTTGCCCGGCGAGCCCGCTGCGAATTCCGTGGTGACGGTCTTGCCGAGGATCACCGCACCCGCCGCGCGCGCGAGTGCAACGCAGGCGGCATCGCCGCGCGGCCGGTGCCCCCCATAGACCCTGGAGCCGTAGGTCGTCGGCATGTCCATGGTATCCATGATGTCCTTGACGCCGACCGGCAGCCCCTGGAGCGGCCCGCGCCTCGGCCCCTTGTCGGCGGCCTCGGCCGCAGCGATCGCCTGCTTGGGATCGAGATGCTGCCAAGCGCCCACGACGGGTTCGCGCTCGGAGATCCGGTCGAGATAGGCGCGGACGAGGGATGTCGCGGTGAGCGTGCCGCCTTCGATTTGTCGCGCGACGTCGATGGCGGAAAGACGGATGAGGTCGGGCATTGCGCAAACTCGTCGGTCGAATGCGGAAGCCCGGTATTTGACCAGCCAAGGGCTCGCCCGTCGATTCTTTTGAACGGGTCGTCCGCCCTTCTGCATCCCTGTCATGCGGCGCGCGGTGCGGCACTCCCCAAGCGCCCAATTTGGAGCTAGATAGAGGCCTGCGCGGCGAAGGCCGCGTCCAAGATTCCAGGGGAGGGACGGTCGATGGGTCTGAAGATTTACGGCATCGTGCGCTCGCGGGCGTTTCGCACGCTGTGGATGGCCGAGGAGCTCGGCATTCCCTACGAGCAGATCCAGACGGATTTCTCCGACGGCCCCATGAGCTGCCGCGCGCCGGGATTCGTGGCGATCAATCCGAACGCGCAGATCCCCGTCATCGACGACGACGGCTACAAGCTCTGGGAGTCGCTCGCGATCAACCTCTATCTTGCCAAGAAGCACGCGGATAAGGGGCTCTATCCCAGGAGCCTCCACGACGAGTCGAAATGCTGGCAGTGGGCGCTCTGGGCCGCGACCTCCGTCGAGGGGCCGATCGGCATCTGGGGCCAGCACACCATCATGTTCCCGCCTGAAAAGCGCGAGCCCAAACAGGCCGCCGGCGCGCTCGAGAAGCTTGCCGGCCCCTTCAAGGTGCTCGAGCAACACTTGAAGGCGCAATCCTATCTCGTCGGCAATTCCTTCAGCGTCGCCGACCTCAACCTCGCGGGCGTGATGTCGCGCGCGCTCGCGATGGATTTCGCGGCGACGCCGGGGGTGGGGGACTGGCTCCGCCGCTGCCTCGAGCGTCCCGCGGCGAAAAAAGTGCGCAAGCTGCGCGATGGCTGAGCGCGGCGCCGCCGCAATCGCGGAGGAGGTGACGATGCAATCTCCCGTCGACGCGTCCTCCGCGATCACCGGCTATCACGCCCACGTCTATTACGACGCCGCTACCCGCGCCGAGGCGGCGGCGCTCCGCGAGGCGATCGGCGCGCGCTTCAAGACCGTGCTGGGACGCTGGCATGACAATCCCGTGGGGCCGCATCCGATCTCGATGTACCAGGTGGCCTTCCCGGTCGATGAGTTCCCGTTTCTCGTGCCTTGGCTCATGCTGAACCGGGGCGAGCTCGTGATCCTTGTCCATCCCTTGACCGGCGACGACTACGAGGATCACGCGCACCACGCGCTCTGGCTGGGCGCGAAGCTGCCGCTCAAGCTCGAGACGCTCGTCAAGGGCGGCACTGCTATCGCCTGACGGGCCGACCGCGGCCCCTTGACGCCGGCCGTTTCCGCCCAAGATACTAGAGCCATTCCAAGGGGAGCCCCGGCAAGGGGCTGAGATACCGCTGAAACCGCGGAAACCCTTAGAACCTGATCCGGATCGTGCCGGCGTAGGGAACGGAATCGCGGCTCTTCTGAGAGCCAAGCTCGAACCCCAAGCCCCGGATCTCCTCGCAACCCGCTTAGAGGCAGGAGATCGTCATGCCTGAAGGTACTGTCAGCCAGTCATTCGAAGTCTCGACCGGCCCGCTGCCGGCCTCGCGCAAAGTCTATGTCCGCGGCGAGCGTTTCCCCGATCTGCGCGTTCCCATGCGCGAGATCGATCTATCGTCGACGGCGAAGGAGCCGCCGGTCCGCGTCTACGATCCTTCCGGCCTCTACACGGACCCGGCCGCGACCATCGACATCCGTGCGGGCCTCCCGCCGGTGCGCGACGCCTGGATCCGGGCCCGCGGCGACGTCGAGGCGACCGCGGGCCGTGCCACCCGCCCCGAGGACAACGGGCTCCACGCCGGCGAGGTGAGCGAGGTCCCGAGCTTCGACCGCGGCACGCGACGGCCGCTCAGGGCGAAGGCAGGCGGCGCCGTGACGCAGCTCGCCTATGCCCGCCGGGGCATCGTCACGCCGGAGATGGAGTTCATCGCGATCCGCGAGAATCTCGGGCGGGAGCGCGCTGCCGAGGCGCGTCGCGCCCGCGACGGCGAGTCCTTCGGCGCGGCGATCCCGGAATACGTGACGCCGGAATTCGTGCGCGACGAGGTCGCGCGGGGACGCGCGATCATTCCCGCCAATGTCAATCATCCCGAGAGCGAGCCGATGATCATCGGCCGCAACTTCCTCGTGAAGATCAACGCCAACATCGGCAACTCCATCGTGACCTCCTCGGTCGCGGAGGAGGTGGACAAGCTCGTCTGGGCGATCCGCTGGGGCGCCGACACCGTGATGGACCTCTCCACGGGCAAGAACATCCACACGATCCGCGAGTGGATAATCCGGAACTCCCCGGTGCCGATCGGGACCGTGCCGATCTACCAGGCGCTCGAGAAGGTCGGCGGGAAGGCCGAGGAGCTCACCTTCGAGATCTTCTGCGATACGCTCGTCGAGCAGGCGGAGCAGGGCGTCGACTACTTCACGATCCACGCGGGCGTGCGGCTCCCCTTCATTCCGCTCACCGCGAGCCGCGTCACCGGCATCGTCTCGCGCGGCGGCTCGATCATGGCGAAATGGTGCCTCGCGCATCACCAGGAGAATTTCCTCTACACGCGCTTCGATGAAATCTGCGAGATCATGAAGGCCTATGACGTGAGCTTCTCCTTGGGCGACGGCTTGCGTCCGGGCTCGATCGCGGACGCCAACGACGAGGCGCAATTCGCGGAGCTGAAGACGCTGGGCGAGCTCACCAAGATCGCCTGGAAGCACGACGTCCAGGTGATGATCGAGGGACCGGGCCACGTTCCCATGCACAAGGTGAAGGAAAACGTGGAGCTCCAGCTCGAGCATTGCCACGAGGCCCCATTCTACACGCTGGGCCCGCTCGCGACCGACATCGCGCCGGGCTACGACCACATCACGAGCGCGATCGGCGCCGCCATGATCGGCTGGTTCGGCACCGCGATGCTCTGCTACGTGACGCCCAAGGAGCATCTGGGACTTCCCGACCGCGACGACGTCAAGGTCGGCGTCGTCAGCTACAAGATCGCGGCGCATGCAGCCGATCTCGCCAAGGGCCATCCGGGCGCGCGCGAGCGCGACGACGCGCTCTCGCGCGCCCGCTTCGAGTTCCGCTGGCGCGACCAGTTCAACCTCTCGCTCGATCCCGAGACCGCCGAGAAGTTCCACGACCAGACGCTCCCGGCCGAGGGCGCGAAGCTCGCGCATTTCTGCTCGATGTGCGGGCCCAAATTCTGCTCGATGAAGATCTCGCAGGAGGTCCGCGAGTACGCGCAGAAGGGCATGGACGAGCGCTCCGAGGCCTTCCTCAAGGAAGGCGGCGAGATCTACAAGGTCGTCGAGGGCAAGTCCGCAGCGACGGACGTGTGAGCCGGCTCTATCCCGAGCGTCCCTGGATCGGGGTCCTCGCCGCGGTGCGGCGCGGGCCCCGATGCCTCTTGGCACGGCGCGGCGAGGGCGCCGACGCCGGCAAATGGGGCTTCGTCGGCGGCCAGCTCGAGCTCGGCGAGACCGTGATCGAGTGCGCGGTCCGCGAGCTCATGGAGGAGACCGGCATCGCCGCAGAGCCACGGGGCGTGCTAACGGCCTTCGACCACATCGACCGCGACGAGACCGGCCGCGTGCGTTTCCATTTCACTCTGGTGGCGGTGCTCCTGGACTGGCGCCGGGGCGAGGGCGAGCTGCGCGAGCCCAAGCACCTCACGGGCCTCGGCTGGTACACGCCGGAAGAGGCAGGCGCGGCCCAAATACCGCTCAGCCGGCGCGCGCTCGATCTCATGCGCCTCGCCCTCACTCGTCCCTAAGCGCCCTTGGGGCCATCGCTCAAACCCGCGCTTCGGGATTCCCTTCCGCGCCAATACTTGTCTTGGTTAACGGTTGCCCGGATTTTATCTAAAATACGGTGCAATGTTGCTCGTTCTGCGCAGCGATTATTGTTGAAGTTCGAAAAATTTTAAGTAATACAAACGGCGGAGGCCCCTAAATAGGGAGCCAGGATTGACCCGAAATCCCAGCCTCCGCGTCTCATAAGGGGCAGAGACATACTCAAAAGGGATGCGTCCGATGATCGAGCTCGCAGTCAGACCCGTCGCGGCCCTCCGAGCGGGCCGGGACCTCGCCCTCTCGCTCTTGCGCGATCAGCGCGGCGGCACAGCGGTCGTTCTCGCGGTATCCATGACGGGGATCCTTGGCCTCGCCGGTCTCGCGACTGAGGGAGCCGACTGGTACAAGACCAAGCGCGCGATGCAGGCCGCTGCCGACGCCGCGGCCTACAGCGCGGTCGTGGGACAGAGCGCCGGGGGCGGCATCACCACGGAGGCGCGCTCGGTCGCCGCCAAGTACAACTTCGTCAACGGCACCGGCGGCGTCACCGTCACCGTGAACCAGCCGCCCAAATCCGGGAGCTACACCACGAACGCCACCGGGGTCGAGGTGATCGTCTCGCAGCCGCAGTCGCTCGCCATCGCGGGGCTCTTCCTGAAGTCGGCGCCGACCATCGCCGCGCGCGCGGTCGCGATCACCTCGGGCACCGGCGGCAATTGCATCCAGTCGCTCGACAAGTCCAGCGGCATCGGCATCAATCTCCTGGGCTCGGCCTCGATCAATGCGAGCGGCTGCAGCGTCTACGACAACGCCACCGGCGCCGGCTCGCTTCTGGTATCGACGGCGGCCTCGGTCACCGCCGATACGATCTCCACGAGCGGCACCATCGCCAATCTCGGCACGGCGAAGCCGACCAAGGCCCCGAACCCCGTCAGCAACGCACTGGCCGCGGCGGATGCCTACGCCAACGTCGCGATGCCGACGCCCTCGTCCTCGGGCTGCAGCTTCAACGGCTACACGGCGCCGCCGCAGAGCAATCCGCTGCTGCCGGTGCCGGCGCAGCTCTCGCCCGGCACTTATTGCAACGGCATGGTTTTTCCGAGCGGCTCGATGGTCAACCTGAAGGCCGGCACCTATTACGTCGAGGGCGGCAGCTTTCATGTCGAGAACGGCGCCACGGTCTCCGGCGACAGCGCCGGCGTCACCATCGTGCTCACGAACACGCCCGGCGCCGCGAACTATGCGAGCCTCAAGGTCGATGCGGGCTCGAGCCTGCAGATCGACGCGCCTACGACCGGCAGCGCCAAGGGCGTCGCGATTTTCGGCGATCGCAACGCGCCCGCGGGGCAGGAGGCCGATCTCGGCGGCTCTGCCGCGGGCGACGGCGGCGCTACCGTCATCATCAACGGCGCCGTCTATTTGCCGACGCAGCAGCTCTATTACGGCGGGGCCAGCAGCAACGCGAATACCTGCACGGCCCTCGTTGCCTACGACATCCGCTTCAATCCGAGCTCGGTGCTGCGTACGACCTGCACCGCTTCCCAGATCCCGACCACCGGCCCGATCGCGAAGCTGGTGGAATAACCCGCGCTCAACGCGCCGGCCGCCGCTCGTGGCAGCGCGGGCAGAGGCCGCGCACCTCGATCGTCTGGCTCGCGACTTCGAAGCCGAGCTCCGTCGCCCGGCGCGCAACGGCGCCGGCGATGGCGGGATCCTCGAGCTCCGCGCTCTTGCCGCATGAAGTGCAGATCAGGAATTGGCTCGCATGCGGTGCGTCCGGGCGGTCGCAGCCGACATAGGCATTGAGCGATTCGATGCGGTGGATGAGGCCCTGCTGCATCAAAAAGTCGAGTGCGCGGTAGACGGTGGGGGGTGCCGCGCCGGGATGCCGACGCTTCAGCTCGTCGAGAAGGTGATAGGCCCCGACGGGCTCGTGTCCCTGCCAGATGAGGGCCAGCACCTCGCGCCGGAGCTCCGTCAGACGCGCCCCCCGGCGGTCGCAGAGCGCTGCCGCCCGGTCGAGCGCGGTCTCGACGCAGCTCTCGTGGTCGTGGCGCTCGGCGGGAAAAGCAACGTGCAGGGCGCGGCGCGGCTTCGCCATGGTGGCCTCGTCGGTGGTGCCGCCCGCGATATTAGGCCAGAACGGCGCCGGCGGGCACCGGCTATTGTTGCGGCGGGGAAAGCGGCGTTGCGGCGGCCACGGCGTCCCTGAGCGCCTGCCGCACGATCCGCCCGTCGCCGTCCCGGGGGATGCGCTCGAGCCTCACCACGTGGACGCGGCCGAATTGCAGCCCCGCGAAGAGTGCGGTGACGCGCTCCACGAGCTCGCGGTCCGCCATGCGCGGCGCCGCCACCGCGACGCAGACCTCCTCGATCCCATCGCGATTTGGGAGCGAGCAGACGGCGGCATCGCCCGCCGGAATCTGGAGCAGCACCTGCGTCTCGATGGTCTCGGGCGCGAGCTTCACCCAGCCGATATTGATGACCTCGTCCGCCCGGCCCAGCACCTGCAGGGAGCGCGGGCCGTGCAGGATCCCCGCGTCGCTGAGGTAGAACCAGCCATCCCGGAAGACGCGTTGCGTCGTCTCGGGATCGCCGACATAGCCCGAAACGAGGCCCTCGTTGCGCACGCGGATCCGCCCGGCTCGCCCGAAGGGCAGCGCCCGGCCGTCACCGTCGATGATCTCGACCTCGTTTCCAGGCAGGACGAATCCGGCGCCCTCATGTTGCAGGGGACGCCGGACCGAGATGAAGCCCGCTTCGTTCGAGCCGTAGAGATCGACGACCTCGGTTGCGAGCCTGGCGAGCGCGCGCTCGGCGAGGCTCTTGGCGAGCGGCGCCCCGAAGGAGAAGACCGAGAGCTCCGCGGGCCTCGCGAAATCCGCGGGGAGCATGTCCAGCGTGCGCTTGAGCTGAATCGGCGGAAGGATCGCAAGGCCTATCGCCCGCGCCGCGAGCGTTTGATAGATGCGCAGGCCCGACTCGAAGACGACGGTTCCGCCCGCCCGCAGCACGGCGGTTGCGCTCGAATGTGAGCCGCCGACGGTGAAGGGCAAGGTCACGAGGAGCCGCGTGCGCCGCGACAGGCCCGCAAGCCAGCTCCAGCTCGCGATCCGGGCCTCGTGGAGCCGCCGCGTGATCGAGATCTGCAGCGGAACCCCCGTGGTCCCGGAACTCCGCAGGAGCCGCAGGGGTTGCTCGGGCGCAGAGCGCGCCGGGGGCTCGGGATCGGTTTCCGGCAGCGCCGCCACCGCGCGCATCCAGTCATCGGTCACCGCATGGTGCCGCCTCGTCCATTCCGCGGGCGGCGTCTGCTGCGACAGCACGAGGTCGGCGCTCGCGAGAAAGGGCATCGGCCCCCTGACCTCTTCGGCGAGCCAGGACAGGCTGCAAGCGCCGAGCCGCTCCGCGGCCAAGAGCAGCAGCCAGTGCGTGAAGACGTCGGGATACTCGACCGCGACCGTGCTGCCGGGCGCCACCCCGAGTCGGCGCAGCGCCTGGCCGAATTTCGCGAGGTCCGCCGCCAGTTGAGCGAAGGTGACGGCGTGGCCGTTGACGATGATGGCCGTCGCACGCGGCCGCTCGGCGGCGTGGAAATCGACGTAGTCGACCGTCACGGCGCCGCTCGCTCTATCTCGGCGCGGCGCTCAAGCCTGCCCGACGAAGGTGAGATAGTCCTCCGCGAGGTCCTCGATCGCGGCCTCGACGAAGCGCTTGCCGTGCTCGGGCTTGGCGAGCGAGGGGTCAGAGCCGATGCGGCCGTCCGGGAAGAGCCGGCGATAGTCGTCGGCGTCCGCGAAATCGCGCGCCTTCGCACCCACGGGCTGCATCGCCGCGGATTTGATCGCCTCGGGATGGGCAAAGAAAGTGACGGAGACCTCGCTCGGCGTCGCGTGACTGCCCTCACGTTCCGCGAAGAGCTCGCGCGAGAGCGCCTTGACGCCGGGGCTCTCCCACCAGTTCTTGAGCCGGCAGCGCACGGAGGGCGCATTGGTCCCGGGCCGCATCGAGGCCGTGGCATAGACCTCGGAGAAGGCCGCGGTCACAGTCGCGACGTTGCCGCCATGGCCGTTGATGAAATAGAAGCGCTCGAAGCCGTGGCGCGCGAGCGAAGTTAGATAGTCGTGGATGAGCGCGATCAGCGTCGAGGGCCTGAGCGTCATCGAGCCCGCGAAGGCGAGATGATGCTGCGCCATGCCGACGTTGATGGTAGGGCCGACCATGGCGCCGGCCTTGTCGCCGACGCCCTGCGCGATTACCTCGGCGCAGATCGCGTCGGTGCCGATGAGCCCGTTCGGCCCGTGCTGCTCCGTCGAGCCGATGGGAATGATGATGCCCTTCGCGCGCTGGAGATAGGCCTCGACCTCCTGCCAGGTCTGCAAGTGAAGGTTCATGTGCGTTCCCCCTGGCAAAGTGCAGCGGCGTCGGACCGGGATCGGTAGTCCGGCGCTCAGCCCTCGAGATGGCAGCCGCAGATGGGACAGGTGAGGGCCGCGAGCGTCGCGTCGATTTCCTTCTCGCTCATGGTTCCCGCGAGCTTGGCGCGCGCCTCCGCGAGCAGCTGCTCGTGATAAGCGCGGACCTCCGGCCCGCCGCATGCGTTCTTGAAAGCGGCATGCGTCTCCGCATCCATCGGAGTGAGCTTGAGCGCGGCCTTGGCTTGGCGCCCAGGCAGCAGCAGCGCGCCCGCGCCGGCTCCGGCAAGAGCGCTCGAAGTGAGAAAGCGGCGGCGAGAAACGGAACGCGTCATGTAACCACTCCGCGATAGGGTCCTGGGCCCCGGCAACACCATAGAAACCGATGGCTTTCCCGTCAACGCCGGGTCCGCGCGAGCGCCGCCAGAGCGCGCTCCCGCGCGGCCCTATGCTCCAAGATGGGCGACGGATAGGCGGGCGCGGTCGCTGCGGAGGGCAAGTGAATCTCGCGTGCGGAGAGAGTCGCAAGCTCCGGGACCCAGCGCCTGATGTAGTCGCCCTCGGGATCGAATTTCCGGCTCTGCAAAACCGGATTGAAGATGCGGAAATAGGGGGCCGCGTCGATGCCGCAGCCCCCGACCCACTGCCAGTTCATGGCGTTGCTGGCGGGATCGGCGTCGACGAGCGTGTCCCAAAACCACGCCTCTCCGGTTTGCCATGGGAGCAGCAGGTGCTTCACCAGGAAGCTCGCCGCCGCCATGCGCACGCGGTTGTGCATGACGCCGGTCGTCCAGAGCTCGCGCATGCCCGCATCGACGAGGGGATAGCCGGTGCGGCCCCGCTGCCACGCCTTGAGCGACCGCGCATCGCTCCGCCAGGGAAAGCGCGCGAACTCCGCGCGTAGCGGCCGGGTCGCGAGATCGGGCTCGCGCCAGAGCACGTGCGCTGCGAACTCGCGCCATCCGAGCTCGCGCAGAAATGCCGCGCCGCCGCCAGCGGCCTCGACGGCGTGCCAGACCTCGCGCGGGCTGATCTCGCCCCAGCGCAGATGCGGCGAGAGGCCGGAGGTCGCGGGCTTCGCAGGGAAATCGCGGTCACGCGGGTATTCCGCAAGTCCACGCTCGAGAAACCGTTGGAGGCGCAATCGTGCGGCACGCTCGCCTGGCGTACAGGCTGCGCGAAGACCTGCGGCCCAATCGGGCGCGCTCGGGCGAAGCCGCCAATCCGCGAGCCGCTCGCTCGCAGGAATTTCAGCCGGCGCGGTGACCTGCGCGGGAGGAGGCATTGGCCGAGGCGGCGGAGACGCGCCGATGCAGGCGCGCCAGAACGGCGTGAACATTTGATAGGGCTTGTCGCTTCCGCTGCGGATCGCCGCGGGTTCGAACAAGAGATCGCCCTCGTGCGTCTCGACCGCGACACCCTCGCGTCGGAGCTCGGCGGCAAGCGCGTCGTCGAGCTTCGACGCGGCCTGCCGGTAGCGCCGGTTCCAGTGCACGGCGGCGGCGCGGCTCTCGCGCACGAGTGCGGCGATCGCGGCATCTGCGCGTCCACGGCGCAGCACCAGCGGCACGCCCGCCGAGCCCAAATCCGCGGCCAGCGACTCGAGGCTTCCCGCGAGCCACCAGCGTGCGGCGCCGCCGAGCGGCCGCTCGGTCTCCTCGTCCAGCACATAGACCGCGAGCACCGGACGGCCGCTCTTCGCGGCGGAGGAGAGCGCGGGATGATCGGAGATGCGGAGGTCGTCCCGGAACCAGACCAGCGCCGGCGCGGTCATGTCCCGGAGAAGTCCATTAGTGCGGCTCGGAGCGCCGCGCGGTCGGCTTTGCCCGTGCGTCCCAGCGGGATCGCTGCGCCGAAGTGGATCGCATCCGGGAGCTTGTAGCGCTCGAGCCGCTGGGACGCCCAGGCGCGGAGCGCCTCGGGCTTTGGCCGGGCTCCCGCCGCCGGCACGATCAGCAGATGAATCGCTTCGCCGAGACGCGCGTCTGGAAGCCCGGTCGCGAGCGCCTCGCGGACCTCCGGATGCTCCAGGAAGGCGCGCTCGACCTCGAGCGGCGAGACCTTGTTGCCGGCGCGATGGATCAGCTCCTTCGCGCGTCCCACGAGACGTACGCGGCCCTCTTGCGTCACTTCCGCGAGATCGCCGGTGCGGAAGTAGCCGTCGCGGAAGGCTGCCGCCGTGAGCTCGGGCTCATCGAGATAGCCCGCCATGATGAAAGGCGTCTTGATTGCGAGCTCGCCGTCGAGGATCGCGAACTCGACGCGCGGCATCGGCGTACCGATGGTGCCGGGATAGCGGTCCTGGTCCGCGGGCGGCAGATAGAAATCGCAGGTGCTGGTCTCCGTGAGGCCGTAGATGTCCGCAAGCGCGGCCCCCGGCAAGCCCGCCCGCCAGGCGCGCGAGAGCCCCGCCGCCATGGTCTCGCCCCCGGCCATGAAGAGCCGCGGCACACCGTCGTGGGCGATCGCCGACCCCGCAAGCGAGGGCAGCAGCGCACGCATCATGGTGGGGACGATGCCGAGGCGCCCGACGCGCTCTTCTGCGAGCGCCGCGAGCGCGCGCTCCGCCTCGAACCGCTCGTGCAGGATCAGCGCGCCCCCGCGATGGAGCGTCAGCAGCGACACCCATTGGCCGAAGCTGAAGGTGAGCTGCAGCAGCAACAGCGTCCGCGTCTCCGCGGTGAAGGGGAAGACGCTGTCGATGGTCGCGAGCTTGCCGGTGAATGCCTCGTGGGTCAGGACCACGCCCTTGGGTGTCCCGGTGGTGCCGGAGGTAAAGATCACGAGCGCGGCACCCGCGAGCAGCGGTCGCGGCGGCGGCGCGCCGCGCAGGGGATCTGGCACGAAGACTTCCCCGGCCTCGACGAGGAATCGCGCGCGGCTTCGCTGCAGCAGCTCCGCCGTTACCCGCTCCGGTGTCGTCCGGTGGATCGGCACTGCGACGCCGCCCGCGCGCCAGACGCCGAGGAACCCCGCGAGATCGAGCGCGCGGTTGCCGACGCGCACCGCCACGGGCTCGTCGGCAACGCTACCGCGAAGGGCGAGCGCACGCGCGACCTCCGCCACGCGGCGCTCGAGCTCGGCATAGCTGAAGTCGCCGTCGCTGCCGCGGGCCGCGAGCCGGTCGGGGCCTGCGGCAAGCGCCGCATCGAGGAGGCGGGAGAGGTGCTGCATCGGGCTTCGGCTATACTGGCGCGGCACTGGAGGAAGGGACGGCAGGCATGGGCTACGAGACCATCTTATACGAGCCCCGCGGCGCAGTGGCGCTTCTCACGCTGAATCGGCCGGAGCGGCTCAACGCCATCAACGCGACGATGCTCCGGGAGATCGGCGCGGCTCTCAATGCCGCCGAGGCGGAGGAGGCCGTGCGCGCGGTGGTCGTAACGGGTGCGGGCGCCGCCTTCTCCTCGGGCTTCGACCTCAAGGAGCAGGCCGAGCGCAAGCCCAGCGGGGTCGCCGACTGGCGCCCGATCCTCCGCCGCGACTTCGACACGGTGATGCGCTTCTGGCATCTCTCGAAGCCCACCATCGCCGCCGTGCGCGGCCATTGTCTCGCCGGCGCCTGCGAGCTCATGCTCGCCTGCGACATCACCGTCGCGGGCGAGGGCGCGGTCTTTGGCGAGCCGGAGCTGCGCTTCGGAGCGGGGATCGTGGTGATGCTGCTGCCGTGGCTCGTGGGTCCGAAACGGGCGAAGCATCTGCTCTTCACCGGGGAGGACGCGATCGACGCGCGCCGCGCCGAGGCGCTGGGCCTCGTCAACGAGATCGTGCCGGACGCCCAAGTGCTGGAGCGCGCGCTCGCGGTCGCGGCGTCGCTCGCGCAGGTCGATCCCATGGTGCTGCGCCAGACCAAGCGAGCAATCAACCGCAGCTACGAGATCATGGGGCTCGGCGAGGCGCTCGAGGCCGCCCTCGACATCGACCTGCAGATCGAGGGCGAGGGCAGCATCGACAAGCGCGAGTTCATGGAGATCGCGCGCAAGCAAGGCCTCCGCGCCGCCATCGCCTGGCGCGACGGGCGGTTCGGGAAGCGGACGGATTGATTCTCGAACCGCCAAGACGCCAAGTCCTTTCTGCGGCGAGGCCGCAATAAGCTCACCACGGAGGCGGTGAGGCAGTGAGAGAAAGGATTGCGTCTTCGCCGCGAGACTCGGCTCCTCATCGCCTCACCGTCTCGGTGGTGAGATCGATTTCTTTTGGCGTCTTGCCGGTGAAATGTCAGTCTGCACCGCGCGTATGCTTTACGGCAGGTAGGGCTTCACGCCAGCGATCGTTCCTTCCTCGACCCCGCGGCCGCGAAGCTCGATGACGTTGCGGTCGGGGTCGCGGACGAAAACGGAGACGTGGCCGTCGCCGAAGGTGACGGGGCCTTGCGTGATCGCGATACCGTGGTCTTTCAAAACGGAAATCGTCTCGGGGATCGAGGCGACGCGAAGCGCCACGTGGGTATAGCCCGCGTATTTCTCCGGCACGTCCATGAGGATGTTGCGCTGGGGATCGCCGGCATTGGCGTTGTGGATGAGGTTGATCTCGACGCCGGCGCTGTTCGAGACGATGGCGACGGCGTCGAACTCGACCTTGTGGCGAAGTTCGAAGCCCAGCAGGCGGTAGAAGGCGAGCGCGCGCTCGAGGTCGCGGACGCGAATGCCGATGTGATCGACGCGCTCAACGGCGATCTCCGCCTTGCTCATGCCCGCCTCTCCGGCTTGCTCTTGAAGGAGCGGGTGGGGATGTCGCGGAAGAGCGACATGTGCGTGTGGACCGCGATCCAATCCTCGCCGGGCCCGGTGCGCTCGAAGGCGACGGTGGCGCGGCCGGGGCGCTCATAGGGAGTGCTGTCCTCGCGGTAGCCCGTCGAATCGAAGATCGCCATGCCGACGGCGCTGAGCCGGTCCTGCGAGACGATCGCGCGAATGTCGGAGCGCCAGCGGAAGCCGTCGATGTGCGGCCAGACGTTCCGCCATTGCGCGGCCTCGGCCTTGTCGCGCCCGGTCATGAAATCCGTGAAGGTGCCGAAAGCGATCATGTCCGGCGCGAAGATCGGCCGCGCGCCCGCGAAATCGACGGCGCGGACGTGCTCGGCGAGGCGCTCGAACCAGCGGCGCACGCCCGCGAGGTCCTCGGCATTGGCGGCGTTCATGGCGTCCTCCTTCTCATGAGACGAGGTCGAGCCCGTCGCGCGGAATGGTCGCGATCCGCGTGCGTCCGATGAAATGCACGTCGCAGCCATCGGGGAAGAGGGCGACGAGAGCGGGGTCGCGCGCGTCCAAGCCCCCGGCATAGGCGCCGAAGGCCGGCAACACGATCCGCCGTGCATCCGCGAGGAAGCAGCGCCCGCTGAGGCGCCGGCCGCGCACCCAGAGACTTGCCTTCGGATGGAAATGGCCGCTGACCTCGCCGGGGCTCGTCTTCGCCGCGGCCTCGTGACGGAAGGTCAGCGGACCCAAATCGAAATCGCCGTCGACGACTTTTCCCCCGATCGAGGGCGGCGGCGCGGGATCGTGGTTGCCGGCGATCCAGATCCAGTCCCGCGTGGAAACCAGCGCCGCAAGACGCTTGCGCTCGGTGGCCGCGAGTCGCGCCGGTCCCTCGCCGTCGTGGAAGCTATCGCCGAGACAGATCACCTGCCGGGGATCGTGGCGGAGCACCGCGGCCTCGAGAGCACCGAGGGTGGCGCGGGTGTCGTAGGGCGGCAGCAGCGCGCCGCCGCCGGCGAAGCTCGTGCCCTTCTCGAGGTGGAGGTCGGCGACGACGAGCGCGCGCATTGCGGGCCAGGCGAGCGCGCCGCTCCAATCCGCGAGAAGCTCGGCGCCGTTGAGACGAAGCGGGAGACAGTCGAGCATGGCGTCGCCGAAGCCATACGCCATTTTCGGCGCGGGCTCCAGAGGCGTAACGAGGCTCGCGATCCGAGCCCGCCGCCGGCCGCACCCTGCATTGCTCGCGGCAGCGAGCGAAGATATCATTTCCCGTGATCTACGTGATCAATCTCGATCGCTCCACGGACCGGCTCGCGAGCTTCCGCGCGGCGAATGCGCATCTCGAATTCCGGCGCTTTCCCGCCATCGATGGGTCGAAGCTCGAGATCTCACTGGTGCACGACGTGCCCGCGAATGCGCCGGAAGACCGCCTGATCGAGCCGGGCGTCGAGCAGCAGATGCCGCGCCCCGCCATTGGAAATGCGCTCTCGCACCTTGCGATCTGGCGCATGGCTCTAACATCCAGCGAGCCCACCACGATCCTCGAGGACGACGCCGTGGTCCATCGCGATTTCCTCGGGCTCGCGGGCCGCGTCATCAGGGTGCTGCCGGCGGACTGGGCGATGATCGTGTGGGGATGGAACTTCGATGCTCCGATCCAATTCCAGATCCTGCCGGGCGTCACGCCCTGCCGCGTCTTCTTCGACCAGAATGCGCTTCGGCGCTCGGTGAGCGGCTTTCAGACATTGCCCTTATCGCCCGTCCCTTATCGGCACCAGGGCTCCTTCGGCACGATCGGCTATAGCGTCTCGCCCGGCGGCGCCAGGCTATTGATCGACACGATCTTTCCGATGCGCAAGGAAACGGCGGTCGCTTGCCCATCGATGGGACGTCTGCAAGCGCTCGAGGGACTCGACGTTGCCCTTCACCGCGTCTATGCCGGCGGCAAGGCGTATGTTTGCCTGCCGCCGCTCGTGGTGACCAAGAACGACCGCGCGCTCTCGACCATCCAGCGGAGCGGCTAGGTAAAAATAGCCCCGGCCCGACGGTCCGCTGCAAAGCGAGCCGCTGCGCCGGACGCAGCCCGCAGACTATTCCGCGGCGGCTCGGCGCTCCGGCTCCACGATCTCCGGCTGCTCGCGCGCGGGCTTCCATGCCGCGAAGCTTCCCATGAGGGCGCGAGTTCCGAGCTCCGCGAGCTTGTTGCTCTCGGCGATGTAATCCTGCATCGCCGTCCGAGCGTATTCCGCCTGCGCCTCGATCGCCTGCTCGAGGCTCGCGGATTGCGCGACCTTGCGGCCGACCTCGATGTTTCGGGTGAGACGGGTGCGCCCGAACTCCATGAGCTCCTCGCTCACCACCCGCCAGTGCTCGAGCATCCTCGTGCTGGCCTGGAAGATCGGCTCGAGATTGCTCGCGATTTGCGCGGGATCCATCCCGGGAAAGGCCCCAGTGCCGCCGTCGGGCTGGCGGCCAGTCGGTTTTGCCATGCTCTGCTCCCTTTTTTGCGCGGACCCGCAAGCGTCCTCCAGCCCCGCTGGGCACGCGTTGCGGCGTTGTGAGGGAGATAAGAACGCGACCCCGGCGGCACGAGAGGTGCGACAGTAAAACGCAAGATCGTTTCGCCGAATCTCAGAGCAGTCGCGGCTGTGTGACGTTTCTCTTACGCGGCGGTGACGGAACCGCCGCCTCTTCCGTCGCCTCCGCGATCAGCGCGCGCGCGGCGTCGTCGAGGAGCGTGTCGAGCGCGCTGCCGTAGACCTGCTCGCGGCCGATCTCCAACAGCACGGGCACCGCGAGCGGCGAGACGCGATCGAGGCGGCGATGGGTGATCCGACCTTTGACTCGCTTCAGCATCTCGCCCAAGCGCTTGACATCCGTGAGGCCGGTCGCGGCGTCTGCGCGAGTCGCACGCAGGAGGATGTGCTCGGGCTCGTGCTTGCGGAGCACGTCGTAGATGAGGTCTGAACTCACCGTCACCTGCCTCCGCGTCTTCTCCGCGCCCGGCAGCGATCGCTCGATGAGCCCCGCGATCACCGCTACGTTGCGGAACGACCGGCGCAGCATCGATGATTCGGCCATCCAGGCCTCGAGATCGTCGCCGAGCATGTCCTCGTCGAAGAGCGCCTCGACGGTCTGCGCGGGATTGAGGCTCCAGATCGCGAGCACGTAGTCGGTCGCGACGAACCCCAGCGGATTGAGACCCGCCCGCTCCATTCGCTTCGTCAGGAGCATGCCGAGAGTCTGATGCGCGTTCCGCCCTTCGAAGCAGTAGGCGACGAGATACTCGTGCGGGCCCCGGGGGAAGCCCTCGACCAGGAGCTCGTCGCGCTCCGGCAGCACCGAGCGCCAGCGCTGCAGGCGGAGCCACTCCTGAACCGAGGCCGGAAAGCTTCGCCAGGCGCGCGGGTCCGCGAGCAGCCCGCGCACGCGGTTGGCGAGGTGCGTGGTGAGCGGCAGTCTCCCGCCGGCATAGGCGGGCACTTTCGGCATGCCTCCCCCGGTAGCGCGGCTCGCCTCGACCATGGTCTCGCGGATGCCGTGGAAGCGCAGCAGCTCGCCCGCGAAGACGAAGGTGTCGCCGGGGACGAGGCCTTGCGCGAAATACTCCTCGACCTCCCCGAGCACGCGGCCGCGGCCCAGCACCACCTTGAGCATCGGCGATTCCACGATGGTGCCGATGTTCATGCGGTAGCGCTGCGCGACCCGCGGCGAGAGCACGTGATGGCGGCCGAGACTGTCGCGGAAGAGCCGCCGCCAGCGCTCATAGGCCCTGAGCGCGTAGCCGCCATGCTCGACGAAGCGGAGGACGTCGTCGAAATCCTTGCGCGGCAGCTCCGCATAGGGCGCGGCGGTACGGATCTCCGCGTAGAGCGCGTCCGCCTCGAAGGGGAGGGCGCAGGCCATGCCCATCACGTGCTGCGCGAGCACGTCGAGGCCGCCGGGCCGCGGCCGGTCGCCGTCGAGCTCGTGCGCGCGGAGCGCGTCGAGGGCGGCGCGGCACTCGAGCTCCTCGAAGCGGTTCCCGGGGACGAGAAGGGCGCGGCTCGGCGTGTCGAGCCGGTGGTTCGCGCGGCCGATGCGTTGGATCAGCCGCGAGACGCCTTTGGGCGCGCCGAGCTGCACGACGAGATCGACGTCGCCCCAGTCGATGCCGAGGTCGAGCGAGGACGTCGCGACCACCGCCCGCAGTTCGCCCCTTGCCATCGCGGCCTCGATCTTGCGGCGCTGCTCCGCCGCGAGGCTGCCGTGATGCAGCCCGATCGGGAGGTTCTCGTCGTTGAGACGCCAGAGCTCCTGAAAGGCCAATTCCGCCTGGGCGCGGGTGTTGACGAAGACGAGCGTGGTGCGATGGCCTCGGATCGCGTCCATGACGGCGGGAATGGCATGGACGGCCATGTGCCCCGCCCAGGGGAGGGGCTCGCCGGTGTCGAGGATCGACGCCTCGGGCTCGGCTCCGGCGCCGCCGACGATCCGCGTCACCGGCGCTCCGTAGGAGAGATATGCCGCGAGGTCGTCGGGCCAGGCGACGGTCGCGGAAAGCCCGATACGGCGATGCCGGGGCGCGAGCCTCACGAGCCGTGCCAGTCCCAGCGACAGGAGATCGCCGCGCTTCGTTCCCGCGAGCGCGTGCAGCTCGTCCACGATCACCGCGCGAAGCCCCGCGAAGATCGCCGGCGAGTCCTCGTAGGAGAGCAGCAGCGCCAGCGACTCCGGCGTGGTCATGAGCATGTGCGGAGGATCGGCGCGCTGCCGCTCGCGCTTCTTGTGCGGGGTGTCGCCGGTGCGCGTCTCGAGCCGGATCGGGAGGCCCAATTCCTCGATGGGCATGCCGAGGTTGCGATGGATGTCGACCGTGAGCGCCTTCAGCGGCGACACGTAGATGGTGTGGAGCCCGCCTGGGGGCGCCTCCGCAAGCTCGACGAGGCTCGGCAGAAACCCCGCGAGGGTCTTGCCGCCGCCGGTCGGCGCGATCAGCAGCGCCGAGCGCCCCTGCCGTGCAGCCTTGAGGAGCGTGAGCTGATGCGCATGCGGTTTCCACCCGCGGCGGGCGAACCAGTCGGCGAAGCGCGCGGGAAGGACGGCGTCGGCGGCAATCATGGACCGCCGATGATAGCGGAGCCGCCGCGCCCCTGTCGCGCGGCCGCGGGAGTGCTTATTTTGGGGGAAATAGGAATTGGCCGCACCGTGCACCCCGCCGCTCCGAAACCGGAGACCTGGATCAGATCGACGCCCGCGGGCCTCTATTGCGAGCCTGCGGACCTCTACATCGACCCCACGCGCAAGGCCGCGCGGGCGGTGATCACGCACGGCCACTCCGATCATGCGCGGCCGGGCCACGAGCGTGTGCTTGCGACGGCGGCGACGCTCGCCCTCATGGAAGAGCGCTATGGGAATCGGGCGGGGCGAGAGCGGCAGGCGCTCGACTACGGCGTGCCCCTCCGTCTCGGCGAGGTGACGGTCAGGCTGCTGCCGGCCGGGCACGTGCTCGGGAGCGCACAGGTCGCGCTCGACTATCGCGGCAGCCGCGTCGTCGTCTCCGGCGATTACAAGCGCCGCCGCGACCCCACTTGCGCGGAATTCGTGCCGGAAAGCTGCGATGTCTTCGTGACCGAGGCGACTTTCGGCTTGCCGGTGTTCCGCCATCCGCACGATCGCGACGAGATCGGGAAGCTCCTGCGCTCGATTCGTCTCTTCCCCGAGCGTACGCATCTCGTCGGCGTCTACTCGCTCGGCAAGTGCCAGCGCGTGATCGCGCTCCTGCGCGAGGCGGGCTACGACACGCCCATTTATCTCGATGCCGCGCTCGCGCCCTATTGCGCGGTCTACGAGCGCTTCGGCGTCGCGCTCGGGCGGCTGCTGCCGCTCGAGGAGGCGGGCCGCGAGGAGCTCGCGGGCCAGATCGTGCTCTCCACGCCCGGCGGCGACGACGAATGGCTGCGGCAGTTCCCGGCGCCGCTCGTCGCCATGGCCTCCGGCTGGATGCTCGTGCGCGCGCGCGCGCGGAGCTGGGGCGTGGAGCTGCCGCTGGTGCTCTCCGACCACGCCGATTGGGACGAGCTCAACCAGACGCTCCTCGACGTGCGTGCGCCCGAGGTCTGGGTGACGCACGGCCGTGAAGAGGCGCTGATCCGACAGGCCGCGCGGAACGGCATCCGCGCCCGCGCCCTCTCGCTCGCGGGCTTCGCGGAGGAGGGGAGCTAGGCGCGGATGAAGCGCTTCGCGGAGCTCATCGACGCGCTCCAGCGGACATCGGAGCCGCGAGCACGCATCCGCTTCCTCGCGGATTATCTCGCGCGCGCGGGCGATCCCGATCGCGGCTGGGCGCTCGCGATCGTCGCGGGGGCGCTCGATCTTCCGACGGTGACGCCGCCGCAGCTGCGCGGGCTCGCGGCCGAGCGCGTCGATCCCGAGCTTTTCGCGTGGTCGCACGAGTATGTCGGCGACCTCGCGGAGACCGTGGCGCTGATCTGGCCGGTCGAGATGCCCTCGGAGAACGCAATGCCCGCGCTCGCGGAGATCGTGGAGACGCTTCTCCGCAGCACGCGCGAGGAAGCGCGTGCCAACCTCGCCGGGTGGCTCGACCGGCTCGATCCCGCGGGGAGATGGGCACTGCTGCGGCTTGCGACCGGCGGTCTCCGCGCAGGCGCGTCGGCGCGGCTTGCTCGCGACGCGGTCGCGGCCTGGAGCGGCAAAAGCCTCGATCGGGTCGAGGCGGTCTGGCACGGCGTCGATCCGCCCTATGCTGCTCTCTTCGCTTGGCTCGAGGGACACGCGCGCGAGCCCGACCTTCAAAACCATCCGGCCTTCACGCCCTTCATGCTCGCGGCCTCGCTCGACGAGGCCTCGCTCGCAAGCCTCAATCCCCGCGACTATCGGGCGGAGTGGAAGTGGGACGGGCTCCGCGCGCAGCTCGTCTGCCGCGGCGGCGAGCGCCGACTCTACTCGCGGCTCGGCGATGAGATCGCCGCGGCATTCCCGGAGATCGGCGCGGGGATCGACGAGGACATCGCGCTCGACGGCGAGCTTCTTGCGCTGCGCTCGGGCGAGCCGGCATTGCCCGAGGGATTGCGCCGCCGTCTGATCCGCTCGCGCGCGAGCGCCGCGGCGGTGGCGGAAATTCCGGTCGTGCTTCGCGCCTACGATCTCCTGCGTCTCGGTGGGGACGATCTCCGGACGCTGCCGTTCTCGGAGCGACGGGCGCGGCTCGAGCGATGGTATCGTGCGGCGGCGCGAGCTTCCCTCGATCTCTCGCCGCTCATTCCGTTCTCGATCTGGGCCGAGCTCCGCGCGCTCCGCGCCGGTGCGCGCAAGCCCGGGATCGAGGGGCTGATGTTGAAGCGAGCCGATGCGCCCTATCTCTCGGGACGCCACGAGGGGGCGTGGCTCAAATGGAAGCGCGACGCGCTCACCGCCGACTGCGTCCTCATGTACGCCCAGCGCGGCCAGGGTGACG